>CAZNYC010000004.1:15803-70306 GCA_964577175.1 uncultured Anaerolineales bacterium
GTCAGTCCAGCCGAATGCCCCGGTCCTCGAGCCAGTCCTTCAGGTCGCCCATCTGGGTTTCGAACATCTCGCTGTCGTACTGGGCTTCCATTTTCTGGATCATCTCGGCGAGGTCGTCCTTCTCGGCGATGGCCTCGTTGACCTTGGCCTCGAAGCCGTCGCTCGTCTGGCGCAGGTCGTCGGTATTGATCTGGATGCCCAGGATGCCGGCGAGCGTGCGTGCCACCGCCTCGATGCACCGGGGGTTGGTGCCCTGGATGTAGGCGGGGATCTCGGCCACCAGCGTGGCCATCTTGATGCCGCGGTCCGCCGCCGCGTGCGTCAGGTACGTGGCGAAATGGGCCGGGCCCTCGTAGTCGGTGAAGCGGAAGCCGTGCGGCTCCAGTTCGGCTTTCATCTCCGGGTCCGAGACCGAGGCGTACAGGCGGGGGTCGCGGGTGTGCGGCACGACGCCGGCGTAGGAGCCGACGAAGTAGACGGTCCGGATGCGAAAGGCCTCGCCCAGGCCGAAGAGGCAGTCGGCAAACGCTTCCCACGCCAGGTTCGGCTCCTTGCCGCGGAACAGGATCAGGCGGTTCCCGTCGTCGTACCGGAACCGGTTGGCGGGCGGGTCGTAGGCGTGGACGATGCCGTCGGTGATCTCGCAGTGGGGGCGGAACAGGGCCGAGATCTCCATCGACCCGGGGAAGTTATAGATGTAGAATCCCCGCGGCTCGATCTCGGCCAGCGGCCGGGCGCCGAGTTTCTCGGACAGGTACTTCACGCAGCCGGTCGAGACGTCGCCCCCGTCCATCCAACCCGAGAAGCCCAGCACCATGCGGGCGCCGTCGATCTCCGGGTAGGCCTTGATGTTCAGGCGGTCGGTCGGCACGGGAGTTTCTCCTGCCGCCGGTGCGCCGCACCGGCGCCGGTTCACCTATTCAGGGTGCAGGGGATGGGGCACAATGTCAAGGGTCCAGCCAAAGCCCCGTCCTCTCGCGGGAAGCGCTTGCGACCCGCGGCCCGACTCCTACAATCAGGAGCCGGACCCGAAGGTGCCACTGGCGGCTTGCCCGCCCGTGCGCTCCGACCGCCGGGGGAACACTGGCTGACAAGCAGCCCGTGGCACCCCTGTTCTGACAGGCACTAACGCGAGGGCACTGCATGGCCGCCGCCGACATCGTCTGCCTCGTCCTGTACCTGGTGCTTATCACGGGCCTGGGCATCTACGCCGCACGCCTCGTCCACCGGATGAGCGACTACTTCATGCCGCGCCGCTTCGGCAAGGTCATGATGATCACGCACGCGTTCGGGACGGGCACGCATTCCGACCAGGCGGTGAGCGTGGCCTCGAAGACGTACACGAGCGGCCTGAGCGGTATCTGGTACCAGTGGCTGTGGCTGTTCGCGACGCCGTTCTACTGGCTCATCGCGCCGGTGATGCGGCGGTTCCGGGCGATTACGATGGGCGACGTTTTCGCGGCCCGTTACGACCGCAGCACGGCCCGCCTCTTCGCCGTCGTCGGCATGCTCCAGATGAGTGTGAGCATCGGTGTCATGCTGAAGGGGAGCGGGGCGGTCATCGAGGCCAGCACGGGCATCCCCGCCTGGGGCGCCATTGCCGCCATGACCGTCATGTTCGTGGCGTACGGCGTGGCGGGCGGGCTGAGCGCCGCGATCGTCACCGATTTCATTCAAGGCATCCTGACGGTCGTCTTTTCATTTCTCCTGTTGCCGTTCGTGCTCGACGCGGTGGGCGGCCTGGCGGGGCTGCACGAGCAGATCACGGACCCGAAGATGTTCTCGCTCGTCGCGCCGGGCGAAATCAATACCTTCTATATCGTGATGATCGCCGTCAACGGACTCGTCGGCATCGTCACCCAGCCGCACACGATGGGGAACTGCGCCGCCGGCAAGACCGAAATGGAAGGCCGCGTCGGATGGATGGGCGGCAACTTCGTCAAACGCATCTGCACGATGGCGTGGTGCCTGACGGGTCTGGCGGGCGTGGCGTACCTGGCCGGGACGAAGGTGAATCCGGACGAGGTGTACGGCGTGATGGCGGCCGACTTCCTGCCGCGCATCCTGCCCGGCCTGCTGGGCGTGTTTCTGGCGGCGCTGCTCGCGAGCGTGATGAGTTCGTGCGACTCGTTCATGATCGCCTCGTCGGCCCTCTTCACGGAGAACATCTACAGGCCCCTGAGGCCGGGCAAGGCGGATCGGCATTACTTGGGCGTCGGCCGCGTCGTGGCTTTGGCCGTTGTCGCGGGCGGCGTGCTGGTGGCGTTCATGCTGCCGAACGTCGTGCGTGGTCTGGAGTGGTTCTGGAAGATCTCGCCGACCATCGGCATCGCCTTCTGGCTGGGCCTGTTCTGGCGGCGGACGACCACGGCCGGCGCCTGGGCCGCCACGCTCGTCGGCTTCGCCGTCCTGCTCGTCGTCTCGTACGCCACGGGGCTGATGGAGGCGCTGGAGGGCACGGGCGTGAACCTGACGCTCGGCCTGGTTCGCCGCACGGAGTCGGGCGTCGCCGAGATGGTCCTGCCGTGGCAGATGGTCGCCTACCTGGGGGCCGGCACGCTGGCGGGCGTCCTCGTCAGCCTGCTGACGCGCCCGGTGCCGAAGGCCCAACTGGACCACTACTACGCCCTCACGCGGACGCCCGTGGCGCCGGGCGAGGAGGTCGACGAGCCGTGCACGCTGCCCGAGGGTACAACGCCCGCGCCGCGGCGAGTGCTCGTGGAATGGGGCGGCCTGGAGATTCCCGTGCCGACGCGCACCTCCGTCATCGGTTTCGTGATAGGGTGGGTGCTCGTGGGGGCAATGATCGGCGGGTTCTACTGGCTGACGCAGTAAACGAAGCCGCGGGCTGCGAGCCAACGGCGGCGCGCCCGTCGAGCCCGGCGCTGTTCGAGCCGCGTGCATAAGCGCGGGGGTATCCTCATCCGCACTGCGAGGATCGCGCCGCCGGCGTGGTTGGTTGGCTTAAAACCTGTGGCCTGCGGCTTGCAGCGTAAGAGCCTATCCGAATCACCCTCTGGCTGCGGCGACCGTAGCCGGCGTCGGGCTGCATCGCCAACCCGGAGACGGGTTGCCTGCTTCGCCCTCCTTGCCTGCGGCCGCCTCGCTCGGCCTCGGGCCGACGAGGGGTGATTCGGATAGGCTCTAAGTCGCGGGGCGACTCACTCCAAGATCGGCTCAACCACCTCGCCGCGGGCCTGGGCCTCCGTCTTCTCGTAGGCGCCGTAGAACTCGCTGTTCAGGTCCAGCCACAGGGTGACGCGCCGCAGGGCCTCCGGCGGCAGGTCCACGCCGTAATGGGCCGGGCCGAGGTACTCCAGCAGCCGCGACGCCCGCGCCCCGAACCTGCCCGGCACGGTCCGGCTGCCGCCGTGCGCGCCCGCGTTGATCGACCCGTTGTAGACGTGGAAGTAGAAGCCGAACGCCTCGGCAAGGTTCGCATACGATCGCGTCCAGCCGTGCTTCGCGCCGGGGGCGCCGGCCAGGTCCAGGGCGTCTTCCTTTTCGTGGCACGCCACGCAGTGCCGGTCGAGGACGGGCTGGACCAGCCGCACGTAGTTGAACGGGTTGGAGCCCTCGGCCTCCGGCTCGAGCGGCGAGGGCCCCCGCCGCAGCGCCACGGGCAGCGGGCCGGTGGGCCGGCGCTGCCGCCGTTTCGGCTCGTGGCAGCCCTGGCAGACGAGCCGCTCGCCGGGGTGCACATACGTGACGGACCGCATCGACTGGATGGCCATCCCCTTCTCGTCGAGCGCCTGAAAGTAGATGGGCACGCCGACCGGCGCTTCGAAATGGACGCTGCCGTCCGCCTCGACCGGCACCGTGCCGAGCGACGCCCGCGCGTTGGACTGCCGGGCCACGCCGATGCGGGGTTTGTCCGGCGGCGGGGTGCTCTTGGGCAGAAGTTGGACGATGCGGAGGCGGTCGACCTTCGCCCCCTCGGGCCACTGGAAATCGCTGTCGTACATGTCCATGACGGCGACGGTGGCCGGGCGCTTGCCGAATGTCCGTTTGCCGCGGACCGTCTGCGCGGTCTCGGTCGGGATGACGGGCGGGCGGGGCCGCGGCCGCAGCGGGATCGGGCTCAGCGACGGGACCGACTCATGGCGATACAGAAGCGTCCGGTTGCCGAAGGCGTCGGCCAGGTACAGGCCGTGCCGCTTCGCCGCCGGGTCGTAGGCGCAGAGCCAGAAGTCCTCCGAGAGGGGCCACGGGGTGGCAAAGATCATGTGGCGGCGGATGTCGCCTTCGGCCTCCGGGAAACGGACCTCGGGGGTCAGGCGCGCGAGTTGCGACATCGCCCGGTCGTCCTCGTGCGACTGGTCGATCAGCACGAGCGACCCGAACGCGTGCCCGTGGTGGGCGCCCGTGGTGGCGATGTACCGGAGCGAGCCGGGCACCGCCCGGATGCTCATCTCCATCCACGGCCGGCTGCCGCGCTCCAGCGGATAGTTGCCGTGCATCGACCGCGGGTCCCGGCCGTCGGGATAACACGTCCAGATATGATGGGCCACGTTCGTGTCGCGGTCCACGTAGTCCCACCGCGTGTAGACGATGCGGCCGAAGCGATCGACGCTCGGGTGCCACTCGTGCGTCTCGTGGTAGGAGAGCGGGACGATGTCCGAGCCGTCCGGCTCCATCGAGTGCAGGGTGTAGGTGGGGCAGTGCCGGCCGCACCGCAGGTACCCGCCTCGGCGGAGGCTGATGAAGGCGACCCGTCCGGACGGCAGGACGCACGGGTCGAAGTCGTCCCACGGGCCGTCGGTCAGTTGCCGGAGGTTCGACCCGTCCGCGTTCACCTTGAAGACGTGGTAGCAGCACTCGGGGGTCCAGGTATATGTTTTCTCGGCCTCGGCCTGGGTCCAGGCGAAGTAGACGGTCCGGCCGTCGAAGGCGAGTTCGGGGGAGAGGAACGAGCCGCCCTCCAGCCGCCGGCCCTCCAGGCGGCCGTTCTCGACGGTCGCGTCGGCGAGGAGGTTCCGCAGGCGCGGCTCCGGGCCGAAGGCGTCGTCCAGGACGAACAGCCCGCCGCCCGGGCGGGCGTTGCAGCCGTAATACTGATCGCACATGTGGAACGGCCCGCCGGCGTCGCGGCGCTGGATGAACAGGATGCGGTCGAAGTCGAGCAGGGGGTTCGCCAGGGCGATGCGCCGCCTCAGGCGCATCGCCTCGTGGAACAGGCGGTACCGTTCGGGCGTTTTGGCGGGGTCGATGCCGGCCGCGCGGCGCTGCAGGTCGGCGAGTTCGTCGGCGGCTTCCGAAAGGTCCGGCGCCCCCGGCATCTCCCGCAGGCGGTGGAGCAGGGCGGCCGAACGGCGGAGCAGAACGTCCACGGGGTCGCGGTCGTCCTCACGGATGAGGGCCGCGGGGTGATACGCCTCGCCGCCGATTCGCTTGAACCACTTCCGGTCGCCGAGCCCGCGGGCGAGTTCGTGCCAGCGACGGCGTGTCTCGTCGGCCAGGGCCGGCCGCGCCCACGCGCCGCGTTCGGCTTCGTGGGCGTCCGCCAGGTCCGTCGGCAGGGGAGGGCCTTCGCCGGGACGGGCCGTTGCTTTCGAGAGTCCGCGAATCTCGCGGGCCAGGACGGCCACGCCCCACCGGTTGCCGGGCGGGACCGTCACCGTTTGGCCGGCCCGGAGGTCCGTGCGGTAGACCGTCCAGTGGTATGTCCGGCCGCCCACCACGCTCACCATCCGGCCGGCCTCGTCCCATTCGCCGGTCACGTTCAGCGAGGCGGGCGTGGGCCGGGAGGCGGCGTCGCCGGCGTCGCCCTCACCCCAGCAGGCGTAGACGGCCCCGTCGGTCTCGGCCGTGACGGTCAGCGCCGCCGGGTTCTTGTGCCGGTTGACCGTGACGGCGAGGCCGCGCAGCGCCGCCGGCACGCGGGTGAAGGTGTACGGGCGGTTGGTGCTGATGCGGCCGCCCTCGCGCAGCGTGGATGTGCGGACGGGCTTGTCGCCCTTGACGGTGACGACGGCGGCGTCGTCGCGCGCCGGCGGTCGGGCGGTGGCCTGCGGTGCCAAGAGCAGGACGGGCAGCAGGGCGAGGGTCGTCATCGCGGTAGGGCCGGGCCGGGTCATTGATTGCCTCAGAGATAGTGCGCGGCGGCTCTCCGTACCCGCCGCGCGGTTTTTCCTTCTGCACTCGCGTTCCTGTTCGGCGCGGTGGGTGCGGAGACCCACCGCGCCCGTTTTGTCGCCGCGCTTCCCCTGATGCCTACTCGGGCAGTTCGATGACGGAGATCGTATGGGGGGCGTCGTACTTGTTGTCGCCGTACGGCAGGTCGATGTTGGAGACGTACAGCCGCCCGCCCCGGAGGCACACCTCGCTGGGCGTATCGAGTTCGCCGTCGGCGCCGGTCGTGTTGCCGTTCTTCGCCAGGGTCGTGACCTCGCCGGTCTCGCCGTCGACGCGGTGGACGGCATTGCCGGCGAAGTCGGCCACGTAGATATCGCCGGTCTCGGGGTCGACCTTGATGCCGTCGGTCGACTCCATGCCGCCGCCCTCGGCGAAGACGGTTTGCGAGGCGACGCCGCCCTCGTCGTTAAACGTGACTTTCAGGATCTGGGCGTCGCCGAAGTTGCAGTAGTACAGGTGGCCGTCGGCGTCGAACCCCATACCGTTTGCCCCCACGCGCCAGTCGGGGTTTTTCGTCTGGCAGGTGGTCAGGAGATGCGGGTCGTCGCCGCCGGGCTTCAGTTGGACCGGATTGGCCGGGTCCAGGTCGGCGATCGCGAAGCGGTACACGCCGCTGACCAGGGGCGTGGCGTCGGGCTTGAGTTTCGTCTCCGTCACGTACACGTGTCCGTCGTGGACGGAGACGGCGTTGGACTGGACGAACCCCTCGACGAGCGTCTCGCATCGGACGGCCTTGCCGTCGTCCATGACGATGCGCAGCAGGCGGGAGGAGGGCGTCTCGGCCCAGTCGGCCTGGGTGTCGGCGACGTAGAGGTGTTCCTGGGGGCCGATGGCCACGCCGAGCGGTCCGACGCGTTTCGTCTCGGGGTGGACGGGCAGGACCATGAGTTCGCTGATCTGGTCGTTCTTGTCGATGCGCAGTATCGCCGCGGGGTAGTCCGGGTTATTGAAGTTCGGGCACGACAGGATGATGGAGCCGTCCGGGGCCAGCACCATGCCGTCCGGCGTGTTGTACTGCTCGGGGAGTTTGACGGCGATGGTGGGCTGGAGGAGGCCTTCGGCGTCCGGCTTCGGCGCCTCGGCGGCTTCCGGGCGCTCGCCGGTCTCGGGCGCCGGGGCTTCACCGCAGCCGGCCGCCATCAGGCTGAGCGCCAGGAGCAGCAGGCCGGCACGGCAGATGGCGAGACGGCGGTGATCGGTCGGGCAGAGCATCGTGTGCCTCCTTCGGGTTCGAGACGCATAGCGCTACGGTTCGCGTCCGTGGCGGCCGGGTGGCGCATGGGCCCATGCCGTCTTCCTCGGGGACGATAGCGAAGCACCGCGCCACGTCGCCATTGAAGCACATCGCGTTCCGCAATGCAATGCCTGGCGGGCATCGGTGGCAGGCGTCGGCGCCCCACCGGAGTGGGGAGAATCAGGTTTCGGGTGGAATTCTGGTCGAGCGGCGCGGTATGGTAAGCGTGTACCGGGCGCCGTATGGGATGCCGCGGCGCACGGCGCGGCGTGTGCAAGCCACCGCCGACAAAGGCCGTTATCTCGATGGGGCCAGCATCTGAGCCGTGAGCAAGACCTCGCACAACAAGCAGGTTGAGCCGGCGCCGGCGTCGGAAACGGCGCCCGTTTCGGCCAGCCGCATCACCCGCAGCATGCTCGAGCATGCCGGGAAAATCGCCGAAGTCTGCCAGGCGGCGGCGGTGTTTGTCTACGCCGACGTGATCCAGGGGACCGACGTCGAGTATCCCGAGGACTTTCCGGCCAAGGTCTACCGGGTCACCAGCCGGCCGGACGACCAGAACGTCGAGGTCGTGCCCCACAGCCGCGTCCTCCGCGTGCCGGACGTCCCCCTGACGCGGACGGCCCAGGTGAAGATGGCGGCGTTCCTGGCGCTGTCGCGCGGACTGGTCCGTCGCGGCGACACGGTGGTCTTCGTGTCGGGGACCTCGTCGAGCGGCACGCTCGACACGATCCTGGTGCTCCAGTTGGGCCGCGAGTTCGAGATGTTCGCTACCGGCGGCGAGGACGAAGACGAGGCCGTCCCGGTCGGCATCCAGCCGGAGGTCATCGAGCGGGTCGTCGATCTCGCCTCCGAACTCAGCAGCGAGGGCCGCGAGGGAAAGCCCGTCGGCACCATGTTCGTCATCGGCGACCCCGACCAGATCCAGCCCCTTACGCACCAACTCGTGCTGAACCCGTTCCGGGGGTACGATGCGAAGGTCCGCAACATCCTGGACCCGACGCTCGGCGAGACGGTCAAGGAACTGGCGAGCATCGACGGCGCGTTCATCATCCGCGGCGACGGCATCATCGAATCGTGCGGCACGTACCTGAAGACGGCAAGCCAGGAGGAGTACGAACTGCCGCAGGGACTCGGCGCCCGGCACCATGCGGCGGCGGCGATTACGTCCGTCACACCATCGATCGCCGTCACGGTCAGCGAGTCGACCGGCACGATCGGGGTCTTTCGCGGCGGGCGGATGGTTACGGAGATCGAGAAGCCCCGCGCCTCCATCCGCACGCAGGCGATGTACCGCGGCCAGCGCCTGGAGCGCGGCTCGGGGAAGCGCGGCCGCAAACGCAGTGACACGTCGGGATTGGCCAAGGCCGGTCCTTCCGGCAGCGAAAAGGGAAACGGATAACACTATGGCCAAACCTCGCATCATCCGATTCATCGAGCCGAGCGGACGGCCGGGACGGCCGTTCAACGCCTGGATCCGCAAGTGGCCCCTCCTCGGCCCCATCACCCTGGCGTCGGTACTGGAACGGCGCGGCTACGATGTGGCCGTCTACAACGAGAACCTCTCCGGCCCGGTCCTCGAGAACCCCCGCATCATGGACGACCTCTGCGCCGCGGACGTCGTCGGCATCAGCATCATGACGCCGACCGCCAACCGCGGGTACCAGATTGCCGACGCCATCCGCGCCCGGTGCCCGGACGTGACGCTGGCGTTCGGCGGGGTTCACGCGACGTTTTGTCCGGAGGAGGCGCAGCAGCACGGGGACGTGGTGGTGCAGGGCGAGGCGGAGTCGGTGATCGAGGATATCGCCGCCGGCCGCATTCGACGAGGCGTGATTCGCGGCGAGCCGGTGGAAGACCTGGACACGCTGCCCACGCTCAATCACAGCCTGATGCACGACTTCGAAAGCCTGCTGGGCGAGTGCCGGCGCCGCGAGTACTACGAACTGCCCGTCATGACCTCCCGCGGGTGCCCGTTCGGGTGCGAGTATTGCACCGTGACGCGGATGTTCGGCCGGCGGGTCCGCCGCCAGTCCGTGGGCAAGGTCCATGCAGACATCCAGAAGCACATGGCCCGCGGGTTCCGGCGGATGTTCTTCTACGACGACAACTTCACGACCGACCGGGCCTGGAGCCGGGACCTCCTGGAACGCCTCGCGCCGATGGACCTGCGGTTCAACGCCCAGGTCCGGGTCGATTTTCACTGGAAGGACCGCCACCGCCGCCGACGCGACGACGACCTCCTCCGCGCCATGCGCAAGGCGGGCGGCGACGTCTTCTACATCGGCTACGAGACCATTGACGATGCGACCGCCAAGCAGTGGCATAAGGGATACCAGGGCGACGGGGCGCTGACGACGCGCCTCATGGAAGACACGCACATCCTCCACGACAACGGGTTCTGGATTCACGGCATGTTCGTCCTGGGCCCGCAGCACACGGAGCGGACGGCCGACCAGATCGTCCGGTTCGCCCATCAAAGCCGGCTCGAGACGCTTCAGATCAGTTGCCTGACGCCGTTCCCCGGCACGCCGCTGATGGAGCAGTTCCGGCCGCACCTGGCCTTCACGCAGTTTCCCGCCGACTGGGACTACTACGACGGAACGCACTGCGTGTACGACCACGGCTGGCTGGGGGTCGAGCGCCTCCAGAACGTGCTGCTCGATGCGCATCGGCGGTTTTACCGGTGGAGCGGCCTGGGCGTGCATCGGCTCCGGAAATGCTTCGAGCAGAAGATCAGCATGGTTGACAAACTCGCCCTGTTCTGGAAGCACGCCCAAATCGCCCGCAACACCCTGAAGGCCTGGAAGACGGAGACGGCGGCGTACCTGGAGACGTTCCGCGCGAGGTCGCTGCAGCCGGTGGAATCACGTTGAACGAGATGGAGTCGCCCTGGGATGTGACAGTGGCTTCCTGAGTGCAAAAGGGGGTGGCTGGCATGGAGATATCGTCTGGAACCTTCCGCGAACGGTTGGCGTATCTGGCCATGAGTGCGGCCGTCAAGGGCGCGGACTGGGGCCTCCAGGTGCCGCCCGTCCGCGACTTCTTCCTGGACCGCCTGCTCGAGCGGTTGGACCAGTCGCACGCCGAGTGCGAGGACGACAGCGAGAAACTGCTCCACGACCGGTGGTTCGCCGGGCATCTGCGGCCGTTTCTGGACCGGCTGCTGGCGGAGCGTCCGGCGGCGGCGCGGGCCATCCTCCGCTTCATCGCCGCCTGGAGCCTGGACGTCTACCGCCGGACGGAGGCGTATACGGAAGGCGCCGCCACCCCCTGCACGGTCGTCATCGAGCCCACCGACCGCTGCAACCTGAACTGTCCCGGCTGTTACGCCAAGAGCAGGCGCGACGGGTGCGACATCCCGCAGGAGCAGATGGAGAGCATCGTCGAACAGGTCATCGACATGGGCGTGACGCTCGTGACGATCTCCGGCGGCGAGCCGTTCCTGCGCGAGAAGGCCGACCGCACCCTCACGCGCCTGGCCGAGCGGTTCCCCGATCGCGGCTTTCTCGTCTACACAAACGGGACGCTCATCGACGAGGAGATCGCCGACCGCCTGGCGCGCGTGGGCAACGTCTTCCCGGCCATCAGCGTGGAGGGGTTTGAGCACGAGACCGACGCCCGCCGCGGCGACGGCATCTACGACAAGGACCGCCGGGCCCGGCGCCTGCTGGCGGAGCGCGGCGTGATGTGCGGGTTCTCCGCCACCGTCACGCGGGAGAACTGCGAGTCGATCTGCTCCGATGCCTTCATCGAGATGCGCATCGACGAGGGCGACATGTTCGGCTGGTTCTTCCTGCTGATGCCGATCGGCCGGTCGCCGCGCGTCGACCTCATGGTCCGGCCTGAGCAGCGGGCCCTGCTGCGCGAGACGATCTACCGCTGGCGCGAGGAGGACCGGCCCATTTTCCTCGGCGACTTCTGGAACGACGGGCCCCTGGTTGGCGGCTGCATCGCCGGCGGAAAGTACTATTTCCACATCTACGCCAACGGCGACATCAGCCCCTGCGTCTTCTCGCCGGTAGCCTGCGGCAACATCTTCGACATCGTCGACGGCCGGAGCGACTACGCCAGCCTGAACGACTTCGTGCAGCGGCACCCGGTGTTCGTCACGTTCCGGGAGGAGCAGACGAAGATCACGGACCGCGCGCGGCCGTGCCTGCTGGTGGATCACCCGGACGCGTTCCGGCGCGTGGCGCGGCTCCCCGAGTGCCGCCCCGCCAAGAACATGGCCGACGGGTACCTGGACGGCGACATCGCGGACCACGTCGACGCGACCGCAAAGGCGTGGGCGGACCTGGTGCCGCACCTGCCGCCGCTGCCCGCCGAGCGCGAGGCGACCCAGGCGGCGGAGGCGAAGCGGCCGGCGGCGTCCGCCTGAGGCGCCGGCCGGCGAGGAGGCTGCCGTGCGGCGACGGTGGACCGGGGCTGTCCGTGTGCAGGTTCACGCCCGAAGATTTAACGCACACGAAACACTTTCTTCGTCGGCGTTATGCCGGTACCAGCCCTTAGTCCGGCAACGCTAAGTCGAGCGCGGCGCGTCTCCGTGCCCGCCGCGCAGCCCCGAAAAGGCCGTTTTGAGCGCGGTGGGTGCGGAGACCCACCGCGCAGAATACGGACTTAGCGTTGTAGTGTTAGGCGATGAAGGGCCGCAGCAAAGGGCTGAGGCGCCGACTGCCGGGGGATTTCCCTGGAAATTCCTTTTGCGTCCGATATAATGTGGCTTATGGCCTCGGGTGCTATCGAAGAGAAAGCGGCAAGTTTTGCCGTCGCCGAATCGGTGATGCAGGCCCTGCGGCGCATCAGCCGGGCGATTGAACGGCACTCCCATTCGCTCGCCAGCCGCTGTGGCCTGACCGTCCCGCAACTGGCCGTCCTCAAGGAACTCGGTGCCGGCGGCGGACGGAGCATCGGCGAACTCACACGGGCCGTCCACCTGAGCCAGGCGACGGTCACGGGTATCCTGGACCGCCTCCAGCGGCGGGGATTGATCGAACGTCGGCGCGGCGAGGCCGACAAACGGAAGGTCCACGTGTGGCTGACCGGGGAAGGCCGCCAGGCGCTGGACCACTCGCCTCCGCTCCTTCATGAGAGCTTTCTGGAGGCGTTCGGGCGGCTCGAGGAGTGGCAGCAGACGCAGATTCTTTCCTCGCTCCAGCGGGTGGTGGCGATGATGGAGGCGGAACGGATTGAGGCCGCCCCCATGCTGACGCCCGGCCCGATGAACCGGACGCCCGAGGAGACACGGTCGTTTCTCGAAGAAACGGAGAGCGGGCATGGGCCCTCGGACGCCCCGGACAGACCGTCTCAGGCGGCGAACGAAACGGGTCAGCAGGAGGATTCGACCCATTGAACGCGGGGGGCCGTTGCCCCCTCCGGCCGTAGCGCCATGCCGATGACGGCACCAGCGGTGCGTGGGAGGCGGGCATGCTTCTGTTTGTCGACGAAAGGGGCACGTTCACGGCGCCATGCCGTGCGAGGTGCTGGCTGGCGTGGCAATATCAGAGGACCAACTATGGAACCTTGTCAAGGCGGTGCGCTCGGTGGAACGCGAGTACTTCGGTGACTACCTGTGTAATCTGGGAGACCCCGAGCGCAAAGGCAGGAAACTGCTGAAGCGCAAGCGTTTCCGTAGTGCTGGCCGTTGCGTCGCGACATCGGAAGACGAGTTACCTCAGTTCGCGCATTGTGCCAAAGCCTTTCTTTGTGCATAGCGAGTTGACGACCGGCGTCTTCCTTGCGGATCTGGCGGCGTATGTGCTTGGGTGGGGGTGGCGATTGGCGAGCATGACTCAGCTGCGGAGGAATGAACTCCAGCCATTCGCGGACAAACTCCACGAAATGCAGTTTCAGGGCGAGAAGCCCCGGCGTGATGGGAAAGGCGTGTGGGACTTTTACGGAATTACGTACCTGGACGATCTGCGGGGAAGGTTTGACCGCGAGGGCGAGTCCTAGGCGCGAGGCCGAGTCCCAGGCGCAAAAAAATGAAGGCAATGAGCGGCCGAAGCCACCCAAAGCCTCCGGTGCTGTATTGGCCGATTCGGCCCGGAAGTCAAGCGAAAATGCACACAGCGCGAACTTGTTGAAGGACCGACTATGGCCCAGACAACCGACCGACCGAAACACCTGGAACCCGGCCTGCCGTCCACGCTCTACCGTCCGCTGACCGAGGCGGATGCCAAGCGCATGGCGGAGGCGGCGCTGGAGGTCCTCGAGAAGTCCGGCGTCGCCGCCTACTCCGACACCGCCTACCGCACCCTGACCGAGGCGGGCGGCGAGGGCGACGACGAGACCCGTGTCGTCCGCCTGCCCCGCAGCATGGTCGAGGACGCCGTCGCCTCCAACCCCTCCTCCGTTACGCTCTACAGCCGCGACGGCGAGTTCGATTGCCGGCTCGAAGGCAGCCGCGTCCACTATGGGACGGGGGGCACGGCCATCTACGTGCTCGACCCCGAAACGGGCGCGCGCCGGCCCTCGCGCACCGAGGACGTCGTGTTGAACGCGCGGCTCGTGGATACGCTCGAGAACGTGCACCTCTTCACGATCAACGTGTTCCCGAACGACATCGAGGAGAAGGACCGCATCGACGTGAACCGGTTCTTCCACGCCTTCGACCACACCCGCAAGCACGTGATGGGCGGCATCTACTCGATGGCCGGATGCAAACGGGTCGTCGAGATGGCCGAGATGATCGCCGGCAGCCCCGAGGCGCTGCGCGACCGGCCGTTCGTCTCGTTCATCACCCTCATCATCAGCCCGTTCAAGATCGACAAGGACTACGGCGAGATGTGCTGCTACCTCGCGGGCGAGGGGCTGCCCGTGGTCGTGCCGACGGAGCCGATCTGCGGCACGACGTCGCCCGTGACGCTGGCGAGCAACGTCCTGACGCACACGGCCGAGACCCTGGCCGGTATCACCCTGGTGCAGTCGGTCCGCAAAGGCGCGCCGGCCATCTGCGGCAGCGTGGGGTCGATTACGGACCTCAGGACGATGGACCACCTTGGCGGGCCCATCGAACGGGCCATGATCCATGCGGCCGTCTCGCAGATGTCGCAATACTTCGACATTCCGCTCTATTCGACGGGCGGCACGAGCGACGCCAAGGAGGTTGACATCCAGGCCGCCTATGAGAGCGGCATGTCGAGCCTCCTGGTGGCCATGTCCGGGGCCAACTACATCCACGACATCGCCGGCCTCATGGAGGCCGACCTGACGGTCTCGTACGACAAACTCGTCATGGACAACGAGATTCTCGGCATGTGCCAGCGGGTCCTGCGGGGCATCGAGGTGGACGACGACCGCCTGGGCACCGACCTCATCATCGAGAAAGGCCCGGCCCAGGACTTCCTGGCGGAGGAGCACACCATCCGGTACATGCGGAGCGAGTTCTTCCAGCCGCGCCTCGCGAACCGTGAGAAACGCCAGACCTACACGTCCGGGGACTCTGCCCTGGCGCGGGCGAAGGCACAGGTCCAGGAAATCCGCGCCGCCGAGGCCCTGAGCCGCCTCGACGCAGGCGTCCGCGAGCGCATCCTCGGGACGTTCGACGAGATCATCCAGCCGGAGGCGACGGCCTGAGCGGTCCGACATGCGTTTTGCGCGGCGGGTCTCCGCACCCGCCGCGCAGCCCCAAGAAGGGCGTTTCGAGCGCGGTGGGTACGGAGACCCACCGCGCCAATACGGGCGCGGCCGCATCACGCCCATCGCCGCACTGAAAGGAGATTGCGTTGGCCAAGACACAGCGACAAGGCGTCCTCGTCAGCCGGCCGCGCGAGCGGCTGTCGGAGGATCAGGTCCGCCTCATTGACGGCACCAGCCGTGATCTGCTCCAGGACCCCGGCCTCCTGTGCTACAACCGCGAGGCCGCGGACCTGTTCGAGAAGGCCGGCGCCGAGGTCGAATCCGGCGACGACTATGCCCACGTGCGGGTCCCGCCCGAGATGGTCGACCGGGCCGTCGAGTCCGCCCCGTCCACCATCACCCTCGGGGCGCGGAACCCCGACAACCGCCTGATCCTCGACGCCACCGAGCCGCGCGCCCGGTTCGTGAGCGGTTCCGAGACCAACATCTGGCTCGACGTGGCGTACGACGGGGCGGGGCCGCCCACGCTTACGCGCGAAGACGGCTCCATCGAGCGGCTCTGCCGCTCCGCCCACCTGTGCGACCAACTGGAGCACCTCGATTCGTTCATCCGCAACGTCAACATCCAGGACGAGGCCGTCACGGACGCCAACAAGGACGTCAACAAGTTCCTGGCGAGCCTGAACAACATCACGAAGCACGTACAGGCCGGGCTGACGACGCTGGAGTCGTTGGACGACGTGGTCCGCCTCGGCCAGATCGTGGCCGGGGGCGAGGAGGCGTTCGCGGCCGAGCCCGTCGTCTCGTTCATCGCGTGCGTCATCAAGAGCCCGCTCCAGGTGGTGGACGACACGGCCGCCAAGGTCATCGCGGTGGCCCGGCGCAAGGTGCCGATCGTCATCTCGAGTTGCCCGATGGCCGGCGCGACCGCCCCGTTCGACGAGTACGGTATGGTGGCCCAGATCAACGCCGAACTCCTCGCCGGCGTCACGCTGACGCAACTCGCGCAGGAAGGCGCCCCCGTCCTGTACGGCAGCGTGCCGGTGCGGACGCGTCTCGACAACTTGAACGACATGTACGGCGCCCCGGAGTTCAACCATTACAACATCGATTGCGCCCAGATGGCCCGCTTCTACCGCCTGCCGTGCTACTCCACCTCCGGCGTGGGCGATACGAGCGAGCCGGGCATCCAGGCCACCGCCGAGAAGATGCTCACCTACATGTCCGTCCCGTTCGCGGGCCCGCAGTACATCCACTATGCGTTCGGGCTGCTCGAGCGGACGAACGTCTTCTGCCCGGAGCAGGCGGTGCTCGACAACGCGCACATCGGCATGGTGAAGTTCGCGATGGCCGGCCCGGACGGCGTGGCGGCGGACCGCCGCGACGAGATCCTCGCCACCGCCCGCGAGATCATGGAGACCGACCACAAGACCTACATCTACCACCTGCCGATGCCCACGCGCGAGTCCGTCTACGTGGCCTACCCGATGGAGTCCGACGACGGCGATGCCCTCCGCGCCGCCCACGAGGCATACCACGAGATCCTGGCCCGCCCGCGCAACCCCCTGCCGGACGACGTCCGGGACGCCATCCGCAAACACGTGCCCGGTGTGCTCGACCCGGCGCTGGCAAGTGCACCCAAAGCAAAGGAGACATCATGACTATTACGAGAACCGAACGAAGCGGCGTGTCGGAAGACGACCCCCTCGCGCCCGAAGAGCAGATGGAAGCCTATGCCGAGGCCGTCAGCAGCGGCCTGTACGCCAAGCAGTCCGGCCTGGTCGGCAAGTACGACAACGTCCGCCGATTCTGGGAGGACGAGATCACCCGCATCTACCTGCGGCCTCACCTGAAGCGGCTCATCGACCGCAGCCAGTCGCTGATGCGGCGGGTGAGGGTGCTCGACCTCGGCTGCGGTTCCGCCGACGGGTACGAACTGCTCGCCGGTGTCCGCCAGCGGGACTCCGACATTCACTCCAGCGCGGTCAAACTCCTCCAGGACGAGATCCTTGGGGAGTACAAGGGCCTGGACCTTAGCGCCGAACTGCTCGACCAGGCCCGGAGCATCTACGGCAACCGGCCCAAAATGGTCTTCGATCAGGGCGACTTCACCCAGGGGCTGCCCCTCGGCGAGGACGCGCGGCCGTACGACCTCTACTTCACCTCCTACGGCACGATGTCGCATCATAATGACGACGCGACGGCCGTCCGCCTGCTGGCCGACATCGCCCGCCGATGCGAGCACTACTGCATCATCGTCTGCGACTGGCTCGGCCGCTACTCCTACGAATGGCAGAGCCTTTGGACGAACGAACCCGAGACGTTCCAGAATCTCGATTACGTCGTCTCCTACATCTACTCGCCGGAAGAGCGCGAGCGGATGCGCGACCAACTCCAACACCTGACGCTCCGCCTCATGAGCCGCCAGGAGGCCGAGAACATCGTCCAGCGGGCATCGGAGGAGGCGGGCGTCGAGATCCGCCCGCTCCAGTTCTTCGACCGCTCCGTCCTCACGGGCCGCCACCTCGACACCGGCGAGTACAACGCCCACGCCCAGCCGCTGCGCCAGGCCGTCAACTCCCTGCACGAGACCGGCGTCCGGACGGAATTGGAGTCGCTCATCTTCAACTACGTGCCGAAGCAGAACTTCGCCTTCCTCAACGACTACTTCGAGCATCTCCAGATGGCCTGGAACACGCTCATCGAGTACGTGGCGTGCCTGCTGGACGCCTACGACGAGACCGAACGCGCCTTCATCCCCGGGGCGCCGGAGGTGCCGGCCACGTACCCGGCGCCGCTGCGTGACATGATGGCCCGTATGCGCGTCGTCGTCGATGGCATCGGCTGGCTGCATTACGGCCTGCCGCGAGAGAACATCATTGAACCCCAACTCGGCTACGCCCTGCGATACCTCATCATGAACCTGCAGCAGGGGCAGGGGTGCGGCCACGGACTGGTCGGTATCCTGGAGGTCGACAGGGACGGCCGGCGACAGTAAGCCGCCGACGCCGCGCAGGAATGACGGGGACGTTTTCGGCGCGAGTGGAGGCCTGTGTTCGCCGGCCCGCTTGCGGGCCGCGCGCCTTTGCGTTTCGAGGGGGGCAGGAGACGGCCCCCCCGGCACTCGCTTGGAGCGCGGTCGGGCGAGACACGGTCCCGGACCTGATCGGGCGCCAGGGCCGCTGGCAGGAAAGGCACAATGGAAGCGTTCTCCGGGTCGCTGGTCTCGTTCCTGGCGATACTGAACCCGTTTGCCCTGTGTCTGTACCTGGAGGAGGTGATGGCGAAGTTCGAACGCAAGGGCTTCATCCGCATCCTGGGCAGCGCCTGCGCGTTCTCGCTCGCCGTCTTCCTGCTCTGCGCCTACGGGGGGGAGCCGTTTCTGCGACGGGTGCTGCGCGTCAAGCCGGAGGCCATGCGCGTCTTCGGCGGCCTGATCTTTCTCATCGTCGGATACAACTATGCCGTCAAGGGATACCGGACGGCCGAACTGCTTCGCGGGTCGCTGGAGGATCTGCCCGCCGCCATCGCCATGCCGCTCATGATCGGCGCCGGCACGGTCACCCAGTCGATCCTGATCGGTAAGGCCCTGCCCATGTGGGAGTGGGCGCTGGTGCTGGCCGGTGGGGTGGCGGTGGCGTTTGTCATTGTCGTGGCGTTCAAGGTGATTCGCGACCACGTGCGGGCACGCCGCGAGGCCCTGTTCGACCGCTACGTCGCCGTTCTGGCCCGCGTCAACGGGCTGGTTATCGGTGCAATCTCGGTCAATATGATCGTCACGGGGCTTCACGCCCTGTGGGAGACCAGTGACGGAATGATCTGACAACCGCACGTCGCCGGTGCCGGCCGCGCAAGACGTATCCGCATCGGCCGTTGCCGGGACGGCGGTGGAGGCTGCGCGGCCTCCGATACACGCAAGGAAGGACGCAGCCGGCCCGGAGGCCGGGCAGGCTGCCATAGACCGCGGACCGTGCCGGCGGGGCACGGACCGGTCGCGACCCGTACCAGGAAGCCGCCCCCCGCCCGCACGGAACCGAAAGGAGACGTCAACCATGGCCGGCATTGCCGGAGTGTTCGCCACCGAGCCCCAGGACGCCGTCGTCCGCCGCATGCTGGACGCCCTGCGCCACCGCGGCCCGGACACCATGTGTCTGTTCGAGAGCGCCCACCGGGCGGGAGGCGTGTGCGCGGCCGACCTGTCGGCGGAGCGCGGCGTCGGCTTCGCCCAGCGCGAAGGCGTGACCGTCCTGTTCGACGGCGACATCTATAACGAGCGGCCCGAAGGGCAGTCCGACGCCGACGTCGTCCTGGGCCTGTACGGCGAGTACGGCCAGGCGTTTCCGGCGTACCTGGAGGGCGTCTTCGCCTGCGCCGTCTACGACGGCGAAGACCTCCTCCTCGCCCGCGACGCGGTGGGTGTGCGGCCGGTGTATTGCGGCACGCTGAAGGAGGGGGGCAAGTGCTTCGCCTCCGAGATGAAGGCCCTGGTCGGCGTCGCCGACGACATCTGGGAACTGCCGCCGTCCACGGTCTACTCGGCCTCCTCCAGCGTATCGCGGTATCGCCCCCGGCTGCCGGACGTGCTCGTCCCGACGGACTTCAACGAGGCGAAGCGGCTGGTGCGGACCCTCCTGACCGACGCCGTCCGACGCCGCATGGACGACGGCGCCGCCGGCGCCTGCCTCCTGAGCGGCGGGCTCGATTCCAGCATTATCACGTGCGTGGCGCACGAGTTCGCCCCGGACCTGGCGGCCGTCACGGTCGGCGTCGAGGGGGCGCCGGACCTGGAGAACGCCCGTCTCGTGGCCGAAAGCCTCGGCATCGAGCACCGCGTCCACCTCTACACGGAAGAAGAGGCGGAAGCCCTCGTGGCGCAGGCGGTGGTGGCCCTCGAATCGTTCGACGAGGACTGCGTCAGCGGCGCCATCGCCAACATGATGGCCTCGGGCGTCGCCTCCGGGTTCACGAACTGCATCCTCAGCGGCGAGGGCGGCGACGAACTCTTCGGCGGCTATCACCTGCTGAAGGACCTCGATTCGGGCCTCGAGCGCCTTGAAATGATGGAGAACCTCATCGACGTGGCGTACAACACCGCCGTCCAGCGCCTGGACCGCGCGATGCTCGCCAACCGGATCCATTACCGCACGCCGTTCATCGATTCGCAGGTGATGGCCCTGGCGCTGCAACTGCCCGTGCGGTGGAAGATTCACGAGGTCGAGGGCGAACCCGTCGAGAAATACATCCTCCGCGAGGCGTTCCGCGACGTGTTGCCCGACAAGATCTACAAGCGCCGCAAACTCCGCTTCTCGGCCGGCACCGGGACCGACGGCTTCATGGACCGTGTCGCCGAGGGCCAGGACCAGGCCGCCGACTACTCCGAGGCGACCCAGCACACCCCCGAGGGCTACACGCTGAACTCGCCCAAGGAACTCTGGTATTACCGCCTGTTCAAGGAACACTTCCCCGAGCCGGCGTTCGAGCGGCTCGTCGGACGGTGGGACCCCGAAAAATAACGTAACCGTACAGAATGCCGCGCGGTGGGCCGGGAGGCCCACCGCGCTCGCCGGCCGAGGTGCCGGACATCCCTCCAACGCATGGCCACGCACGCCTCCAGGGACACGCCCTCTCCGAGAGAGAGGAGCGCAACCCATGTGTGGGATCTGTGGCGTATGGGGCAGGACCGGCCTGGAACCCGTCCGGCAGATGATGGGCCGCATGACCCATCGCGGACCGGACGCCGAGGGCATCTACGAGGGCGACGCCGGCGTCCTGGGCCATCGGCGGCTCTCCATCATGGACCCGGCGGGCGGGAACCAGCCGATCCGCTCGTCCGACGGCCGCCGGGTCATCGTCGCCAATGGCGAGATTTACAACTTTCCCGTCCTTCGCGAGGGCCTGGTTCCCCCGCACCGTTTCCGGACGCGCAGCGATACCGAATCCGCCCTCCATCTGTACGAGGACTTGGCGGAGGAGGCCGCCGGCCGGCTCGACGGCATGTACGCCTTCGCCATCGCCGACGGACCGGACCTCTTCGTCGCCCGCGACCCCGTGGGCATCAAGCCGCTTTACGTGGGCCGGCGCGGCGGCGACCTGGCGTTCGCCTCCGAACTCAAGGCCCTTGCCGGCGTGGCGGACGAGGTGGAGGAGTTTCCGCCCGGCACGTTCTACCATACGCGGTTGGGCCGCCGGCGGTTCGGCGCCCTGGCGCAGCGGCAGCCGGAAGCCCTGACCCTCGACGACCATGCCGCACGCCTTCGCGAAGGGGTCCGGCGCGCCGTCGTCAAACGCCTCATGAGCGACGTGCCGGTCGGGGCGTTCCTCAGCGGCGGGCTCGACTCCAGCATCATCGCGGCCCTGGCGAGACGGCACGTGGGGCGCCTGCACACGTTCTCGGTCGGCATCGAGGGCAGCCGCGACCTCGAGGCCGCACGCCGTGTCTCCCGCCACCTCGGCACCGAGCACCACGAGTACGTCTTCACGGCTGCCGAGGTGCTCGAGCACCTGCCGGAGATTCTCTTCTACCTGGAATCGTTCGACCAGGACCTGGTGCGCAGCGCCATCCCGTGCTACTTCACCTCGCGCCTCGCGGCCGAGCACGTCAAGGTGATCCTGACCGGGGAGGGGGCCGACGAACTCTTCGCCGGGTACCGCTACTACACCGGCGTGGCGGAACCCGGCGCCCTGCAGGCCGAACTCCACCGGTCCGTGGCGGCGCTGCACAACGTGAACCTCCAGCGGGTGGACCGGCTCACGATGGCCCATTCCATCGAGGGCCGCGTGCCGTTCCTCGACGTCGAGATGATCGACCTCGCGCAGCGGATTCCGGCGGACCTGAAACTCCGCCGCGACGGCGGCCGGACGGTCGAGAAGTGGATCCTCCGCAAGGCGTTCGAGGACCTCCTGCCCCACGACATCGTCTGGCGCCGCAAGGAGCAGTTCGACGAGGGCACCGGCACGGTGGAGGTTCTGTCGGCCGGCCTCGACCGGTTCATGCGGCGCGAGGACGCCCCGGCGTACGTCTCGGCCCACGCCGACGCCCACCTGCGGTCCGCGGAGGAGGCGGTCTTTCACCGCCTGCTGACCGAGGCGTACGAGGACCCGGACCCCGTCCTGCAGAACGTGGCCCGCTGGGCCGACCGCCCGGACCACGGGCGGCAAGGGGACGGGTGAAACGGCCGGCGCGCGGTCCGCGCGGGAGAGGTAAAACCGGGTGTGCGACGGCGGGTCTTGCCCCGCCGGGATCCGCGCCGTGAAGCGCACGGCCGGACAAGGCCGGCCGTGGCACGTGATATGAGACGCGCGGCGGGTCTCCGCACCCGCCGCGCGTCACGTGGGTCACCGGCAAGTCGCCACCGGCACCGGTGCTACTCGAACTGGAACTCCTCTTCGCGGTCGCGCATGCTGTCGCGGAGGCGTTCGATGACGGCCGCGTGAATCTGGCAGATGCGGGTCTCGGAGAGGTCGAGGGCGGCGGCGATTTCCTTCATCGTCATCTCTTCGTAG
The DNA here is from genome assembly GCA_964577175.1 of uncultured Anaerolineales bacterium. GTDB lineage: Bacteria > Planctomycetota > Phycisphaerae > FEN-1346 > FEN-1346 > BS750m-G62. Next base: position 38,257 of record CAZNYC010000004.1, read on the forward strand.
TAATAGAGGACCAGAACCAGCCGTTCCTTCCTCGACAGGTGCCGCGCGAGCATGACCTTGAGATCCTCGCGCAGCGCGGCCCGGTCGGGCCCCGTGTCGTCTTCGGGGGCGATCAGGTCGCCCCAGGTGGCCTCGTGCCCTTCCTGTCCCCCGGGCACGGTGTTGTCGAGACTGGCCGTCTGAATGGGCTCGGCCCGGCAGGCGAAATGGTGGTAGTCGTCGGGGGCCATGTCGAGATGATCGGCCATCTCGGCGTCGGTAGGCTGGCGGCCGAGGTGGCTGGCCAGGGTCTGCCGGGCCGAATCGAGTTGCCGGTGTCGGCGGCGGACGCTTCGCGGCACCCAGTCGGACCGCCGGAGCGAATCGAGAATGGCGCCGTGCACGCGAGGGGCGGCATACGTCTCGAATTTCACGCCGCGGTCCGGATCGAACGATTCGACCGCCCGCTGCAGACCCAGGATGCCCGCCGCGTACACGTCGTCCGGATCGACTTCGGCCGGCAGGCGGGCGCTGGCGCGGTCGGCCCGGTACTTGACGACCGGCAGATAGTATTCCATGAGCAGGTTCCGCAGGTCGTCGGACGGTTGTGCGCCGTACGCGTCCCAGAGCGAGTCCACTTCTTCGTCCGAGAGGCGTTGGCCGGCGGCGGGGGCGGCGTATGAATGAGCGATCATCGTCTTGTCCCTTTCCTGCGCTTTGCAGCGTCGCGGCGCCGCGGACGGCGCCGTCGGCGGCGGGCAGCGCCCGGCCGCATGGTTTCGCATTACAGCCGCGCCACCGCGGGCGACGCCTCGGTCCCGGCCGTGCGGTCGGCCTCGGCATCGAGGGCCCGGCGGACGGTCTCGGTCAGGGTCCGGATGTTGAACGGTTTGCTCAGCCAGTCGGCGTCCGGCGGAATCAGGCCCCGCCGCACCAGGAAACACCGCGGGTAGCCCGAGGTGTACATGACCCGCAGGTCGGGCCGGCTGCGGCGAAGACGGTGGGCGACTTCGGGCCCCCGCCGGCCGGGCATGACCGTGTCGGCGATGAGCAGATCGATGCGACCCGTGTATCCGGCCGCCACCTTGGCGGCGTCGTTGCCGTCGCAGGCGGTCAGCACGGTATACCCCTGTTCCTGGAGGAGATCGGCGAGGAGTCGGCGGACTTCGGTGTCGTCTTCGGCGATCAGGATCGTCTCGGAGCCGCCGGCGCCCGGTCGTTCGCAAGCCGGGCCGGTCTCGTCTACGTGGGGCTCCTGCTCGGGAGCGGGGCACTCGGGGAAGTACAGTTTGAACGTCGTCCCGTGCCCCGGTTCGCTATACACGTACACGTGTCCGCGGCACTGTTTGACGAAACCGTAGACCATGGCCAGGCCCAGGCCGGTGCCTTTGCCCTCGGGCTTGGTCGTGAAGAACGGGTCGAAGATGCGCGCCTGCGTCTCGGGGGCCATGCCGTGGCCGGTGTCGGTCACGGTGAGGACGACGTGGGAGCCGGTCGAGGCGCCGGGATGGCGGGAGGCGTAGTCGGCATCGAGGTCGACGGTGCTGGTCGCGAGGACGATTTCGCCGCCGTCCGCCATGGCGTCGCGGGCGTTGATGGCCAGGTTCATGAGCGATTGTTCCAGCAGCGCCCGGTCGACCATGGCGAACCGGGGCGCGTCGCTGGTGTGAACGCGGAGACGGATATCCTCGCCGAGTGTCCGGCGGAGCGTCTTGACGAGGTCGCGGACGACCTCGCCCACCTGCACGGGTTTGCGATCGATCGTCTGCCGGCGGCTGAAGGCGAGGACGCGGCCGGCCAGGGCGGCGGACCGGTCGGCCGCCTGGTGGATCTTGTCGACGTACGGCCGGCGGTCGTCGTCGGCCGGCAGTTCCTGGCCCAGACGGTCGCAGTAGCCCTGGATGACCATCAACTGGTTGTTGAAGTCATGGGCCATGCCGCCCGCCAACCGGCCCACCGCCTCCATCTTCTGGGCCTGCCGCAGTTGCGAGTGCAGGTCCGAGACGTGGGAGCAGTCCTTGACGACGAAGACGGCGCGCGTCACGCGCCCCTCGTCGTCGGTGTGCGGGACGCCGCTCGTGGTGACCGTGGTTTCACCGCCGCCGGCGGGGACGGTGCCGGGCCGGTCGAAGACGGCCTCGCCCCGGCGCAGCACCTCCGCGAAGACGGTGTCCTCGGGCGGGACGGGTTGCGAGGTGCCGTCGCACAGGTGCAAGTCCGCGATGGTGCAGGTCCCGGTGTCGAGGCGATCGGCATCGAGGCCGAACAGGTCGGCCGCCCGGCGGTTGACGGCGGTCAGGCGGCCGTCAGCGTCGGTGAGCAGGACGCCCGATCCTGTGGCTTCCATCAGTTCCCGGACGAGGTCGTCCGGACGGGGCGAGCGGGTTGTCAGTCGCTCCCCGTTACACGACTCCTTCGTGATAGCGGTACGCATGAATGGACCCCCTTGGTCCGTCCCCCTTGGTGCGTCCCCCTTGGTATAGAGAATGAGCCGCCGGCCGGCCGGTGATTCGATGCAGCCGGTCGGGGCTCGCCCGCCGGGCGTCCGGCCGCAAACGGACGGGCCGGGTGCCGACGGGTGGTTCAACATGATCGCGGCGCCCGAGGGCGGACACCACCGGAGCAGGGTGGACCGCGCCCGGAGCGGGACGCCGGATCGGATCGACGGGTTCGGTTGCGCGTCGCACGAGCGTTGCCCTGTTTGACGTGTCGGTTCAGCGCGAAGAAATGCTTCCCAGCGCACACCAAGTATCGCCTTTTTCGTAAGTTGGGGCTATGGGGGGAATTACGGATTCCGGGCGGCACGCAGGCTGATTCCTGAGGGAAAGAGGAAGGAAGGAAAGCCGTCGCCGGCAAGGGGGGCGGCGCGGTCCCCTGGAAAAGGGAGCGGGCGACCCTGGGGGGAGAAGCCGCCCGCATCCCAGCGCAAGAGCCTTTTCCCTATATCATGGATGAAGAGCCGGTTGTTCTGCTATTAGTATCGGATACCGAGGGGGGCGGTGTCCATCAGGTATATTACTGATATGCCGAGCCCGTGCGGATGAGTTTCGCCTCGGAAATCCCACGCCAGCGGCCTGGTAGATTTGCGGTCGCGGCCGTGCGCGCTTCCTGCGGGGGTACACGTACGGCCAGCCTTGCTCCTGCAACGCTGCTTCCCGCCGCGTGTGTGTGGCCCGGTTGGCTTGTCCAACCGGGACGATATCCCTTCCCGGCGGGACGAGGCGGCCGGGCCACACGCCGGAACGCACTGGCGGGCAAGCCGCCAGTGGCACCCGGCGCGCAAAGGAGAGCGCGGCGGGTACGGAGACCCGCCGCGCATGAGTTGGCGTTGTCGTGTTAAAATGCTCTACGGCTCCAGGTTGGTCAGTCCCTCGCGGATGGCGTACTTCGTGAGTTCCGCCACGTTGTGGATGTCGAGTTTGTCCATGATGTGCTGGCGGTGGGTGTCGATGGTCTTGGTGCTGACGTGCAGGCGGTAGGCAATCTGTTTCGTGCCGTGGCCTTCGGTGAGCAGTTGGAGCACCTCTCGTTCGCGCGGCGTGAGGACGGACCCGCTCGGCTCGGCCTCCGTGGCGGGGGCCCGGACGTGGCTCTCGACGACAGCGTCGGCGACGAGCGGGGACAGGTACGTGTGGCCGTCCATGATGGTGCGGATGCCGCGGACGAGGTCCTCGAAGGCGGAATCCTTCATCAGGTACCCGCAGGCGCCGGCCTTCAGCATCTCCGTGACGAACCGCCGGTCGGCGTGGACCGAGAGGGCCATGACGCGCGTGCCGGGGCACCGCCGGCAGACCTGGCGGGTGGCTTCCACGCCGTTGAGGTCCGGCATCGAGATATCCATGACGATAACGTCGGGTCCGAGGTCGCGTGCGAGGCGGACGGCGTCGCGGCCGTTCTCGGCCTCGGCGACGACGTCCACATCGTCCTGGCGTTCCAGCAGGGCCCGCAGCCCGTCGCGGACGATCTTGTGGTCGTCGGCCAGCAGCACCGTAATCGGCATGGCGGGTTCCCCTTCCAAGCCTGTCACCCCGGCGGTTCCAGGGGGGCGGTCAGGGCCACGCGCGTCCCCTGTTCCGGTATCGACCGAATGTCGACGTGTCCTCCGAGATAATCCAGCCGCTCGCGGATATCGAAGAGGCCGAAGCCCCCGCCCACGCCGCCGCGGTCGCGGGCCGCCTCCGGGTCGAACCCCACGCCGTCGTCCTCCACGACGATGCGGATATGGTCGTCGGCGCGGCTGACCGAGACGGCCGCCCGGCTGGCGGCGGCGTGGCGGACGACGTTGTGCAGCAGTTCGCGGGCCGACCGGTAGAGGACGGTCCGGACCTCCTCGCTGAGGGGCATGGCCGGGCCGGAGGCTGCCTCCTCCAGGGCAATCGGCAGACCGTGCAGTTGCTCGGTGCGGTGCACCAGGGATTCCAAGGCGGCCTCCAGCCCCACCTCCTGCAGGATGGGCGGGCTGAGGTCGAAGACCGTGCTGCGTGTGTGCTCGACGGCCTCGCCGACGAGTTCGGAGACCTGGCGAAACCTCTTGGCCAGGGCCGGGTTGGCCCGGGCCTGCTGCGCCAGCCCCTGGAGGGTGAGTTTGGCGCTCGCGAGCGTCTGGCCGACCGAGTCGTGCAGGTTGGTCGCCAGGCGCCGCCGCTCGCGTTCCTCCGCCTGGACGAGTTCGGCCGCCAGACGCCGCAGGTGTTCATGGTACGCCTCGGACTCGTGCTCGGCCACGATGCGGGCGGTCACGTCCTTGACGTGCTCGATGACGCCGACGACCTCGCCGTCGGCATTCCGCAGCGGGAAGGCCGTCAGTTCCAGCCAGCCGGTCGGGTCGTCGATGCAGGGGTACGGCACGACCTCGCTGTGCGTCTCGCCGGTCTCCATGGCACGAACGGCGGGGCACCAGGGGCAGACGTCGTCGCGGCACTGGAAGACCTCGTAACACTTGTGTCCGACCAGGGGCATGCGGTGGGCGAAGCGTTCTTCCATCCAGCGATTGACCTTGAGGAGCGTCAGGTCACGGTCGCGGACGGTGATGCCGTCCTGGATGCCGTCGAAAACGGTCTGGAGGAACCGCTCGTTCTCGCGGAGCGCCTCCTCGGCGCCCCGGCGTTCCGTCACGTCCTGGGCCGTGCCGAACGCCCGCGCCACCGTGCCGTCCTCTCGCGTCTCGGTGGTGCCGATGGTGTGCATCCACCGCATCTCGCCGTCGGGGCGGAAGAGGCGAAACTCGATGCCGAACGGCGTGCCGTTCTGGAGGGCCCGGCCGACAGCGTCGTTCAGGGTGGGCCAGTCGTCCGGGTGGAGGTACCGCTCGTGCTCCTTGAAGGTGGGTTCGGTGCCCTCGGGGTCCAAGCCGAAGATGCGAAAGATCTCCGGGGACCACCTCGGCCTTCCCTCTTCGGGCACGAGTTCCCAGTGGCCGACGTGGGCCACGCGCTGGGCCTCGGCGTGGAGGTGTTCGCTCCGCCGGAGGGCCTCCTCGGCCGTCCGGCGCTCGGTGATGTCCGTGACCATCGCCAGGGCGCCCTCGTAGGTGCCGTCGTCGTCCAGGAGCGGGTTCGTCGAGACGAGCGCCCAGAGAGGCGAGCCGTCCTTGCGGCGGAACCGGAACTCGTGCTGTTCGCGAACGGCCTGCCGCCGCCGCTCCAGGTTGCCCTCGGCCTCGGCCCGGGCCTCCTCGTCCATGAACTCGAAGAAGTGCCGGCCGAGCATCTCGCCGGGCGTCCAGCCGAGCATGTCGGCCATCTGCTCGTTGACCAGGGTGGTCCGGGACTCGGCGTCGATGACCCAGATGCCATCGTTGGCCGTCTCGAACAGCCGCCGGTACCGTTGTTCGCTTTCCTTCAGCGCCTGCTGGGCCTCGCGTCGCTCGCGGCGGGTCCGGGCTTCCTCCAGTTCGCGCTCCACCGCCGGCGCCAGGCGTGCGAGGTTGTCTTTCAGAATGTAGTCGTCGGCGCCGGCCTTCATCATGGCGACGGCCGTCTCTTCCCCGATGATGCCGGAGACGATGATGAACGGGACGTCCAGGGCGTGCTGCTGGGCGACGTAGAGCGCCTCCTCGCCGCTGAAGCGGGGCAGGCGGTAGTCGGCCAGGATGAGGTCCCAGTCCTCGGCATCGAGGGCCTGCGCCATCGCCGCGCTCGTCTCCACGCGTTGCCAGGTGACGTCGAAGCCGGCCTTTTTCAGTTCGCGCACGCTGAGCAGGGCGTCGTCTTCGGCGTCCTCGACGATGAGCATCCGCAGGGGCTCAGCCATCTTGCTCCCTCTGACCCGGCGGCACGGGCTGGTTCAGCAGCAGCCAGTACAGCCCCAGGTCATGGACCGCCTTCGCGAACTTCTCGAACTTCACCGGCTTGGTGACATAACTGTTGCAGCCGTTCTTGTACCCTTCAATCATATCGGCTTCTTCGGTGGAGGAGGTGAGGATGACGACGGGGAGGAGCCGGGTCCGCTCGTCGGCCCGGATGGCCTTCAGGACCTCGTGGCCGTCCACCTTCGGCAGTTTCAGGTCCAGCAGGACGACTTGCGGCAGGTCGTCCGGGTCGCGGTCGGCGTAGTCGCCCCGGCAGAAGAGGTAATCGAGCGCCTCCGCGCCGTCGGTCGCCACGACGATCTCGTTCCGCAGATTGTTTGATTGGAGAGCCCGGATGGTCAGGTCGCGGTCGTCGGGGTCGTCCTCGACGAGCAGGATCGTTTTGGTGTCGGGGGTGCCGGACATGGAATGATCTCCTCCGTGGTTCAGGTGAGTGTGAAATAGAAGGCGGCGCCTTGGCCGGGACGGCCTTCGGCCCAGACCTGCCCGCCGTGCCGGTGGACGATCCGCTGGACGGTGGCGAGGCCGACGCCCGTCCCCGGAAACTCCTCCCGTCCGTGCAGCCGCTGGAACACCCGGAACAACTTGTGCGCGTACGTCGGGTCGAAGCCGACGCCGTTGTCCTCGACGGCGAAGACGGGCCGGCCGTCGGCGCCGGCGGCCTGGGCCTCTTCGTCGGAGAGGCGGCGGAAGGTGATCCGGGCCGGCCCCGCGGGGCGCGTGAACTTCCAGGCGTTCTCCAGCAGGTTCTGCATCACCTGGCCCAGCAGGCGCGGGTCGCCCTCGACCGTCAGGCCGTCCTGGACGTCGGTCTCGACCTCGCGGTCGGGCTCGGTTTCGTGGAGGTGGGTAAGGATTGCCTGGGTCTCGGCCGACAGGTCCACGGTCTCGTGACGCATCTCGGCGCGCGTGGCGCGGGAGAGGGTCAGCAGGTCGTCGATGAGCGTGCTCATCCGCTGGGCGCCCGCCCGGATCCGCCCGAGGTAGTCCCGGCCGGTCTCGTCGAGCGCCTCGGCGTACTCGTCGAGCAGGGCTTCGCTGAAGCCGTCCATCGACCGCAGCGGCGCCCGCAGGTCGTGCGAGACGGAGTAGGCGAACGCCTCGAGTTCCCGGTTTGCGGCCGCCAGTTCCACCGTCCGCCGGCGGACGCGCTCTTCGAGTTCGGCTGCCAGTTGCCGGACCTCCGCCTCGGCTTCCTTCCGCTGGGTGACGTCGGCCGCCATGCTGATGACGACGCGGCGACCGCCGGGCAGCGGCGGCAGGGGGGCGCTCGAAAAATCCCAGACCCGCTCCGACCCGTCCCGGCACGTGACCGTGTATTCGCCCTCGTCGAGCGCCCGGTCGAGGTCGTACAGGCGGTCGATGTCGGCCCGGACGCTTCCCTTCCGCTCGCCGTACGCCTTCTCCGTCCAGTCGGCCATGGTGGGGATGTCGGCCAGGGCGTAGCCGGTGATCTCCGTCCAGGCCTGGTTGACCGTCAGGACCTCGCCGTCCTCGGCGTGGAGCATGACGGGGTAGGGGGCGTCCGCGATGGCCCGGCGGAACCGTTCCTCGCTCTCGCGGAGGGCCTGCTCGGCCTCGCGGCGTTCGGTGATGTCCGTGCCGTAGACGTTGACGTAACCGGTGTCGGAGACGGGGGCGAACCGCAGGGCGTACGTGCGGTCGGCGTGGGCGGCCTCGATGCGGCGGACGTCGCCGGCCGCCAGGGCCTGACGCACCTCCGCCCGCCACGTCTCGGGGGCCGGCCGGTCCGGCCCGGAATCCAGACCCGCCAGCATCGCCTCGGCCGCCGCGTTGGCGTACAGGACCTTGCCGTCGTCGGCGATGCGGAGGACGGGAGCGGGATTCTCGGCGGGGAACCGGGCCAGGCTCTCAATCTGCTGCTCGGCCTCGCGCCGGTCCGTCACATCCAGGGCCGATTCCACCACGCCGATCACCCGCCCTGCGTCGTCTCGCACGGGACAGGCCGAGACGGACCACACGCGGCCCTCCGGCGCGGGCACTTCGCCGGTGCAGGGCTCGCCCGTGCGCAGGGCCTCTCGGACGGGGCATTCCCTGCACGGCTCGGCGAGCCCGTGATGGACCTCGTGGCATCGGCGTCCGAGCAGTTCGGTCCGGCGGGCCTCGGCGTGTTCCATGGCGGCACGGTTCGCCCACCGGATCACGAGGTCCGTGTCCTGGTAGGTGACAATCTCGGCGAGGCTGTCGAGGATGGAGACCTTCCCGCGTTCCGACGCCTCCAGGGTCTGCTTGCTCCGGCGGAGGGCGTCCTCCGCCTTCCGGCGCCGCCGGATGTGCCACCCCATTGCCCCACCAACGACCAGGAGGGTCACGAGGATGAGCGACCGCACGTAGAGTTCGTGCGGGGGGATATCCAGCACCAGGAGGTCGAGGAACGGTGCAGGGTGGAAGAAGTAGAACGTCATCGCAGCGTCGGCCACCCAGAGGGCCAGACCGATGCCTGCGAACAACAGGAACAGCCGAGGTCCCGCCTTCATCGTCCCCACCCCACGGCGGCTGGCGCCGATGTGTTTCCCCCCAGGTGCCAATCAACCGGCAGTCGCTCGAAGGCCGTCCCCGGCGAAGTGAAGTCGGAACGGCCTTGCTTGTCGGGACAATGTGTATTGCGTCGCAGTTCGAAGCGGGGTTCAGGGCGGCGCAATCACCCTTTGCATCCACTATAGCATAGACCAGGCGGATTGCAAGGGAATCATCGGGATACCGGCCGAGCCCCGCTCAGTCAAGAATCTACAGGCTGCCCGCGCCGGGAAGCCTTATCTGACGGACGGCTGCACGTACGTCCTCGCCGACGATGCCCGCCCGGAAGTCCGTGGCCGGGTCCTCCGGCACGAGGCCGAGGACGGCCGCGCCGGTCACCCGCTGGATTTCATCGGGGTTGGTCAGTTCGGCCACATCTTCGGTGTCGCGGTCGTAGCGGTTGATGAGGATGCCCGCGACCTCCAGCCGCCGCGACCGCAGCACCTCCACCGTCATGGCCGTGTGGTTGATGGTCCCGAGCCCCGGCCGCGCCACCACCAGGACGGGCAGGTTGAAGCGGCGGGCGAGATCGGCCACGGTCTGACGCGGCGTGACGGGGCACAGGGCGCCGCCGATGCCCTCGATGAGCATCACGTCATGCGCCTGCCGAAGACGGTGCCAGGACGCCCAGACGGGATGGAGGTCGACCTCGCGTCCGGCCCGGGCGGCGGCGACCGTCGGGGCGAGGGGCTCGGCGAACCGGACCGGCGAAATCTCCGCGAGCGGTTCGGGGGCGTCGGCCACCTTCGCCAGGAACTCCGCGTCCGGCGACACCAGCCCCTCCCGCCGCCGCTCGCACCCCGTGGCGACGGGCTTCATCACGCCCACGTCCGTGCCGCGATCGCGCAGGACCGATGCCAGGGCACCCGTCACGACGGTCTTGCCGACGTCGGTGTCCGTCCCCGTGATGAAGTAGCCGGCGGTCATGGGGTTGGCGTCCTTCGCCTGCCGGGTGCCACGGATTGCTCGCAATCCGTGCGCGGCGGGCAGGACTGCCCGCCTCACGGTGCCCACGACTGGACACCCCGCTTGTTGGCAGCACCGATTGACAAGCAATCGGTGGCACCTGCGCAGTGTTACGTTGCCTCAGCGATGGCGTCCCGCGCGGTGTCGGTCAGGCGCTCGAGGTCGGCGTCGCTGATGCAGTACGGCGGCATGAGGATGACGACGTCGCCGAGGGGACGAATCCACACACCGCGACGGATCGCCGCTTCGCACGCCCGCGCCGCTCGCCGTTCGCCGGGCGGATACGGCTCGCGCGTGTCGCGGTCGGCCACCAGTTCGATGCCGACCATGACGCCGCGCCGGCGGACCTCGCCCACGTGCGGCAGGGCGGCGACGGGGGCGAGCCCTTCGGCGAGGCGGTCTGCAATGGCCGAGACACGCGCGAGGACGCCGTCCGTCTCGAAGATACCGAGGCTCGCCACCCCCGCCGCGCACGCCAGCGCGTTGCCCGTGTACGTGTGGCCGTGGAAGAACGTCCGGTGCTCCGTATAATCACCGAGAAACGCATTGTAGATGCGTTTCGTGGCCAGGGTGGCGGCCAGGGGCAGGTACCCGCCGCTGATGCCCTTGCCGAGGCAGAGGAGGTCCGGCCGCACGTCCTCGTGTTCGCAGGCGAAGAAACGCCCCGTCCGGCCGAAGCCGACCGCCACTTCGTCGGCGATGAGCAGCACCCCGCGGCGCCGGCAGGCGTCCGCCACACGCCGCAGGTACCCGTCCGGATGGGTGATCATCCCGGCCGCGCCCTGGACGAGCGGTTCGAGGATGACGGCGGCCACCCCGTCGCCCTCGTCCTCCAGGAGGTCTTCCATCGCCGCGGCGCACGCCAGGCCGCACGTTTCCGGCTTCTGGCCCAGCGGGCACCGGTAGCAGTACGGGGCGGGGGCGGCGAGCGTCTCGAAGAGCAGCGGCCCGTACGTCTTGTGGAAGAGGTCGATGCCGCCCACGCTCACCGCCCCGAGCGTGTCGCCGTGGTACGCCTCGTCGAGGTGGACGAAACGGGTCCGCTGGGGCTGGGACGGGTCGCACTGCTGCCAGTACTGGAACGCCATCTTGAGGGCGATCTCGACGGCCGTGGCGCCGGCGTCGGAGTAGAAGACGCGGGTCAGGTCGCCCGGCGCCCGCTGCGCCAGGCTCGCCGCCAACTCGACGGACGGCGGCGAGGCCAGGCCCAGCAGCGTCGAGTGGGCGATGCGGTCCAGTTGCCGCCGCACCGCCTCGTCGATCTCCCGCCGCCGATGCCCGTGCAGGTTGCACCACAGGCTCGAGACGCCGTCGAGGTACCGCCGGCCGTCGGTGTCCTCGAGATACGCGCCCTCGCCGGCGGCGATGACGATCGGGTCGCCCTGGACCCAGTCCGCCATCTGCGTGAACGGGTGCCACAGGTGGGCGCGGTCGAGGCGGCGGAGGCGGGATGTGCAGTCGGCGTCGGCGCTGGTCATGGCGGCCTCACGGGGCGGGCGGCGGGTGGATGGTGAGGGGCGTGTCGATGCCCGCGCCGAGCCGGACGGCGGCGCTCTGCTGGTTCACGGCCACCTCGACGAGTCCCGCGCTGCCGATGTAGGCGAGCAGGATGCCGGGCGGCACGTCGCAGTAGGCGCGGCACAGGCCGCGCACAAGCGCCCCTTCGATGCGGAGTTCCACCTGCGACGGGTCGAGCCGCTCCAGCATCGAGCCGGGGACGTTCGTCACAAGGTTGCCGAACGGGTCCACGTACAGCACCCGGCCGTGGATGGTCCCGCCGTCGCGCTCCGGCAAGGGGAGGTCGACGCGGTCGAAGTCGTCGATGGCCGGGCCGAGGGACGCCAGGTCCACGCCGCCCGCCAGGGCCGCCGCCAGCGGGGCGAAGACGTCCCGCCCGTGGAACGTGCTGGAGACGTTCCGGCGGTAATGCCTCTCGTCCTCGACGGCCACGACGGTGGCGGGGCCGGCGTCCGGGCCGAAGAGCCGGCGGCCCTGGGCCACGAGCGTCAGGATGCCGTTGTCCGGCGCCACGTAGAGGTGCCCGTTGGCCTCGGCGGCCAGCACGCGCCGGGTTCCGCCGACGCCGGGGTCGACGACCGTCAGGTGGACCGTCCCTTCGGGGAAGGCCGGCACGGCCGCGGCCAGCATGAACGCCGCCGTCCGCACGTCGTGCGACGGGACGCCGTGGGTCAGGTCCACGAGACGGACGCCGGCCTGCCGTCCGAGGATGACGCCCTTCATCTGCGACGGGTACGTGCTCTCGACGCCGAAGTCCGTAAGCAGCGTGATGATTGGGGCCATGGGGCACCTCCTTGTGGGGCCCGATTATCGGGGCGGGCCGGGGGCGGGTCAAGAGAAGGGCGGTCCGCGGCGTTGACCCGGCCGCCGTCCGCCGGTAGCATGGGGCCGCCCGAGAATCGGAGGTGCCCTGTGCCGAGACGTGCCTGGTGGGTGGTGACGGTCGGCGCGATGATGGTCCTTGGCGGCTGCACGGCGCGGCCGCCGGCGCTTGCGCCCGCCGACCTGCCGCCGCCCGGGGCGATGGCGCTTCTCGCGCCGGCGGGTCCGGCGCCGGTCCCCGAGGCCGAACCCCTGCCGCGCCCCTCGCCCCCGCCGGCCGCCCCGTCCGCGGCAGGGCCCGAGCGGGTCGTCCTCGGCCGCAGCGTCGAGGGGCGGCCGCTCGTCCTCTATCGGTTCACCCGGTGGGGCGGTGGGCCGCTCGTCATCGGCGGCATCCACGGCAACGAGCCGACCAGCGCCGAGGTGGCTGAGCGCCTCGTCGCGCGGCTGGCCCGGAGCCCGGACGGCCGGGACGAGGCGCCGGTGGCCGTGCTACCCCGCGCCAATCCCGACGGTCTGGCGCGCGGCACGCGCGTCAACGCACGGGGCGTGGACCTGAACCGCAACTTCGCGTCGGCGAACTGGCGGCCGCGCCAGGTGGGGCACCCGCGGTTCGGCGGTCCGCGGCCGGAGAGCGAGCCGGAGACCCGCGCCATCCTCCGCGCCATCGGGATGACCGCGCCGGCGCGGATCGTCTCGATCCATTCCATCGGCGGCGGGAGGGAGTGCAACAACTTCGACGGACCCGCCGAGTACCTGGCCCGCGCCATGAGCGCCGAGAACGGATACCCGGTTGTGGCGAGCCTGGGCGCCTGCCGCGGCAGCCTCGGCAACTGGGCCGGCGTGGACCGCGAGGTGCCGATCGTCACCCTCGAATTGCCACGCAACCAACCCGGTCCGGAGGCGTGGGCGCGGAACCGGTCGGCCCTGATGGCGGTGATCCGGCCGGCACGGACGCCGCCGCGCCTGGCGGCCGATGTGCCCGACGACTCCGAGCGGCCGGCGGACCCCAACGAAAAGGCGTCGCCCGTGGCCCGGGGGGCCGGGGGAGAATGACGTGTCGGCGGGGGATGGTTCTCGGCCGACGGTGTGTCCCCCTCGGCCCCTCCCGCTCCCGTCAAGGGAGAGGACATAGGAATCGACCACGCGACGGAGACGGGCGTGCGAATGGACTACTCACTGACGAGGTCGATCGCCGCCCAGTAGCCCGCCTCGTACATCCATCCGTCGGCGGCGTTGACGAGTTCCAGGTCGACGGTCTTGCCGGCCATCGGCGAGAGGTCCACCTCCACCGTCCGCCACAGGTCCTTGCAGGTTTTCCTGCTGATCTTCTGGCGGACGAGTTCCCTGTTATTCGCGCGGACGACGAGCGTCCAGTTGCCGCGCGGGTCGTGCCCGACGAGGAGGCGGAGGGTGGTCTTCCTGCCCCTGGGCACCTCGACCTCACGGACGAGCGAGCAGCCGACCTTCTCACTCAGCGGATGCGTGACGAGGACCTTCTCCTTGCCGCCCCACTCGTCGCGCAGGCCGGGGTCCATGTCGGCGCCGCAGTTGACGGCCTTCCATCCCTTGGCAAAGGCGGCGACGGCGTCGGAAATGTCCTTTTTGGGGCAACTGCGCACGGGCGGCGGCGGATGCTTGATCTTCTGCATCTCCGCGTCGGTGAACGTCGAGTTCGCAATCGGGCCGGGGTCGTACGATTTCATGAGGGCGCTGGGCTCCGGTGTCTCGACGGGGATGACGAAGACCTCCTTGCCGCCCGCCCCCTCGACCTTGCCGCCCATCGTCTTCAGCGCCTCGCGGACGAGGCCCTTGCATGTATCGATGAGTTTCGGGAAGGTGTACGGCGTGTGACTGAACGTGCCCTTCGGGTTCAGGGCCGAGACGTATTTCTCCGGCAGGTTCTCGAAGCCGATGGTGGTGAAAAGGATGCCGGCGGCGTTGGAGGGGTTGCAGTCGGAGTCCTGGCCGCAGCGGGTCGAGATGAGGATCGTCTGGTCGGGGTCCCCCTTGCCGTAGAGCAGGCCCATCAGGATGTAGGCGCCGTTGAGTTTGGCGTCGATGCTGTAGTCGCCCTTGCCGCCGGGAGGGGAGCACAGGTCGTGCGCGTACGCCGGGTTCTTGTGGTACTTCTCCTCGATCCACTGCCAGGTCTTCTTCCAGTCATCGGGATTCTTCTCGTACCAGGCGAGGACGTCGCGGACCATCTCGGCGTACTGGCTCTCGGCGGGGATGCACCCGAGGCCCGCCTTCGCGACGGCGACCATGTCATCCGAGAAGAACGCTTCGGCATACATGCCGCCCACGAACTGGCCGGCGTAGACGCCGTCGCCGTAGTTCATGAGGCGTCCGAACGTCTCGCCGAGGCGGATGACGAGGTTCGGCATGCCGGGGGCGATGAGGCCCGCGTAATCGGCCTCGATCTGGTAATCGATGTCGTCGGCGTGCTGGTTGAACTGCGGGTGACCGGAGTCCGGCGGTGCGATGCCGCGCCGCAGGTTCGTCCGCCCCGCGTTGTTCGCGTGCCACAGCGGATAGCCGGAGTTGGCGAAGTCGATGCCCGCCTGCCGGATGGAACAGTCCAGGCCGTACTCGGCGAGCGTCTGGATGAACGTCAGTTCCACGTAGATGTCGTCCTGGTGGAACTGGTTGATCATCTCGGATTTCCACCGGGGCATCTCGTTTTCGGGGATGATCTCGCCGCGCTTCCGGAACTCGGTGGGCCCGCCCCATCCGACGCCGGCCATCTGGCCGATCCAGCCCGCCTTCATCCGGCTGACGTATTCCTCCACGGGCAGGCGGCGGACCTTGTCCGCGCCCTCGGCGCCGGCGGCGGCGAGCAGCACGGCCAGGCCGGCAGCCACGAGCATCCATCGAGTAAACATACGCATAGCGAGTCCTTTCTTCTTGCGCGACTTGGCATCCACCGGTTAACACTACAACGCTAAGTGGGCGTTTTGCGCGGTGGGTCTGTGCACCCACCTCGCTCGAAATGCCTTTTCCAGGTCTGCGCGGCGGGTGCGGAGACCCGCCGCGCATGAGTTAGCGTTGTAGTGTTAATTGCCCGCCTCGTCGGCCGGTTCCGGCGCCGATTCGCGCTCCGCCCGTTTCCGCCGGGCACGCCGGACGAGCGGCACCACGATCCCGTGGACGTACGCCAGCGCCAGGCCGCCCGCCACCACGCCCGTGACGAACGTCTGGACCCAGTTATCGTAATCGAAGTGCGGCAGCCAGCGGTACAGTTGACCGAGCCACGTGCTGACGACCACCCACATGCTCACCAGCGCGATGCCCCGCCACCGCGCCGCCGTCGGCTGCCGGCGCCACAGCAGCATCGCCACCAGCACGACGGGCAGGGCCGCGGCGACCAGGGCCAGGGTGCTCCGCAGCGCGTATCGCAGATGGGCGTCCTCCCACACCTCGGCGAACGTCTCGCCGACGCCCCAGCCCATTTGGTTGGCGATGTAAGTGGTGACGGTTCGCGGCCAGAGGGAGAAGGGGATGAGGATTCCCAGGGCGGCGAGTTCGCGTTTCAGCCCGCCGGACGCCTCTTCGGTGGCATCGCCGCGCATCCACCATGCGCTCAGCGCCCCGCACGCGGCGCACACCGCCGCCAGACCGACGGCGGTGAAGACGGCCACGTCCAGCGTGCCTGGCGACCGGGTCAGGCTTCGCGGCCCCACCAGCAGATTCCCCGCCACGTTGTTGGTGTAGAGCGCGACGACGGCCCCGACCGCCAGCACGGGCGCCAGGACCGACCACTCCGCCTGCCGCGTCGGAATGTCCGTGTGGTACGCCGTCAGACCAAGCACCGCCGCCACCACCACCATCGCCACGGCGGGACCGAAGACCGGCACCAAGATGAACAGGGACGGGGCGTTGACGCGGACGACGGCCATGCTCAGCGGCACGACCATCACGATGAGACCGACCGGGAAGAGCACGACGGGCAGCAGGTGATGACGGAAGATGTGCATGCGGCCTCCGGGTTCCACCACGGATGCCATCCCTCTCCCCTCCAGAAGGAGGGGGGAGGGAGTCGAAAACAACCCTTACTCCAGTCCCGGCAGCGGCACCTTGGCCACCTGCGTCAGCACGATGTAGTACGCCACGAACAGGCCCACCAGCGGCACGCCGTGCCAGCGCTTGAACGTGGTATCGCTCGTCCATACGTAGATCCGCACCAGCCCCACCGCCAGGAGCATGACCGGAAAGTGCAGGTAGAAGAAGTACGGCGACACGTCCAGTGGCACCGCGCTGGCCGAAACGCCCGCCACCAGCAGGACGTTCATGATGTCCGACCCGATGACGTTGCCGACCAGCACCTCCGGGTGCCCCTTCACGATGGACGCGATGGCCGTCGCCAGTTCCGGCAGGCTCGTCCCGAACGCGACCACGATGACCGCCAGAATGTCCGGGGGGACGCCGTGGCGCGTGCAGAGCATGCTGATCGACCCGACCAGCACCTGTGAGGCGGCCACGATGAGGGCCAACCCCGCCAGGGCCTGGACCAAATTCCATCCGACGTTCCACCCGGCGCGCCGGCGGTCGGGCCCCTTCTCGTGTGCCGCGATCTCCTCGGCCAGAACCACCGCCTCGGGGTGCTGCCGCGCCCACCGCACCGAGTAGATCACGTACAGGACAATCAACATGACGAAACCGATCCCCGCCACGCGCGGGATGACGGCCATCTCGATGCCGCCGAACAGAATGGCCGTTGTTGTCGCCACCGCCACCAGCAGCACGGCGCTGCCCAAGTGCAGCCACCCGTGGCGGTTCATGACGAAGCGGTCTATGGGCACGCGGGTCAGCAGGCAACTGATGCCCAGCACCAGGGCCGTGTCGCAAATGGTCGACCCCACCGCGTTGCCGAGGGCGAGGTCCGGCTCCCCCTGGATGGCCGCCATCGCCGACACGAAGATCTCCGGGCTCGTCGTCCCGATGCTGACGACGGTCGCCCCGATGATGACTTTCGACACGCCCAGCGTCGACGCCAGCCGGGCCCCGCCCGCGACGACCCGGTCCGCCCCCAGCACGAGGCACACGATGCTGCCGACCGTGTAGAGCCAGAGCAGGGCGTCCGCCTGCTCGAAGAAGGTGTCGGGGATGAGGTTGGCGAGGATGGGCACCGGGGCGGCTCCGTTGAGCGGCGGCATGCTCGGCGTACATTATACGGCACCGCGGCCCGGCGCCCAGCGATTCAGCGCAAGGCGGAAATCGGAAACAGCAACAGTCGCCGCGCCAACGTCGAGGCGGCCTCGCCAACGCGGAGCCGTCCGTGTTCGCCGGCCGGCCCGCCTTCGCCCTTTGGGCTGCGGCGGGTAAACTTGCGGGCCGCGCGCCGTTGCCCTACGCGCCCTGCGCGACGACCCGCCGCACCACTTTCCACGCCTCCATCGCCGCCAGCGGGATGACGCACAGGCCCAGCGCCGTCGCCCACTGTCCGGCCGTCAGGTCCACGGTGTGGCACACGCCCTGGGCGGCGGGCACAAGGACGGCCGCCAGCAGGACGCCGGCCGAGAGCACGCACGCCCCGCCCAGGTACAGGTTCGTCAGCGGGTTGATCCGCCAGACGCTGCGCCGGAAACTCCGCGACGCCGGCGCCCGCACGAGTTCCGAGATCGCGAGCGTCACGAACGCCATCGTCCGCCCGACCTTCTCGCCGCCGTCCGCGAGGCCCAGCCAGAACGACAGGACGAGCGCCAGGCCGATGAAGACGGCGTTGAAGGCGATGAACATCATGAGGCCGGGCGTCAGGATGCCCTCGGTCGTCCGCCGCGGCGGGCGGGCCATGATGTCCGGCTCGGGCGGGTCCATCCCGAGGGCCAGCGCCGGCAGGCCGTCCGTCACCAGGTTGATCAGCAGAATCTGCACCGGCAGCAGCGGCGTGCCCAGGCCGATGAGCACGGGCACGAGGACGGCCAGGATCTCGCCCAGGTTGCACGCCAGCAGATACGTGACGAACTTGCGGATGTTGTCGAAGATGACGCGGCCCTGGCGGACGGCCTCCACAATGGTGGCGAAGTTGTCGTCCGTCAGGACCACGTCGGCCGCGCTGCGCGCGACGTCCGTTCCCCCGCGGCCCATGGCGACGCCGACGTCCGCCTGCTGGAGGGCGGGGGCGTCGTTGACGCCGTCGCCGGTCATCGCCACCACCTGCCCCTCGCGCTGCAGGGCCCGGACGATCACCAGTTTCTGCTCCGGCCAGACCCGGGCGAAGACGCGAATCCGCCGGATACGGCCGGCCAGGTGCGACTCCTGCACCTCCGAGAGGGCCGGGCCCGTCAGGCACTCGTCGCCCTCGTCGAGCATCCCCAGGTTCCGGGCGATCGCTTCCGCCGTCCGCACGTTGTCGCCCGTGACCATGATGGTGCGGATGCCCGCGCCCGCCGCCGCGCGGAGGGCGCCGGCCGCCTCGGGACGGGCGGCGTCGCGCATTCCCACCAGGCCCACCAGGACGAGGTCCCCCTCGTCCGCCTCGCTCACCGTCCCCGCGCCGTCGAGGTCCTTGAAGGCGAACGCCAGGACGCGCAGGGCCTCGTCGGCCATGGCGTCGAGCGCCGTCTCGGCCCGGGCGCGGGCGGCCTCGTCGAGGGGGGCGGCCTCGCCGCCCGTCGCCAGGTGCCGGCTGCACAGCGGCAGCACCACGTCCGGGGCGCCCTTGACGAGCAGCCGCCGCCGGCTGTTGATCGTATGGACCGTGCTCATCCGTTTGCGGTCGGAGTCGAACGGCACCTCGTCCAGCCGCCCGTGCCGGGTGCGGAGCGCGGCGGCGTCGGCGTCCTCGCGGGCGGCGAAATCCAGCAGCGCCAGTTCCGTCGGGTCGCCCAGGCGCTCGGTCTCGCCGCCGGCCGTCTCGATGCGGGCATCGTTGCACAGGACCGCCACCTCCAGCAGCCGGTCCAGGGCGGGACGGGCGCGGCGGGTCTCCGCACCCGCCGCGCCGGATGCACTGGCGGTCGAGCCGCCAGTGGCACCCGCCGGGATCGGCCCGCCCTCGTCATCGGCGAGCCAGACCGACGTGACGCCCATCCGGTTCTCGGTCAGCGTGCCGGTCTTGTCCGTGCAGATGGTGGTGGTGCAGCCGAGGGTCTCGACGGCGGGCAGTTCCCGCACGATAGCCCGGTGGACGCTCATCCGCCGCACGCCCACCGCCAGGATAACCGTGACGATGGCGGGCAGGCCCTCCGGAATGGCCGCCACCGCCAGGCTGACCGCCGCCAGAAACATCTCGAACCATGGCATGCCGCGCACGACGCCCAGGACGAACGTCAAGGCGCAGATGCCGAGCGTGACGACGCCGAGCAGCCGTCCGAACCGCGCCAGGCGCCGCTGGAGCGGCGTGGCGATTTCCTCGCCCGCCGCCAGCAGCCCGGCGATGCGGCCGATCTCGCGCGCCGCCCCCGTCGCGACCACGAGGCCCGTCCCCCGGCCGTAGGCGACCGTCGTCCCGGCGTAGGCCATGGAGGCGCGGGCGGCGAGGGCGGCGTCGGCCGCAACCGGCTCGGCGGTCTTCGCGACGGCCTCCGATTCGCCCGTCAGGCTCGACTCATCCGTGCGCAGGCTGTGGGCTTCCACGAGGCGCAGGTCCGCCGCCACGTAGTCGCCCTCGCGGAGGACCACGAGGTCGCCCGGCACGACGGCCTCGCTGCTGACGCGTGCGGCCGCGCCGCCGCGCACGACCTCGCAGTCCGGCACGGTCATCCGCTTCAGGGCCGCAAGGGCCCGCCCCGCCCGTTTCTCCTGCGACGCCCCGAGCAGGGCGTTCAGCAGGAGGATGGCGGCGATGGCGACGGCGTCGGTCACCTCCCCCAGGGCCAGCGACACCAGCGCCGCCCCCACCAGCACCAGGACCAGGAAGTCCTTGAACTGCCTGGCGAACATGCCGAGGAAGGTCTGCGGCTTCTCCATGGGGAGGGCGTTCGGGCCGTAACGGGCAAGACGCGCCGCGGCCTCCTCCGCCGACAGGCCGCGCTCCGGGTCCGTCCCGAGCGCCTCGGCGACCGCGGGCGCGGGCAGGGCGTGCCAGTCAGGCGCCGACTGGCCAACCGCGGGCGACGGGCCGGACGGATCGGCGGGTGCGGCGCCGTCGGTCTCTTCGGATGGGTTGGGGGGCGATTCGCTCACGCAGCCGTCTCTCCGTGCGACCGGCCTCGGGACGGCCACGTTGTACGCGGCGGGGCGGCGGTTTGCAACAAGATACGGGAGGGCGAATGCTCAATGTCCAATGCCAAATGCCAAATGCCCAAGTAGGCCTGCGGCCTGTGTAAAACGGCGGGCGCACGTGCGTCGTCACGGCCGGGCGGGCAACGATGTCATTCTGAGGAGGCCTTCAGGCCGACGAAGAATCTCGCCGTGGCCGTTCGGTGTCTGGCACTTTATGGTTTGAAAGGTGCCTGAAACCTTTCCGCAGCCGCCCCTCCGGGGCTCTTGGGGCATTGGGCCGGACGTGATCCCCGCCCGTGCGGGCGGGGCTACTGGCAAGCGCTCCTGACGGGGCTTGGGCGAGGGGAAAGGGTCGAACGAAGCGCTCCGGTCAGCCTCGACTTTCGCGCTCGAGGCAACCTGGCCCATTTCCCGGCCGGGCCCCGCACAAGCGGCCCCAGCGCGGCGCGGGGTCCCGGGTTCCCGTTGAGCCGGCGACCGAAGGTCGCCGCGAACCGCAGATTGAGTGCGGCGGGTGCGGAGACCCGCCGCGCAACATTTCCGGCCCATACGTACGGCCGGACAAGACCGGCCGTGGCACGTCTACTGCTGCCGTTCGTCCTGCGCGTCCTGCTCCTCCGGTTCGAACGCCACCTCGTCGGAGGCCGAGGCGAGGTCCGGCGGGGCGGAGGGGTGAGGCAGTGTGGCGGGGGGGACCTGGCCGGCGGGTCGATCCGGGGCGGACTCGGACGCCGCCGGGGCGGCGGACGATCCTTCGCCCGCGTCCGCGCCTTCGCCGCCGGCGCCGGCCCCGGGGCCGCCTGTGCCCGCACCGGTTGCCGCATGCCCGGCGCCGGGCGCCGTCGCACCACCGTCCGCAGCGCTTGCCGCCGCGGCACCTGCTGCGCCGGCCCCCGCACCGGCTGCGCCGTAGTCCGCGGCGGCCGGGCGCGGCGGCGGGGCGTGGCGGTAGTCTTCCGGCATCGGTTCCGGGATGGTCTTCAGGATCCGGTCGATGATGTTCTCGGTCGTGATGCCCTCGGCGTCGGCGTTGAAGTTCGTGAACAGCCGGTGCCGCAGCACGGGCCGGGCTACGGACCGCACGTCCTCGCACGTGACGTTAAGGCGCCCGTTAAAGACGGCCCGGCTCTTGGCGCCCAGGATGAGGTACTGGGCGGCTCGCGGTCCGGCGCCCCACGTCAGCCATTCGTTGACGAACTGCGGGGCCTCCGCCCGATTCGGCCGCGTGGACCGGGCCAGGTTCACGGCATAGTCGATGACGTGTCCGCTGACCGGCACGCGGCGCACGATCTTCTGGATGCCCAGGATGTCCTTGCCGCGCAGGACGAACCGCAGGTCGAACTCGTGGTCGGTGGTGGTGGACCGGACGATGGCCCGTTCCTGTTCCTTCGTGGGGTAATCCACGTTCACCATGAACATGAACCGGTCGAGTTGTGCCTCCGGCAGGGGGTAGGTGCCTTCCTGCTCGATGGGGTTCTGGGTGGCGAGGACGAAGAACGGCAGGTCGAGTTCGTAGGTGTTGCCGCCCGCCGTCACGTGATACTCCTGCATGGCCTGGAGGAGGGCGGCCTGGGTCTTGGGTGGGGTCCGGTTGATTTCGTCGGCGAGGACGATGTTCGAGAAGATCGGCCCCTGAATGAACCGGAACTGCCGTTTGCCCGTCGTGCGGTCTTCCTCGATGATGTCCGTGCCGGTGATGTCCGACGGCATGAGGTCCGGCGTGAACTGGATGCGGCTGAAATCGAGTTTCAGGACCTTGGCGATGGTGGAGATGAGCAGCGTCTTCGCCAGCCCCGGCACGCCGACCATGAGCACGTGGCCGCGAGAGAACATCGCCAGCAGCAGTTCCTCGATGACCTGCTCCTGGCCGACGATGACCTTGTGGATTTCCTGCAGGAGGAGGCTGCGGGCCTGGCCGAGTTGCTCGATGACCTTCAGTTCTTCGGGTGAGTGGGTGCGGTGTGGCAAGGAAGCCTCCTTGGGAAGGCAGGCATCAGGCAATCGGTATTCGGCATGAGGCAACGGCAACCTCAACAACCATATTCAGCCGCCGGGTTTGCCCGGTGCGTTCCACACGTCACACGGCCGGACAAGACCGGCCGTGGCACGTGGTGCGCTGCGCCCGCCTTGCGCAGCGCGGCGGTGCGGAGACCCGCCGCGCACCTGTTCACGGTGCAGCCTAATGCGTCATGGCGTAGACGAGCACGTTGATGCCCAGGCGGAGGGCGTCGCCGCTCTCGACCCCGCGGGCGTACGGGTTCGGCGCCCCGGACCAGCCGTTCACCAGGCCGAACGGGCTATAGATGACCCGCAACTGGTTCTCCAGGCTGATGCCCTCCATCGCCGGCGCCTTCAGTCCCGGATGCTCGTGCAGCACAAGCGGCGTGTATTCCACCTGCCGGATCGGGAACACGCTGCCGTACACCGGATGGTCCGGTGCGATGCGCCGGAGCGACTTTTCGGGCAGAACCCGCTGGATTTCCCGCCGGAACGCCGTGTCGAACCCCTTCCGGCCGCAGCAGGCGTTGGCCATGAGCACGCCGCCCGCCGCCAGGTACCGCCTCAGGTTCGTCACCTCTTCGTCCGTCAGGCGGAACGCGTTGTGGCCGGTCATGTAGAGGATCGGGTGCGCGAAGGCGTCCACGCTCCGCAGGTCCACGTCTTCCTTCTTGAACTGGACCTCCACGGTGGTGTTCTCGGCCAGGTGCTTCAGGAGCGAGGCCAGGCTCGACGGCTGGGTATTCCAGTCGCCGTCGTGGACGATCTGGGCGATGACCAACTGGTCCCGCGTGGGCTCGCCCTTCTGGTGATACACGCGCTCGCTGGAGAGGAACCGGCCGAGTTCGTAGGTGGCCAAGCAGTAGGTGATGATGTTGGCGCCGAGTTTGCGCGCGTCGCCCGGCAGCACCCGCTTGCCGCGCTCGTGTGTGTGCCCGTCCCATCCGCAGGAGCAGTCGTATCCGCCCGTGTAGATGATGGCGGCCCGGCATCCGATGTCCACGGTCTCCAGAGGCGGGGCGTCCTGGTACCGGCCCTTGCCCTCCGCCTGGTACTGGACCGTCGAGATCGGGTAGAACGACGAATACAGCGGATGGTCCGGTGCGATGGGGCCGAGCGGCCGGTTCGGGAACAGCCGTTTCGCCAGGTCGCGCAGCGCCGCGTCGAAGTCCTCGATGCCGCAGCAGGCGTCGGCCAGGATCGTCCCGCCGTCCATGCAGAACCGGCGGAGTTCGGGCAGGGCGGCGTCGGGCACGGTGAAGGCGTCGTGCCCGGTGAAGTACAGGATCGGCAGTTCCGTGGGGTTGTACGAGAAGCGGCGGAGGTCGGCGTCCACCGGCCGGTACCGGACGTGCAACTGCTGGTTCGTCCACCGGAGGAGGTTCTTGATGTCGGCCGGGTCGGTCATCCAGTCGCGATAGGCGTACCGCTGGCCGTCCTGGACTTCCCACTTCACGTCGCCGAGGATGGTCTTGCCGACGAGCGAGGGCGGGCTGGGCTGCCGCTTCTTCTCGCTCCGCCGAAGCGGCGTGGCGGGCAGGGGCAGGGGCGGCAGCGATTCGCCGCCCGTCCGGCGCTGCGGTTTCGCCTTGGGCGGGGGGCCGCAGGTGCGGGGTTCGGCCAGCGCTTCGCCGAGCATCAGTTCCAGGCCCGCACCGCCGCCGGCGACGGTCGCAATCGAGCGAAACATGCCGCGGGTCAGGAAGTCACGCCGTTTCATCGCTTGTCTCCACGAGATGGAATCGGGCGTTTCCGTGCCGCCAGGGTCGGTCCGTACTCCAACCGCCCCCTGGGCGTGCACATCGGCATCCGGACGGCGTTCAGGGCAGAAAAAGCCCCTCTCGGCCCCCTCCGTGCCACGTTATTATACTGCTATTCGGGACTTGCGTTGCCAAAAAAGCGGGCGGGCGCTCCGGACGCCGCCCAGCCTTTTGGCCGGTGCAGGAGTGAGGCCATTCTCTCGTTCGATGTTAACGCAGCGCAGGCAGCGAACCGCGGAGAACGCAGAAGACGACAGCGCAAAGACACGACGGCGAAAGGGCTTTGCTGTAGACGAGGTCCCGCCTGACGAACCGCACGGATTGGCAAGCCATCCGTGGCACCTGCGTCCCGGTCGGCGCAAAAAATCGGAGCCGGGTCGGCCCCGCGCCGTCCCGGCTCCCTGCCCGACTGCCAACGTCTGCGAGTCAACCTCCTGCTTGCTGAGGGCGTGCAGCCACGCGGCTACAGCCCGAGTTCCTCCAACAGCCGGCGGACCGTGCCATCGACCCGCTCCGGCGTTTCCAGTTCGCCCTGGGCGATCAGGTCACGCATCCGCTGCACCTTCTCGAAGCGGATGTCGGGCATCCGGCTGATCTTGTCGAGGAGATGAAGCGTTCCGGCCGGGTCCGGCGGCTCGGCCATCGGCGGGGGCTGGACCTGACCGTACGTCAGGTCGCCCTGCACGTTCTGTTTCATCAGGTCGCGGTCATGAGTTGCCATCGGATGCTCCTGCTGGTTGCAGCGGCGGCCAGGTTCGTCGAGGCGTGGGTCGGTTCGTCGTCGCCCGGTCGCACCCCCTTGGCTGGTGCTTCCTGCGGCACCGATTGTCGCTTGTGCTTCACTTATGCTATCGTCCTCTGGAGGCCGGGTCTTGAGAAACGGGACGAGCGGGCCGGATTCCTCTAAGTCCTTGTTTTGTATTGGTTTACGTCCGTTTTGCGGCGTGCGCGTCGGAGGCATCAGGAGTTTTTTCGGATGCGATTCTCGTCCAAATCCTTTGCCCGTTTTTCCAAGCCCCCTAGTTTAACATTTCGCCCGTTTCGACGCCGCCCGTGTCGACCCTATTCACCTCGCGATGGGCGTACGCGGCCGGGGCGGGCGCGTCGCCGCCCTCCGTCCCCCGGCCGAGGGCTTTGCGGACGGCTGACCAGAGGTCGCCGGCATCGAACGGACGGGCTGCGGCCCGCAGAACGGGCACATCCCACGCCAGCAGCCGGACCGTCGCCAACGGGATGGCGCCCCAACGGTCCGCCTGGCCCACGAGCCGTCCTTGCCCGTCGGTGACGACGAGGCCGACGCCGAATTGCGCGAGCGGCACCCGGCCGTCCGGGGCCGCGCCCGGCACGCCCGCGGGCCAGCCCAGACGGTCCAGCCACGCGAGCGTCTCTCCCGTGACGGACGCCCCCCGGCGGGCCTCCAAGCGGACGGCCACCCTCGCGGGGGCGGAACCTTCCTGCCGGTACCGGACGGCGAGGTCGGCGGTGCCTTCGACGGGCCCGCCGGGGGCCGAGGCCGTCCAGGCCGCCAGGTCCAGGCCCCGGACGGTCGCCGAGACCGTCGCCACGTCGGCGCCGGTGTCCGGCCAGTGCCAGTTCACGGTGACCTGTGCGGTGCCGCCGGGCCCGGCGGCGGGTTTGCCGAGACGGAGGGCCCGGCGGACGGCGTCGGCCGGCACGTCCTTCAGGTCGGCGTGGAGGCCCGCAAAGACGCCGCCCCCGTCCGTGGGGGCGAGACGCAGGCGGGCGAGCGGCCGGAAGGCCTCCGGGTCCGTTTCTCGGGTCGGGCGGTCCATCCGGTCGGGGTCGAGCAGAAGGGCCTCCAGGCCTTCACCGCCCGGGAAGAGGGCCAGGCGCGTTTCGGCCTCCACCCGCAGCGGTTCCAGGTCCAGCGCCAGGGCCAGCCGCTGAACGTAAAGGTAATGGACGGGCAGGCCGGTGGTGACCTGCACGAGCCGCTGGTTGATCGCCGAGAGCGTGGCGGCGGGGTCGGGCCCGCCAAGGGCGAGGCGTCCTTCCGCCGCCTGGACGGTCCACGAGGTGCCGTCGGGGTTGCGGACGGCCTCGACGTCCTCCAGGTCCAAGGCCAGGCGGCCGCCGGCCGCCGACCATTCCAGGCGGACCGCGCGGGCGGCGGCCGTGTCGAGGCCCGTCGGTCGGGCACCGCGGACGGTGGCGTCGCATCGCAGACGGGATTCGAGGGTGGCCTCGACCTGCCGCCCGTACGCTCCGCCGCCGAGATGCACGCCGTAGACGATCAGGCCCAGCGGCACGCCCAGCCCCCCGGCCATCGCCAGGGCAAACAGGACCCAGCGGACGTGTTGCTTGCGAAGGCGCATGCGGTCTAGGGATCCCGGTGAGGGCGTCGTCCAGGATTGTCATTCTGAGGAGGCCGAAAGGCCGACGAAGAATCTCGCCTTGGCTTGTGCCGTCTTGCCGTTCGCGCGGCGGATGCGGGGACCCGCCGCGCACAATGCAGCGGTGCGTTCCTACAGGTCCCGCGCCTTCCGGTGCCACGCCTCCTGTGCCGCACGCATCTGGGCGAGGGAATCGCCGCCGAACCGTTCGACCATCGCGCCGGCGAGTTCGGTGGCCACTACCGCCTCGACGACGACGCTGGCCGCCGGCACGGCGCAGACGTCGCTCCGCTCGTAGGCGGCCTCCTCGGGCTGCCGGGTCGCCAGGTCCACGGACGCGAGCGGTGCCTTGAGCGTCGAAATCGGTTTCATGGCGGCCGAGAGGACGAGCGGGGCCCCGTTCGTCATGCCGCCCTCCAGCCCGCCGGCCCGGTTCGTGGGGCGGACGAACCCCGCCGACGGCCCGTCGCGCACGCTCTCGTCCAGCGCGATGGCGTCGTGCACCTGGCTGCCCGGCCGCTCGGCCACGCCGAAGCCGAGGCCGATCTCCACGCCCTTGATGGCCTGGATGCTCATGACGGCCCGCGCCAGGCGGCCGTCCAGTTTCCGCGTCCATTGCGTGTGGCTGCCCAGGCCGGGCGGCACGCCGGTCGCCATGCACCGGATGCGGCCGCCGAGCGTGTCGCCGGCGTCGCGGGCCTCGTCGATGGCGGCCGTCATGGCTGCGGAGGCGTCGGCGTCCGGGCAGTAGACCTCGCTCTCGTCGCGGAGGCGGACGCAGGCCTCCAGGTCGGCGGGCACGTCGTCCGGTGCCGCCGCGGGGCCGATGCGCGTGACCCAGGCGGCGACGCGGATGCCGAACTCCGCGAGGAGCGCCTTGGCCAGGCCGCCGGCGGCGACGCGGCCGGCCGTCTCGCGGGCGCTGGCCCGTTCCAGGACGTTCCGCACATCCGGGTCGAGGTATTTCAGTGCCCCCGCCAGGTCGGCGTGGCCGGGCCGAGGACGGGTGACGGCCGGGGCCTCCTCCAGCCGCGAGTCGCGGTTCCGGACGAGCAGGGCGACGGGGCCGGGCATCGTCCGGCCGCCGCGGACGCCGGCCAGGACCTCGACCCGGTCGGACTCGATTCTCTGCCGGCCGCCGCGCCCGTAGCCGCCCTGGCGGCGGGCCAGGTCGGCGTCGATGCGGTCGGTGTCGACGGGCACGCCGGCCGGGAAGCCCTCGATGAGGGCCAGGATGGCCGGGCCGTGCGATTCGCCGGCGGTTCGGACTAGAAGATCGGCCATGGGAGCCTCGTGGGCGGACGGGCCCGTTGCCGTTTGAGCCGGCCGAACGCCTGGGCGCGCGCCGTTTGAGCCGGCTGCGGAAGCAGCCGGGCATCGTCATCGGCGGTGGCACGTGCCACGGCGGACGTCGATGACCCGCCGCTCCCGCGGCGGGCTCGAAAGGCAGCCCGCTCGAACGGCGCAGCTCGAACGCCCCTACGCGAACGTCTGCCCGGTGAGCCGCTCGTACGCCTCCACGTACTTCTCGCGGGTCTGGGCGACGATGTCGTCGGGCAGGTCCGGGCCGGGCGGCGTCTTGTCCCAATCGAGCGTATCGAGATAGTTTCGGACGAATTGCTTGTCGAAACTCGCCTGGTCGCGGCCGGGCTCGTAGTCGTCGGCCGGCCAGAAGCGGGAGGAGTCCGGCGTCAGGACCTCGTCGATGAGGATGATCTCGTCGCCGGCGCGGCCCCACTCGAACTTGGTGTCGGCGATCAGGATGCCGCGCTCCCGCGCGTAGTCCGCCGCCTTCTTGTACAGGGCGATGCTGCGGTCACGGAGGGTGGCGGCCACGTCGTCGCCGACGATCTCGGCCGCCTGCTCCGGCGAGATGTTCTCGTCGTGGCCCGACTCGGCCTTCGTGGCCGGCGTGAAGATCGGCTCGGGCAGGGCGTCGCACTGCGCGAGGCCCTCCGGCAACTCGATGCCGCACACCGTGCCCCGGTCGCGGTACTCCCGCCAGCCGGACCCTGCCAGGTACCCGCGGACGACACACTCGACCGGGTACACCTCGGCCTTGCGGCAGAGCATGCTCCGGCCGGCGAGGGCGTCGGCGTGGCCCCGGAGTTCGGCCGGCATCTCCGCCACCTCGGCCGTCACCAGGTGGTTCGGCGTCACGTCCGACAGGAAGTCGAACCACCACACGCTGAGGCCGGTGAGGATGCGGCCCTTGTCGGGAATGCCCGTCGGCATGACGACGTCGTAGGCGCTGATGCGGTCCGTGGCGACGATGAGCAGGTGCTCGCCCAGGTCGTAGATGTCGCGGACCTTGCCGCGGCGCACGTCGAGGCCCGGGAGTTTCGTTTCGCGGACGACGGTATTCATGGTGCGTCCCCCATCCGGGTTCAGGTTCCCCGGAGCGTACTGTAGCCGGGCCGCGGCGGCGGCGTCAAGCGTTATTCGGTTTTAGGCCTATGTACCTGACGCCACCGACCGCAACCCGTGGGGCACTGTCCGAGGGCGCCGATCAACCCCGTGGGCTTGGTGGCGTGAACGGAATAGCCCTATTCGGTTTTGGCGGCGAAAGCGAACGGCCGGAAGCCGATGAAGAGCCGGGCTCGCCCCGGATTTCCGTTGAGCACCGGCGGGCGGACCCTATAATCGCCCGTGCAACCGAAACCGAGCCACCGCCGCGGTTCCCCGCGGCCGTCCCCGTAACGGAAAGCGTGCCCGTGTTAGCATTCGACGTGCTCGTCGACGGCCAGCCGCCCGCCGACCTCGATCTGGACCGCATGTATCTGACGAGCCAGGAGGGGCAGCCGATCCGCGCCCGCTTCCGGTACAACGCCGAGATCGGCCGCCTCTTCTGCGACCGGTCCGGCCAGGGACTGGCGGCGCTGAACCTGTTCTGGACGGTCCGCAGCGGGTCGCGGCTCATGCTGCGGACCGCGCTGCTCCAGGACAGCGAGGAGCCGTACCTCCTGACGCTGGAACTCGCCCGCGGCCGGTTGGCCGACGTGTGGCGCAAACGCGACGACTGGGGCTACGTCTTCGGCGGCCCCACGCCGGCGGTGGAGGAGGAGTTCCAGGAAATCCGCCTGTTGCTGGCCAAGGCCCAGACGGTCCGCAGCACGGCCCGGGCGGCGGGCGACCTGGCCCAGGAGGCCCTCAGCCGTGCCGTGGCCCTCGGCGAGACGATGGCCGGCGAGGACGCCCGACAGGGCATCGCCATCCGCCGGCGGGAGGGCGGCCTGCCCACCGTCGACTTCGGCTGCCATTGGGACCTCGCCGACGCCTCCGACGAGCCCCGCCGCCAGTTCGGCAAGACGTTCAACTACGCCAGCCTGCCGTTTACCTGGCGCCGCATCGAGCCCCGCGAGCAGGAGTATCAGTGGGACTGGCACGATGCCTGCGTCGAGTGGCTCGAGGGCACCGGCATCGTCATCAAGGGCGCCTCGCCCGTCCGGT
The DNA here is from genome assembly GCA_964577175.1 of uncultured Anaerolineales bacterium. Classification (GTDB taxonomy): domain Bacteria; phylum Planctomycetota; class Phycisphaerae; order FEN-1346; family FEN-1346; genus BS750m-G62. The sequence goes on from CAZNYC010000004.1 coordinate 68,118, forward strand.
TCACCGAGACGGCACTGCCCGACTGGGTCTGGATCTGGGAAAACGACTTCGAGACCGTCCGCGACCTCGTCTTCGACCACGTCGAACGGTGCGTGCAGCGGTACCGCGGCCGCATCGACCACTGGGACGCCGTCACCGGCCTGCACGTCGAGAACTGCCTGAAGTTCTCGCTCGACCGGATCATCGAGATGACGCGCATCTGCGCCCACGCCGTCAAGCGGACGGACCCGTCGGCGACGGTCATGCTGAACCTGATCTACCCGTGGGGCGAGTATTACGCCACCAACCAGCGCTCCATCTGGCCGTACCATTATGCCGAAATGTGCATGAACGCCGGCGTCACGTTCGACGCCGTGGGTCTGGAGGTCTACTTCGGCGCCGACGACCTCGGTTACGCCGTCCGCGACATGCTGGCCGTCTCGAACCAGTTGGACCGCTTCAGCGGGCTGGGCAAACCCGTCCACGTGACCGCGTGCGGGGTGCCGTCGGCGACCGACCCCGATCCCCAGGCCGCCGTCGGCGATGCCGAGACCCGCGCCGATGTGGCGGGCGTGTGGCGAAAACCGTGGGACGAGGTCGTCCAGTCCGACTGGATCGACGCCTTCTACCGCGTCGCCATCTCCAAGCCGTTCGTCCGCGCCATCTCGTGGCGTGATTTCAGCGACGCCGAGCCGCACTACTTCCCGCACGCCGGCCTGATGCGGCCGGACGGCAAACCGAAGATCGCCTTCCAGCGTCTGGGGGCCCTGCGGCAGGAGATCTGGCCCGGCGCCGGACCCGTCGGCGGCGGCGACGCCAACGTCGTCTTTCCCGAGTAACACCGCCCCGAGAGATACGGCATTGAGCGCGGCGGGTCTCCGCACCCCCCGCGCGCCAAGTGCCACGGCCGGCCTTGGCCGGCCGTGCGATGGAGTGGCCGGGGCCGTGCGTTTCGGGGACCGGGAGCACGGCGGGGCAAGACCCGCCGTGGCACATGCGCTTCCAGCCCCCTGCCACGGCCGGCCTAGGCCGGCTATCTCTATCCGCCGTGGCACGTGCCAGGCCGGATGAGGATGACCCGCTGCTTCCGCAGCGGGTTCGAACGCCGGCCGGCTCGAAAAACGGGTCTCGAACGGCACCCGCCTGCTTGCACCCATGCCCCGCATGCCGCATAATGCTGGCATGACCGAGCGCGCCCCGAGTCCCCGTCCTGCCCGCAAGCCGCTCATCGAGCGCGGCGAGCAGGCGGTGCTGCTCGTCCTCGCGCTGGCGGTCGTGGCCGGGGCAGGGTGGCAGACCGTCGCGTATTGGCGAATCGGCGCCGAACCGCTCCGGGTTGTCCCTGAAGGGCCGCCTACCTACCGGGTGAACGTGAACGCGGCCGACTGGGTTACCCTGGTCCTGGTGCCGGGGCTCGGAGAGACCCTGGCACGCCGTATCGTCGCCGAACGGAAGGCCCGCGGCGGCCGGTTCGGGTCCCTGGACGACCTGACGGCCGTCCGGGGCATCGGCGAGAAGAAACTGGCGCGCCTCCGGCCGTATCTCGTCCTCGGCGACCCGGACGTCCCCGGCGAGCCCGTCCAGATGGTCGAGACGCCGTAGGCCGCAGCGCCGCGGCCGGTCGGGTACGTGCCGGTCTTTTGCCGCAACGGAGGCCCCTGCGGCGTGGTTTTACCTACGGGGCGGCGCACACGGTGTGCTTCGAGCGAATCCGCAGAAAAGGAGAGATGCATGGCCCCGTCCACCCGAATCCGACGGGCGCTGACCGCCTGGGTATGTGCGATTCTCGTGCTCGTGGCGCTTCCGGCTCCCGGCGCCGAGGCCCCGGCGGCCGCGGTCCGCGAGGCCCTGGAGGCGTCCGGCACGTCGGGGGGAGTCATCGTGCACGTCGGCTGCGGCGAGGGGAAGGCGACCGCCACCCTCCGTGCGGGTGAGGCGCTGCTGGTCCAGGGCCTCGACACCGACGCCGCCGCCGTCGCCGCGGCCCGGGAACGCTTCCTGTCCCAGGGTGTCAGCGGGACCGTGACGGCCGAGACGTTCGACGGCCGGCATCTGCCGTACGTCGACAACCTGGTGAACCTCATCGTCGCCGACGACCTCGGGCAGGTGCCCATGGCGGAGGTGATGCGGGTGCTCCGCCCCGGCGGCGTGGCGCTGGTCGGCGGCCCCGGCCTCCGAAGCCTTGGCGAAGGAGGCAAGAAGACCGTCAA
>CAZNYC010000005.1:0-60252 GCA_964577175.1 uncultured Anaerolineales bacterium
CGCGACCGTGCAGGGCCTGGGGCCCGTCAGAATCCTTATCTTAATGCCATTGGTGCGTGTCACCGGAACTCCGGAACTCCAATCAGGGGCATCCGGCCCATCGGCACGGCCGGAGAAGGGCGGCCTGGCACATGGCGCATCCTCCCGGCCGGGCAAGCCGGCCGGGCCACACACGAACGTCGAACCTTGAGCGTTGAACCTTGCGCTTTGAGATCGGGGGCTCACCCGCGCATGGCGAGGCCGGCCCATTTGCTCATCAGTTCCACGAGGGCCCCGCAATCGGCGTTGCCCATGCCGAGGTTCTCGGCGGCCGAGAGGATCTGCCGGGTCGTCGCGGTGAGCGGGACGGGCAGGTCCATGTGCTGGGCGAGTTCCATGGCCAGGTTCAGGTCGTTGTGCATGTGGCGGAGGTAGAAGTTGGGACGGCCGCCGGGATTGACGACGATCTGTTCGGCGTCGCGCAGGGCCTGGGAATCGAGCGGCCCGGCGTGCAGGACCTCCATCATCGTCTCGAAGGGGACGCCGTTCTTGCGGGCCAGGACGAAGTACTCGGCGAACGCCTGCGTCAGGCATGCCAGGAGGACGTTGCAGGCCACCTTGAGGGTGGCGGCCTTGCCGACGTCGCCCACGTGATGGATATCGGAGCCGAGGCTTTCGAGGACCTTCCGCGCCTTGCCGAGGTCGTCCTCGTGGCCGCCGACGAGGATCTGGAGTTTCCCCTCGCGGGCGGCGTAAACGGACCGCATGACGGGGGCCTCGAGGTAGCGGACGGAGAGGCTGCGGAGGGCGGTGGCCGCCCGGAACGCGATCGTGGGGCTCGTCGTCGAACAGTTGACGACGACGGCGCCGCGTTTCAGGCCGCGGCTGGCCCCTTTTTCGCCGAACAGGACGGTATCGAGGGCGGCGTCGTCGGAGACCATGAGGATGACGACGTCGGCGCCCTTGGCGGCGTCGGCGGGGGTCTCGGTGAGGGTGGCGCCGGCGTCGACGGCCTCCTTGGCCTTCTCGGCGGTGCGGTTCCAGACCTGCAGGGAGAAGCCGGCCTGAAGCAGCCTGGCGGCCATGGGGACACCCATCAGCCCCTGTCCGATGAAGGCGACCTTGGTCCGGCGGCGTTTGGAGCGGGACCGCCGGCGTTTGGACGTCGAGCCGCCGCTCTTCTTCTTCTTGGCGGCCTCCTTCTTCTTTGCGGTGTCCTTGGCCTTGGTCTTGGAGGCGGCGCCCTTGCTCGCCTTTTTCTTGGGCGACGACTTCCGGGCCGACGTCGACTTGGCTTTGCTGGACTTGGATTTGGCCATGGGCGAATCCTTATCGAAGAAGCGCGTCATTCCACGATGATCGGCAGGTCGGCTCCACACGCCTCGCAGGCGCTCCCCCGGAGCCGCATGCTGCTTACGCCCATCCCGCGCCGCTGGATGACCGTGGCCCCGCACGCGGGGCACGCGGTGTCCTGCATGCCGGCGATGTTGCCGGCGTACACGTACCGCACTCCGGCTTGGCGTCCGGCGTCGATCGCCTGCCGGATCGTCTCCACAGGCGTCGCCGGCGTCTCCTGATCCTGGAAATCCGGGTGGAACCGCGTCACGTGCCACACCAGGTCCGGCGAGACGGAGGCGATGAAGCCGGCGATGCCCTTCAGGTCGTCCTCGGCGTCGTTCTGGCCGGGCACGAGCAGCGTTGTGACCTCCACGTGGACACCCGCCTCGTGCAGGCCGCCGATCGTCTCCTTCACGGGCTCCAGCCGCCCTTTGCAGACCTTGCGGTAGAACGCGTCGCTCCAGGCCTTGAGGTCGACGTTGGCGGCATCGAGCCAGTCGGCGGCCTGCCCGACGGCCTCGGGCGTCATGTAACCGTTCGTGACGAAGGTGTTCCTCATGCCCTCGTTACGGGCCAGGACGGCCGTATCCCGGGCGTATTCGAAGAAAACGGTCGGCTCCGTGTACGTGTACGACATGGATTGGCAGCCGCTGTCGATGGCGTCGCGGACGGCTCCCTCGGGCGACAGGGGCTGGCCGGGCATCTCGCCGGCGGACGACCGCGGCCACTGGGAGATCTGCCAGTTCTGGCAGAACCCGCACTGGAAGTTGCATCCGACGGTGGCGAGGGAGTACGCCCGCGACCCCGGCAGGAAATGGAACAGGGGTTTCTTCTCGATCGGGTCGACGTGGTTGGCGATGACGCGGCCGTAGACGAGCGTGACGAGGGTGCCGCCGCGGTTCTCGCGGACCCGGCAGACGCCCCGGCGGCCGGGGGCGATGTGGCACCGGTGGGCGCACAGGAAGCAGTCGACGTTGTCGTCGGCGGCGGTCGTCCACAGGTCGGCCGTGTGGCCTTCGGGCTGCATGGTGTTGCCTTTGCAGGACTTAGGGCGTTCGGGGCCCCGGCCATTCGCTTCGCTCATGACCGGGCGTTGTTGCGTATTCCTGCGCGGCGGCCCTCGCGGCCCACCGCGCCGAAGCGTGTTTTTGCGCGGGGGGCCAAGGGCCCCGCCGCCTCACGTTCTCGCGGCCGGACAAGACCGGCCGTGGCACGTTTTCTCTTGCGAAACAGCCCTCAGCCGCCCTCGCCGAGTTCGGTCCTTATCTGAAGCAGGTTCATCAGGTCGTGTCGGGTGACGACGCCGGCCAAACTGCCGTCGTCGGCGACGACGGGCAGGTAGGCCCCGTCGGCCTGTGTGAGTTTGCGGAAGACGTCGCCAAGGTCCTCGTCGGGGCGGGTGGTCGTGGCCTCGTCCACCGGCTGCATGGCCTCGCGGACGGTGCGGACGTCCCACTGGCTCTTCGGCAGGGAGCGGACGGCGCCCAGACGAACGCTGCCCTGCACCTGCCCGCCGTCGCTTACCACCGGGAAACTCTGCCGGCGGTACTTGTAGAAGTACTCCGGGACGAGGCGGTCGAGGGTCAGGTCCGGCCCGACGGCGGTGGCGTCCTCAGAGAGGACGTCGCGGGCCGTCAGGCCCTTCAGGGCCTCGCGCAGACGGACCTGCTCGTAACTTCCCTTGGCGGCGTGCCAGAGGAACATGCCGATGACGACGAGCCAGAACCCGCCGAGCATGCCGCCGAAGAGCAGGCTCATGGCGCCGAGGCCGATCAGGCCAGCCGCCACGCCGCGCCCGCACCACGACGCCACGCGGGTGGCCTGGCGAAAATTGCCGAGCACCTTCCACAGGACGGCCCGCAGCAGCCGGCCGCCGTCCAGCGGGAAACCCGGCACGAGGTTGAAGGTCATGAGCAGCAGGTTGATGAAGGCGAAGTAGAACAGCAGGGCCCGGGCCTGAGGCGGCAGGAAACCGCGTCCCACGAGGTACAGGATGCCGCACGCCACCCCGATGGCCAGGCTCATCAACGGACCCGCCGCCGCCACCTTGAACTCGATATCGGGGGTGCGCGCCTCGCCGCCGATGCGGGCCATGCCGCCGAAGATGAAGAGCGTAATGCCCTCGACGGGAATCCCCGCGTCCTTCGCCACCAGGCTGTGCGAGAGTTCGTGCGCCAGGACGCACACAAAGAGGCCCAGGGCCCCGATGAACCCGAGAACCCAGTACTGCCACCACGGCCACCGCTGGACGCCGAAGCGTTTGTCGATGGCCTCCTCGGGCATGCCGGGGTGGTCCTGGGCGTACCGCTCCATGCGGGCCTCGATTTCGGCGCCCTTGCCCCACCATCCGCCCTCGGCCAGGCTGCTCAGGGGCAGCACGACCACCGCCAGGCTGTAGGTGAGCAGGGCCACGATGATCAGCCACGTCACGTGGACGCGGACCGTGATGCCGAAGATGCGGGCAACGGGTAAGCCCGATGCGAGCGCCTGCTTGGCCATGACTGCCCTTCCGTGAGGTGCCGCCACTGAACGTCCATTATAGCGTCGTGGCGCGGGAGTTCATCCAAAAATCGAAAGATATGCCGCGGGACCCCCATATGTTGGGGGGCCTGCCGGGTTTTTCCGCTACGGCGCCCCGGCCCGCGGCCGTCCGCGGACTCAGGACCCGTCGTTTCCTCCCGTGCCGACCACGACATTCTGTGGCTGGCCCGAGAGGAACCCCGCTATGTTGTGAACCGTCGTGTTCAGGATCTTGTGAACCGCCTCCTCGCTGTTGAAGCCGATGTGCGGCGTGACGATGACGTTGTCCATCCTCAGCAGGATCGTGTTCTGGACCAGCGTCTGGAGTTGCTCGGTGTCGTACCGGCGGGAGAGCATCTCGCCCTCCTCCCGGATGGCCGTCTCCTCCTCCAGGACGTCCAGCCCCGCCCCCGCCAGTTGGCCGCCGCGAAGCGCCTGGACGAGGGCGTCGGTGTCCACCAGCCCGCCGCGGGCCGTGTTGATGAGGATGGCGCCGTCCTTCATGCGGTCGATGGCACCGGAGTCGATCATGTGCTCGTTCTCGTCCGTCAGCGGGCAGTGCAGCGTCACGATGTCCGACTCGGCCAGCAGCGTGTCGAGGTCCACGTAGCGGAAGCCGAGGGCGTCGGCCATTGCGGCCACGGGGGCCACGTCGAACGCCAGGACCCGCATCTGAAACCCCAGCGCGATGCGGATGACGTGCGTGCCGATGGACCCCGTGCCGACGACGCCGAGCGTGCGGTCCCGCAGGTCGATGCCGCGGAGCCCCTCGATGCTGAACCGTCCGCGGATCGTCTGCTCGTACGCCTTGTGGACCCGCCGCGTCAGGGCCAGCAGCAGGGCGAAGGTGTGCTCGGCCACCGTGTTCGCCCCGTAGGTGGGCACGTTGCAGACGGTGATGCCGCGCTCGCGGCAGGCGTCGACCGCGATGTGGTCCACGCCCGTCGAGCGCGTCGTGATGAGCCGCAGGTTCGGAAGCGCCTCCAGCACCTCCTCGGTGACCTGGCTGTGGATGAACGGGGAGAGGCAGGCGACGTCCTCGTAGCGGTCCAGGGAGAGGTCCTGGACGGTGTCGCCGGTGGTCTCGAAGGCGCAATGCTCCTGGCAGTGGGAGCGGAGGTAGTCGGACTCCCAGTCCTGGACCTCGACGAAGAGGGTCTTGAAATCGTCCTGGGGCATGGTGGCTCTCCCCTGCTGGGTTTGCATGCGCCGTGTTGAGCCGGCGACCGAAGGTCGCCGGTCGTTTGGTATCGTCACGGGCCCAGGCGCTCGCGGCGACGTGCCGTCGCCGGCTCAACGGCGTGTCCCGCACGGCGGGGCTCCCGGCCCGCCGCGCTCACCCATCGCGCACGTGCCACGGTTTGCTTGTCAAACCGTGTTCTTTACTCTTCAGGCACGGATTGGCAGGCAATCCGTGGCACCTGCCCGCGCGCGGTGCCTCAGGAGAGATACACCGCGCGGAACCCGTATCCCGCCGCCTCACCCCTTCCCGACCATCTTCAGAAACGCCGCCTCGTCCAGCGTTTCGGTGCCGTGCTTCTCGGCGTCGCGGGTCTTGGAGGCGCCGGGACTCTCGCCGAGGACGAGGTAATCGGTCTTGGCGGAGACGCTCGAAGCGGCCTTGCCGCCTTCGGTCCGAATCAGCTCCTGGACCTCGTCGCGGGTCATGGCCTGGAGTTCGCCCGTGACGACGATCGTGAGGCCTTCCAGCCGCCCGCCGCCCTTTGGCCACTCCATCTTGGGGTCGATGCCGTGGTCTTTCAGTTTCTTGAGGAGGGCCTGGTTCTTCTCGTTCTCGAACCAGTCGGCGATGCTGCCGGCCACTTCGGGCCCCACGTCCTCGACGGCCAGGAGGGCGTCCTCATCGGCGCCCGCGAGGTCGTCGAGGGACCCGAATCGGGCCGCCAGGACGTCAGCCGTCGCCCGGCCCACGTGGCGGATGCCCAGGCCGTAGACGACCCGCGGCAGGGTGGCCCGGTCCTTGCTCGCCTCAATCGCCTCCACGAGGTTCGTGGCGCTCTTCTCGGCCATGCGGTCCAGGTCGGCGACGGCGTCTGCCTGCAGGTCGTACAGGTCGGCCACGTCGCCGACGAGGTCCGTCTCGACGAGTTGATCGACGAGTTTCTCGCCGAGGCCGTCGATATCCAGGGCCTGCTTCGAGCCCCAGTGCAGGATGCTCTCCTTGACCTGGGCGGGGCACGAGGCGTTCGTGCACCGGGTGACGGCCTCGCCCTCGGGCTTCACGACCTCGCCGCCGCACACGGGGCACGTCTCGGGCAGGTGATACGTCTTCGCCCCCTTCGGCCGCTTGTCCTCGATGACCTTCACGACGTGGGGAATGACGTCGCCGGCCCGTTCCACGAGGACCGTGTCGCCGACGCGGATGTCCTTGCGGTCCACCTCGTCCTGGTTGTGCAGGCTGACGTTCGTGACCGTGACGCCGCCGATCTGGACGGGCTCGAGTTTCGCCACGGGCGTGACGGCCCCGGTCCGGCCGACCTGCGCCTGGATGTCCTTGATTCTGGTGGTCTCCTGCCGCGGGGCGAACTTGTAGGCGATGGCCCACCGGGGGTTGGCCGCCCGCACGCCGAGCCGCTCGTGGTCGGCCAGGCGATCGACCTTGAAGACGCAGCCGTCGATCTCGTACGGCAGGTCGTCGCGGCGCTGCTCCAGGTCGTGGTGCCACCGGATGGCCTCGTCCACACCCTCGAGGCGGCCGGCTTCCGGGCAGGTCTTCAGACCCAGGTCCCGCATCGCCTCCAGGCACGCCCACTGGGTATCGGGGCGGGAGGAGGAGGCCGGGGCCATTTCCCAGAAGAAGATGCGCAGGGGCCGCTCGGCCGTTATCTTCGGATCCAGTTGTCGCAGGCTGCCCGCGGCGGCGTTGCGCGGGTTGGCGAACGTCTTGTTGCCCGCCTCCTCCTGCCGTCGGTTAAACGCCTCGAACTCCTCCTTCTCCATGTACACCTCGCCCCGGACCACCAGGTGGTTCGGCACGGTCGCATCGCTGCGGCGGAGGCGCATCGGCACCTCGGCGATGGTCCGGACGTTGGCCGTCACGTCCTCGCCGGTCTGGCCGTCGCCGCGGGTGGCGGCGGCGGCGTACCGGCCGCGCTCGTAGACGATCTCGATGCTGACGCCGTCGTACTTGGGCTCGGCGACGAGGGGGACGGCGTCGGCGCCGAGTTCCTTGCGGCAGGTGTCGGCGAAGCGTCGCATGCCGTCCTCGTCGTAGACGGACAGGAGGCTGCGCATGGGGGTTTCGTGATCGCGTGTGGCGAAGCCCTCGCGCGGCTCGCCGCCCACGCGCCGGGTGGGGCTGTTCGGCGTGACGAGGTCCGGGTAGGCCTCCTCGATAGCCCGGAGTTCTTCCATGAGGGCGTCGAACTCGGCGTCGGAGATCTCCGGGTCGTCCAGGACGTGGTACCGGTCGTTGTGGTGGGCGATTTCCTCGCGGAGGTCCTCGGCGCGCTGCTCGGCCTCTTGCTTGGTCATGTCGGAGGGGTCGGTCTTTTTCGCCATCGATGCCAATCCTCATTCGATGAGAAACGCGCCGCGCCAGACTGTCATTCTGAGGCTCCGCTTGCGGAGCCGAAGAATCTCGCCGTGCGAACGGCATCAAGGCAAGATTCTTCGTCGGCCTTGCGGCCTCCTCAGAATGACAACCATGAAAACTCCCTTTACCGGACTCAATAGCCGTCCTGCTCGCAGGGCGCGGCTCCCGCGGCGCGCGGCCCCGTGCCACGGCCGCTCTTGCCCGGCCGTGCGCTGCAAAACGGCGCGCGGCCCGCTCGTGCCGGCGGCGCAGCACCTTGCATCGTGTCCAGTAGCGCACAGCGGGGGTTCGAATGCAAGCGCACACCGACTTTTCAGGCCGTGAAAGCCCCTGTCGGTCCACAAGGCATTTGACTTCCGCCCGTTTGAGCGTATGTATTAGGTAGCCGCCGGCGGGGCTCCGGGAGTGGTCTGCCGTCGTCGGCCGCCTCAGAGCCCGTCCGGAGAGGCGCTTCGGGACGGGATGGGACTCACACGACACCCGAATTCGGTGCGCACCAAAGTGCGTCGCAACGGGGGACGCCGGCCGAGAGGCCGCGTCGCCCGTTTTCTATTGGGGGGAGCACGGGGCACCCACGATGCCCGACCCGTCCGCCCGTCCCCGGCCCGCCGCCGGTACCGTCCGGGCCCCCGTTGCGGCCGCCGCGGCCGCCGCCCTGCTCTTCCTGACCGCCACCGCCGGCGTCCGTGCGGGGGATTTCGTCTATCTCAACGGTCTCCTGCGCGACGGGTGGTACGGCGGCACGATTCACCTGGGCGGGGAATCGGCCACCATCTCCGGCTCGTGCGACCCCACGCCCCCCGGCGACATCGACCGTGTCTGGTACGACTCGGCCGAGATCGACGAATGGCCCGATCCCGGCACCGCCACCGCCCAGTTCTACAACAAGGGGTGGGCTTCCGAGATGCCCGGCAACAGCAACCCCATGCTCGGCTGGGTGTACGAAGGGACGGCCGAGTTCGAGATGGAGGCTTACGTCACCACGTGTCCCCAGACGGGCGCCGGCAGCGCGTGGTTCTCCGCCGGGTACGCCGGCGGGCCCATGCACATCACCTCGACCACCGACGACGCCGGCCTCGAATGGGACCTCGTCGAGGATCCCGGGTTCGACCAGGGGTTCGGCGACTACGTCCGCGTCCACCTGCTGTTGAACCTCACGTTCAATATGTGGGACGACGGGGTCGAGCACGCCGTGCCGTACAGCGACTTCTACACGGACCTCTCCGGCGGGACGTCGGGGCCCGGCGGCGCGGGCGACTTCGAGGTCCTCCGCAACGGCGAGACCGTCTGGACGGCGGGCCTGGACGCGCCCCTCGACGCCTTCGACCCGACCGCTTCCGTCTCGTTCGTGGCCCGTTACGGCGACGTGGTGGGCATCCGGGGCGGGGTCGGCGCGGGCGTCCGGGTGGACGACGTGTCCGTCGCGCCGCTCGAACCGGGGGAGTCGCTTCACCACTGGAGCAGCACGGCCACCCTGCACGGGAACCTGACGGTGCAGGACGTGCCCGGCACGAAGCCGTCGAAACCGCTCATGCCGCTGAACCTGTGGGAGCCGTTCCCGCACGAATTCGATTTCGTGGACGTCGGCGAGGACGAACTCGGCGTGGACGACCCGCTGTGGTTCGCCACCCGAAACAAGCCGGAATACGTGATTGAGACCATCGATCCGTTCGGCCCGAACGAGACCATCGAGGCCGTCCGCCTGCCGGAACTCGGCGACGGCCTGTTCGAGGTCTGGGTCCTCGACCCCGTTACGGGCGAGGAAGTGCTGTTAGTGGACGAGGCCTGGGCCGACGAATTCATCGGGTTTCCGTGGGCGGTGGAGAAGGTCATCATCAAGGGCTTCGAGGACGACCCCGCGTGGCCGACGATTACCCCCGTGGGCCTGTACTTCACGCCGTGGAGCGAACCGGGGGTCTATATGACCGGGACGCCGGAGCCGGCCACGCTGGCGCTGCTGGCGGCGGGGGGTGCCGCCCTGCGCCTGCGGCGGCGCTCCGCTTCGCGTCGCGGCTAAACGGGCACACCGGCCGCCATTGTGAATGCGGGTCGGCATCGCCGTGGCCGTGGCCTGTTGCCCGCCTATCCGCTTGCACCCCCCTCCCCCATATGCTACCGTCTGCCGACGCCTCAGACGGAGCCCGGCACCATGCGCGTCACACGTCTTCAGCGCATCCTGAAACTCCTGACGCTCCTGGAGACCGGCCGGCCGTACAACGCCGCCCAGTTGGCCGAGGCGTGCGGGGTATCGCGGCGGACCGTCTACCGCGACCTCAATACGCTGGAGGCCGCCGGCATTCCCGTCTTCTTCGACCAGGGGTCCGGCCGGTACCAGGTGCACGAGACCGGCCTGATGCCGGCGGTGAACCTGCGGCTGGAGGAGGCGCTGGCGGTGGTCCTGCTGGCGGGGGAACTCGGGCGGCAGGGCGGCCTGCCCCTGCTGGAGCCCGCCCGCGACGCCGCCGCCAAGATCGAGGCCTCCCTGCCGCTGGGCATGCGGGCCCTCGTCGAGCGCCTCGCCCGGACCACCGTCGTCCGGACGCCGCCGACCGCCCGGCACCGCGGCCTGCACCCCACGTACCGCCTCGTCCAGGACGCCATCCGCAAGGGCCGGCCCCTGGAGGCCGTCTACATCTCGTTCCACGACGCGGGGCAGATCCATACCCGCCTGGAGCCGTACTGGCTCCTCTTCAACGACCGGGCGTGGTACGTCATCGGGCGGTCGTCGCGGCACAAGGAGGTCCGCACGTTCAAACTCGGCCGGTTCAAGGAATTGGAACCGACCGACGGGCGGTTCACGCGCCCGAAGGACCTGACGCTGGAGAAGCACCTCGGCAACGCCTGGCGGCTGATGCGCGGCGACACGGCCCATGCGGTCCATCTGAAGTTCAGCCCGCTCGTGAGCCCGAACGTGGCGGAGGTCACCTGGCACCGCACCCAGCAGGTGGCGTGGGACGAGGACGGGTGCGTCCACTTCCGCGCCACGGTGGACGGCCTCTCGGAGATCGTCTGGTGGGTCCTGGGCTACGGCGACCAGGTGGAGGTGCTGGCGCCGGCGGCGCTGCGGCGGCGCGTCGCCGACACCGCCCGCCGCATGCTGGCGATGTACGAGGGGGCGTAGGAGTACGACGCGACACGTCCCCCGCCGCCCCCGGCCGTGCAAGGGGGGTACGATGTCTGGGGCACTTCCCCCACGGGCCCGGCCATTCTGTTGATTTCCTCCACCGAATAGTTATAAGATGTCAACCATCCGGCGCGGGCCGCGCGGCGGCCACGGGGGCGCGCGCTCCGACTTCTGCACGAGACGGGCAACATGATTTATCGCCGCCCACGGCAACCGTCCAGAACCGCCGCCCTGCGCGTCGCCCTTGCGGCCGTCGTGCTGACGGGGGCCCTGCTCGGCGGCTGCGGCCGCGGCCACGGCACGGGCGTGGAGGAGGCCGGCGAGTCCGTCCTGGACGCCTGGCCGATCGAGGCCCCCGCCCTGCCGTCGGAGGGGGCGGCACCCGCCCTCGCCGGGCACCGTGGCCCGCCGCCGGCCGACTCGCGCCCCCTGGCCGCCTCCGAGGCCGGTCCCGGCCAGTCGGAAGCCCCACGCCCCACCCGCACCGGCTCGCATCCGCCCGCCGCCGCGCCGGACGGCTTCGTCGATCCCATCACACGCGACGCCGACCGCCTGCCGATGACCCTGGAGGCGTGCCTGCGGCGGGCGCTGGCAAACAACCTGAAGATTCAGATCGCCCGCTTCGGCCCGGCCATCGCCGAGACTCACGTCTCTGAGGCCGAGGCCCTCTTCGACCCGGCGTGGTACATGAACAACGCCCTCGGCCGGGTGCGGCAGGACGCGGGCACGTTCCTCGCCGGCGCCACCACGCTCGTCACCAAGCAGTGGGACTTCGACACGGGGGTCGAGACGCTCCTGCCCACGGGGGCCACGGTCGCCCTCAGCCAGGACTGGACGTATATCGATTCCAGCAGCACCTTTTTCATGCCGAACCCGCAGTACGACTCGGACCTGAACCTGGTGGTCCGCCAGCCGCTGCTCCGCGGGGCGGGGCTACAGGTGACGAAGAGCCCCATCGTCCTGGCGCGCCTCGACCACCGCGTCAGCCTGGCCGACTTCAAGGCCCGCATCATGGACACGCTGCTGGAGGTCGAGCGGACGTACTGGAACCTGGCGGTGGCCGAGGTCCGCGTCCGGGCGCTCACCGAGGCGCTGGAGGCCGCCCGCGAGAACCGCCGCATCGCCCGCCGCCGCTTCGAGGAGGGCAAGGCCCGCCGCGTCGTCGTCAGCCTGGCCGAGAGCGCCGTCACGCGTCGGCAGGCGGACCTGGTGGCCGCCCGCCTCGTCCTGGCCCAGACGAGCGACCGGCTGAAGCGGCTCCTGAACGATCCGGCGTTGCCGCTGGAGGAACCCGCCCTCCTGACGGCCTCCGACCGGCCGCCGACCGAGCCCGTGCCCATCACCCGCCGCATGTACCAGGACAGCCTGCTGGCCGCCATGAAGCATCGGCCGGAGATGGACACCGCCTCGGCCGCCGTCGACCAGGCCAACGTCCTGGAACGCGTGGCCCGCAACGAGCGGCTGCCGCAGTTGGACCTGGCGGCCGGGTACACCCTGAACGGGCTGGACAGCGACCTGAGCCCGGCGATGCAGGAGGCGTTCACGACGACGTTCTTCGATTGGCAGGCGGGGCTGGAGTTCCGGATTCCCATCGGGAACCGGGCCCGCACCGCCGCCCACGAGCGGAGCCGCCTGGAGCAGGCCGTCGCCGTCCGCCGGCGGGAGGACACGCGGCAGCAGATTCTTCTGGAGGTCAGCCAGACGGTCCGCGACGTGGCCGCCGCCGAGGAGAGCATCCTGGCCACCCGGGCCGCGCGCGAGGCGGCCGAGCAGACCCTCCGCGACCAGCGGGCGAACGTGGCGGCGGGGGCGGCCCTGCAGAAAGACCTCCTGGAGGCCCAGCGCGACCTGGCCGACGCCAAGGTCGACGAAATCCGCGCCATGGCCGACTACATGATCGCCCTGGCGCTGCTGGAACGGGCCAAGGGTACGCTGCTCGCCTACAATAATATAGAGGTCATGGGGGAGCCGGCCCGCCCGGGCGGCATGCCGCCGGACCCTGCCGCCGGCGCGCCGGCGAACCAGGGAGACCATCGCTGACCCGCCCCAGCCCTCTCGCCGTCACCGTCGCTTTCTTCCACGAGCATCTACCGTTCCGGGAGATGGCGCCGGACGACGGCGGGCCCGACCGGGCCGCCCTCGTTTGCCGCACGGACGACCGCTAACCCACCCACGCCGGCGCATTCCGAGTTTCCGTGGCAGGGCGGTGGGCGCGGCACGAAAATCCATCTTCACGGAAATTAAACAGCGCATCGAGCCTTACACCGCGTATAATAGTTGCGGGCGAGAAATGAAATGCCTGCAGATCGGCCGACCAGACGGCCGACACCAATAGCAGTGCCTCAGACATAGCCTGCCACGAGGGGTAGTTTCGGTCGGAGCCTTCCTTGACGACGCACGACGTGCATCCTCAGACTGTGACGGGAAGTCTCTGTCGGGTGCTGGCGACGGGAACCCTGGCCGCTCTTCTGCTGAGTGCCACCCTGCCGGCCGCAGAGACGCCACCCACCACGAACGCCGGCGACGCGTCCGGCCTGGGCGCGGTCTGGACGGACGCCGCCCACTTGTACGGCCCTGCCTCCGTCCGGAGCCGGGGCTTGCTCCTCGGGGCGCGGAACCCGAACGGCCCGAGTTGCGTCCGGGTCCGCGACGGGGCGCCGCTGTTCAGTGCCGCCGACGGCGGCGTGGGCACCCGCATGTGCCACTTCCTGGGCCACGCGGCTTCGGATCGCGGCAACCCGCGCGCCGAGTACATCTGGCAGCAGTCCACGCTCCGGGCCGCCTGCGAGCGACTGAAGCGCGAGAACCATACCGCCTACGCCCGGGCGGCGCGGCTGGCGCAAGGGGCCGGCCGCCTCGCCGACGGGCTGGCCGAGGCGTCCGCCCTTCCGGCCGACCTGAAACCGCTGGAGGTCAACGACGGCGGAACGCTTCTGGGCTGCACCGCCCGCCGGCTGGACGAGGCCATCGCCGGGCGCGACCTGGCGTCGGCCCGCGTCTGGGCCCGTGAGTTCCGCGCTGCGGCCGACCGCCTGGTCGATCTCCATCGCTGGGTCCATCTCATCATCGAGAACGAACTGGCGTCGCTGGCGTTCCAGAAGCAGTGCCGCCCGGTGTACATGAGCGTGGACCGCCCGTTCGAGATGACGGGGATGCTGGCGGACGAATCCGCCGCCTGTTTCCCCGGGCTCCAGAACGCGGTCTGCATGGTCTACAACCTGATGGAAGTGGAGCACCAGGCGGAGTGGCTGTTCGCGCGTCCGCCGGAGCCCTGGCGGCCGGCAGCCGAATCCCCGGCACCCACCGCCCCGCATCGCCTGCCGGCGGTCGCCTCGGCGGTCGGCATGCCCCCGCACCTCAGGGAGGCGTTCGCCGTCCTCCGCAGCCACCTCACGCCCGAGACCCAGGCCCTCTGGGACGAGGCCGCCGCCGCCCCCTACCACCGGACGTACCTCGCCAACGTCATTCATCGGTACCGGGCGGTCGGCGTGCTGGACGAGGTCGGCGACCTGCTGGAACGTTTCGACCGGGTCCAGGACGAGGCGACGGTCAATGCCCTGATGGACGTCCTGTTCTACCGCGGCGGTACGCCGAACGCCAACGCCTCGCCGGCCGAACGGTTCGATCCCCGGCTGATGCAGGCCTCCCGGACGCTCGCCGGCACGCGGGAACAGGTCCTCCTCGGCGCCCAGCACTTCACGCGGGCGTGGTTCGGGTCCTGGGACAACTACGAGGGCGGCAGCGACTCCCTCAGCCAGGCCCTCGACGACGGAAAACTCGACTGCATCGACGCCGCCAACATGATCGGGACGCTTTACCGCAACGCCGGCCGCGGCGGCTACTACGCCGTCCGCTGGGGCGCGGGCGTCGTCGGCCATTCCGTCTCCGGCGCCCTGCTCGACCGCGACGGGCAGCCCCTCATCGGCATCGTCGACGGTCTCGACCAACCGCAGACCGCCGCCGACCTCTGGCCCCACGCCTACCGCAAGGGCAGCGAGTGGCCGAAGGGATACGTCGGCCTGCGGGCCCCCGTGTACGCGGTGGAAGTCCTCGGCCGCGGCCTCGACAGTTATCTGTGGTGCCAAGGTTTTATCATTCGAGGCAAGCATGCGGGCACGCTCGTGCGTTCGACGATTCCGTACCTGCCCGCCTGGACGCCGACGGCCTTCGCACAGCGGGAGCCGTCGCCCCCGCGGCCGAGTGCGCCCGTCCCGGCGCCGTAACAGCCTGTCCGAATAAGAGCCTATCCGAATAACCCCTCGTCGGCCCGAGGCCGCCACAGCCGGCCGAAGCCAGAGGGTGATTCGCATAGGCCCTGAGTACCCCGCGGCGGGGCCCCGCCGGCCGGTCGCTCCGAGGGGACGCCCCCCGGAGGCAATAATCGGGCGTGGGCGGCGCTGAACCCGATGAAACGCGCACGCACCGGCCGCGGCGCCTCCCCCCACGCCGCGAACCGTTCGGCTACGCGCGGCCGGCCCGGAGCACCTGTCCGGACAGGCGCGAAGAGGGGCAGCGTTTCAGGAGCCGCCTTTGCCCACCTGGCGCGTATCTCGGCACCGGCGAGGGCCGTGGTGCGGCGCGATCGCCGTCGCGATGGCCGTCCTGCTCGGTGGCTTGCACCAGGGCCCGGGGCCGCTCGCGGCCGCGCTGGCGTCCGAAACGCCCTCCCCTTTCACGCCTGCTTCCGCCGACGCCTCCCTGGCCGAGCGCTGGGCCGACATCGTTGACCTCCTCGGTGGGACCCGGCCCGCGAGCCGGCGGGTGCTGCTCGGCGCGCGCGACCCGGACGGCCCGAGTTGCGTCGAAGACCGCGCCGCCTTCGCCTTCCACATGCACCCGGACGGCGGTCCGGGCACCCGGCTGGCCTACCTGTATGGCCAGAGCGAACCCCGGCGCGGGTCGCCGCTCGCCGACTTCCGGTGGTACCAGGACGTGCTCCGCCGCTACAGCGAGACCGTCCACCGGCGGAACCGGGCCGTGTATCCCCGTGCGCTGCGGTTGGCGGACGAAACGGCTGACCTGGCCCGCGCGCTGGCGGAGGCGCCCGCCTGGCCGGACGGTCTTCAGCCGGCGGAGGTGGCGACGGCGGCAGACCGCCTTGGGCGGTGGTCCGCCCGGTTGGACGAAGCCATCGCGTCCCGCCGCCTGTCGGACGCCCGCCGCGCCGCCGCCGAACTGGCCTCGGCCGCCGCCTCCCTGGCGGACCTGCACCGGTGGCTCGACCTGCTGACGGCGAACCTGCTGGCGCAACTGGAGTTCCAGGCGCGGTGCCGGCCCGTCTTCACGGCCTGGAACGATCGCCTCGATGTCCCCTACCGGCCGCAGCAGCACATCTCCGGGTTCCCCGGCGGGCGCGCGTGGGTGACGGTCAACCAGAACCTGCTGGAAGTGGAACACCAGGCGGAGTGGCTGTTCGCGTCGGCCCCACCGGTGCCTGCGGGGGCGGACACGGAAGCGGCCTCCGCCGGCGCGGCCGGGGCCGGCGTCGCTGCCGGCGTCGAGCCGCTCGCGGCCGTGCCGGCCGCCGTCTGGCTGCCGCCGGCGCTGCGGCCGACGTTCCTCCGCCTGCGCGAGGGGCTGGGCCCCGACGCCCGCCGCGCCTGGGACCACGCCGCCCGCGCCCCGTACCATCACGCGTACCTGGCGAACATGCTGTTCCATATCCGGCGCAGCGACGGCGAGGACGTCGTGGCGGAGGTCCTGGCCCGGTACCAGGCCGCCCACCCGGAGCCCGCCACCGCCGATCTGATGGACGTCCTCTTCTACCGGGGCGGCGACCCGGACGGCGGCGAGGCGTGGCGCGACCGGTTCCACCCGCAACTCCTGGCCGCCGCCGCCACACTCGCCGGCACGCGCGAGCAGGTGCTCCTGGGCGCCCAGCATTACACGCGGGCGGTCTTCGGCGGCTGGCGCCGGTACGGGAAAACCGGCAGCGTCGAGGTCGCCCTCACCGAGGGCCGCTTCGACTGCATCGGCGCCACGGACATCATCGGGTCGCTGTACCGCAACGCGGGGCGGCCGCGATTCTACAACGTGCACCTGGCGGCCGGGGGCGGCTCGCACACCCTGGCCGCCGCCGCCGTCGATACGGCGGGCGGCCCCGCCGTCGCCGTCGTCGACGGCCTCGACGCCGCCGGCCTCGAGGCGGCTCGATGGCCGGACGCGTTCTTCCACGACGGTGCGGGCTGGCCCGCCGGGTACACCGGTCCCGCGCCGCCGGTCCAGGCGGCGGAACTGTACACGCGCGGCATCGACAGTTACCTGTGGCTCGAAGGATACATCCTTCGCGGGCCGCGGGCCGGCTACTTCCGCGCCGCGACGGTGCCGTACCTGGCGTCGCATCCGCGGCCGACGGCGGCGCGCCTGCGCCGCGCGGTGTCCGACCGGAGGGGCGCGGCGTCCGGGCCGTGAGGCGCGCGGCCGTCTCGTCCCGCAACGCTCCCGCCGTCTGCTTTCCGCGCCGGTCCCCGGCACGTCCTTTTCCTGTGCGATGATTTGCGTTACGCTATGCGCCGGCGCGGCGGCGCCCGGCCCGCCGCGCCCGCCGCGCCCGATCCGTTCGAGGCCGCCGCCATGACCGACCCCCGACTGCCGCGCTTCTTCGTCCCGCCCGACGTCGCCGGCGCCGGCGCGCCGGCGTCCGGGCGGCGCCTCGCCCTCCCGCCGTCCGAAGCGCACCATGCGGCCCACGTGCTGCGCCTCGCCGCGGGCGACGCCGTCGAGGTCTTCGACGGGCGCGGCGGGTCGGCGGCGGGGCGCATCGCCGGGGTGTTGCGCGGCGAGGTGACCGTGGCGATCGAGACCGTCCGCGCGCCGGCCCCGGCGCCGAAGCCCGCGCTCCGCCTGGTCTTCGCCGTGCCGAAGGGCAAGCGGCTCGACTGGCTCCTGGAGAAGGCGACGGAACTCGGCGCCGCGCGGCTGGCGCCGGTCCGTTTTGCGCGGAGCGTGGCGGGCGGCGAGGCGCTGTCCCCGGCGGCGCGGCGGCGATGGGACGCGCGGTGCATCTCGGCGGCGAAGCAGAGCCGCCGGACGCACCTGCCCGCGATCGAGCCGCCCGCCCCCCTGGACGAGGCGCTCGCCGGCGACGGCGCCGCAGGGGCGGGCATCTTCGGCGACACGGGGGCGGGCGCGGCGCCCGTCCTCGGCGCGCTCACCGCCCGGCCGCCGGCGTCCCAGATTGAAATGTTCCATATATATGTAGGCCCGGAAGGCGGGGTGACCGAGGCGGAGCGCCGCCGGCTTACGGCGGCCGGGCTCGTACCGGTCCGCCTGGGCCCCACGGTGCTGCGGACGGAGACGGCGGCGGCGGCGCTGCTGGCGGTGGCGACGGCGTGGCGCGATGCGGGATCGGGCGCGCCGACGGCCCAATAATGGTAAACTGGGCAATCTGCGGGGGGTCGGGTGGCAAGTTTTCCTACAACCGGCCCGGAAAAAATCCCTCCTCAATTTGACTTTCCGCCTGTATGGGCTATATTCTCTTAGCACGTCCCGCTGGTAAACCGGTCGTAAAACGCGGCTGAGCGCTCTACAGGGCCACGCCGGCGGGTGGCAAACAGGACCAGGGAAGTGCAGGACACATCCTCATCGTACACGACGACCGCATATCGCGAGAAAGGCAACCGGCCGCGGGGCCGGAGGCTGCGCATGGATACAGAAAGTCTGCACAACGGACACGTACCGTCACGTCTCATTCGAGGGAGAAAGTCATGACTAGCCGAAGCCATTGGAAACTGCTTGGCGCCGCGGTGGTTGCGCTGGCTGTGGTGACAGCGTTTGGCGCGATGCGGGCCCCGGCCGCCACGTACACGTGGCAGGGCGGGGATTTCGACGAGCCCACCTCGTGGACCGTCGCGGACAACTGGTTTGAGGCCGGCGGACCGCCCTCCCTGGGCGACACCGCGGTCTTCACCACGAACCCGTTCGAATTCTCCGTCGACCTCGGCACGGCGATGCAAGCCGTCGATGCGCTGGAGTTCACGGGCCTCGGCTTCGGCGAAGACTACACGATCGCGAACGGCACCCTGGGGCTCGGCTTCCCCGGCGCGAACGCCGCCCTCACGCAGGACGCCACCGTGGACGCCGACACCGTCACCACCATCAGCGCCGGCGTGGTCGAGAACACGATGGTGCCCGGCCTGGAATTGAGCGTCGAGGCCGGCACCCTGCGCCTGACGGGGCAACTCGGCGCGTCGACCGAGAAGTTGACGGCGATCGTTCCGGCGGGCGGCACGAGCGTGGCCTCCGGCGCCACCCTCGCCATCACCAACGCCACCACCGAGGCGGCCACGAAGAACTATGTCGACGGCACCATCGCCGTCGCCGGCCGCCTGGAGGGTGTCGGCAACGCCCTCGATGCCGCCACCGTCGAACTCCAGGACGGCGGCGCCCTGCACATGACCGGCACGGTGGAGACGCTCGTGCCCGGCCTGCTCCGCAAGCGCTATGAAGGCGGCGTGGCCGGTGGCTCCGGATGGGATCCCTGGGACACCCTCGCCGCCCAGACCCCCGTCGAAGTCGTGGCCGATACCAACGGCATCAACGACGGCTCCGACGGCGACGCCGGCACCGTCCCGTTCCTTGATCCGCCGTCCGACCTGGGCAACTACGCCATGACGTGGGAAGGCTTCATCTACCTCGAAGCCGGCCAGGACGGGGTCTTCCAACTCCGGTCCCGCGCCGACGACCACCACCGCGTCTGGGTTAACGATCTCGCCGAAGGCAACCCCGTCCTCTCCCACAGCGGC
This sequence comes from uncultured Anaerolineales bacterium, assembly GCA_964577175.1. Classification (GTDB taxonomy): domain Bacteria; phylum Planctomycetota; class Phycisphaerae; order FEN-1346; family FEN-1346; genus BS750m-G62. The sequence goes on from CAZNYC010000005.1 coordinate 19,262, forward strand.
GCCAACAACACGCAGAACACCACGTATGACTTCAGCGGCATGGCCGAGATGTACATTCCCTTCCGCGCCGGCTTCACCGAAGGCGGCGGCGGCGACTACATGTGGTTCGCCTGGGACGGCGGCACCGGCACCATCACCGACGACACGATCGCCGACGGCCCCGGCGACCCCCTCGCCGGTAACCAGTTCTGGCACCTCGACGAGGTGACCCGCCCCGCGGCGACCGACACGAACCTGGCCCTCGTCGCCGGCGCCACGGGCACCCTCGAGCCCACCGGCGACGTGGCCCTCGGCTCGCTGACCTTCAACGACGGCAGCACCCTGAACGTCGCGCCCACCGGCAACGTGGCCGACGCCCTCTCCTTCACCGACACGACGATGGCCAGCGGCACCGATCCGGTCAGCGGCACCCTCAACACGCCGATGGACGTTCCCGCCGGCCCACTGACCCTGGGCGATCTGGACGGTGTGTCGAACAGCGATTCCACCGTCAACCAACTCACCAAGGACGGCGCCGGCAAGGTCACCTTTACCGACGTCAAGAGCGCCGACGACTGGAACGCCACCCTTGAAGTGACCGTCAATGCGGGCGAACTGGCGATGACCGGCCAGGTCGGGAACCCGATCCCGGCCGAGGAAGACATCATCACCTTCCAGAACTCGAACGTGAACGCGGGCGGCACCCTGTCGGTCACCAACTACAAGGACGGCGACGCACGGAACAAGGTGGCCGGCTCGGTCAACGTCAACCCGGGCGGCACGCTGGTCTTCGGCGGCAAGTCGGGCGCCTCGTCGCTCGGCTCGGCCGACGTCGTCCTGGACGGCGGCAAGGTCGTCGTCGAAGGCCTCGGCGGCGCGGTCTTCCAGGAAATCGCCATCGACAACGACACACCGTCCGACAACGAAGGCAGTTACACCTTCGACGGTACCACCCATCGCGTCGAGGGCAGCGGCGACGACATCTGGAACAACGCCGACGACTTCTACTACGTGTACCAGGAGGTGCCGGAAGGCGCCGCCATCGACGTCTCGGCCCACGTGCTCGGTTTCGACGGCGGCACGAACGGGTGGCGGAAGGCGTTCCTGATGATCCGCGACGACCTGACCGCCCCGTCGGCCTTCAACGGCATCATGCAGTCGGCCAACGACAACGTGGGCGGCCAGTGGCGCGACTCCGCCGGCGCGGGGGCCGCCAGCGGGTACCACGGCGGCGACCCCGAGCCGACCTGGATACGCATCGTCCGCGAGGCCGGCGCCGATACCGCGTCCTACTACTTCAAGCAGAACGAGGCCGATCCCTGGCAACTGGAGGGCACCCACGCCGTCTCCATGACCGACGTCGACTACATCGGCATGGGCGTCACCTCGCACAACGAGGGTGAGTTGACCACCGGCCTGTACCAGAACGTCGAGGGCTTCATCTACGACATGCAGTTGGCGGACCTCGGCAACGACGTCACCATCAGCGGCACGAGCGAGATCGAGACCCTGGGGCCGGTGCTTCTCGGCGACGCCACCGTGGCGGACGCCACGGCCCTGACCGTGACGAGCCCGGCCGACGGCCTCGTGGCCTTCGCCACCAGCACGTTCGGCGACGGTGCCTCGGCCGCCGGCGCCACCCTGAATCCGACGACCGGCGACCTGTACCTCGGCGAGGTGAACGACCAGGGCCAGGCCCTGACCCTGACCAAGACGGGCGCGGGCGCCCTGGTCTTCGACCAGACCGATGTCGCCAACACCACCGCCAACACCACCGTCGACCTGCAGGAAGGCACCGTGGGCGCGGGCGGCACGGCGGGCGGCGTCAATCCGCTCGGCGGCGCCGTCGTCCAGATGACCGGCGCCGACACGGCCGTCGTCCTCACGTCCAAGGGCGGCGACTATGCCCTTGACAACGCCTTCGACTTCGACGCCAGCGGCCGGCTGGAAGCCCATACGTTCGGCTTCAGCGGCGTGGCGGAGAACGCCACCATCACCCTCGATAACCCCACCGCCGGCGGCTTCGATATCGCCACCGGCGAGACCCTGACCGTCTCCACCGCCGACGGCTACACGCTGAACCTGGACAACGAGGTCAGCGGCGGCGGCACATTGCTCGTGGAGAGCGGGAAAGTGACCGTGGCCAACGACGGGGTGCTCGACGGCGGCACGCCGCTCGAGATCGGCCCGTTCGGCTTCGTGCACTTCATCGTGCCGCCCGCCGTCCAGCCCCCCATCGGGGTCGGCGGCGGCGGCGCCATCGGCGGCGACCTGGGCGGCGTCGACATGGGCAACGTCGACTTCGGGCCCGGCGGCATCGTGGTCCAGGACCCCGCCACGGGGAACCATCCCACGTTCGCCCAGCAGGGGGCCTGCGACCTCTACCTCGGCGTCACGGACGTGGCCGGCACGTATGACGGCATCGGCTGTAACGAGGGCGGGGGCGACATCAGCGGCGACGGGCCGGCCTACGAAGGCACGTACCGCGGTGTGGCCCTGGACCCGATGTTCGCCACCGGCGACTTCACCGGCACGATCGGCGAGGCCGAGCAGGATCCGCCGACGTACCATTCGAGCGGCTACGAGGTGCTCATCCGCGACGACTGGACGTTCGACGGCGCCACCTTCGACGCCGAGGCCGGCCACCCGGTCACCGTCATCGGCGAACCCGGGAAACTGGCCACGTTCACGACGGCCATCAACGGCACGGCCGACACCTTCATCCGCGAGGGCATCGCGCCGGTCGACGGCGGCAGCGCCGGCGACATGAGCAGCGACATCCTCGCCTTCGCGGGCGCCGACGTCCTCGCCGGCGACCGCATCATGACGCTCAAGAACGGCGTCGCGACCTTCGCCACGGGCGGCAACAACGGCGTGGCGGCCGACGCCACGCTCGAGATCGACCAGAACGCCACCCTCTTCCTTACCAGCGCCCCGGCCAACGGGACGCTCCTCATCAAGGAGGGCGGCTACCTGCGCTTCAGCGACCAGGCCCAACTCGCCGGCGGCGCCACCTTCGAGTACGAGGACGTGACCCCGGACGCCAATCCCTGGGTCATCAACGACCAGGACATCTTCGACTGGGTCGCCGAGGGGTTCCCGACCGACAAGGCCGTCAACATCGTCGCCAGCGCCGGCCGCTTCGACCTGGGCCTGTTCGTCGGCCAGAACTCCGTCATCACCCTGCCGTACAGCGAGAGCCGCGACCTGCGCCAGCACGGCGCCAGCGATCCGTGGAGCATCCAGATTCACGACGACCTGAAGGACGGCAGCGCCGACACGGTCCGCATGGCCGTCGCCGAGGGGCAGACCATGCAGGTCCACAGCAACACGGACCTGTCCAACGACCTGGGCGACGCCGACAGCCGCGCCACCCTCGTGGTCGGCTACGGGCCGGGCGAGACCCTGCCCTGGCTGCCTTCCGGCGGCGGCTCGCTGAATTACCAGCAGGTGCCGATGACCGGCTCGACGTACTTCCGCCTCGGCGAAGGGGAGGACGGCCACCTTCTGGGCGGCCTGGACGTCCGCTCCGGCGAGGCCCGCTTCGGCGATAACGACCCCAACAACGGCCAGCAGGCGGTCCTGGTGGACATCAACGGCCCGGTCACCGTCCGCGAGGGCGCCAGCCTGGTCCTCCGCGCCACGCAGAACACCGACTACACGCCGCAACTCGAGGCCGGCACCTGGGGCACCACCCAGACCTGGGAGAAGGACTCCTACGTCGAGTGGATGGTCAAGAACGACACCGGCGACGTCCGCGAACTGACCCAGGCCGTCATCGTCGGCGGCGGGGCCGCCGACGCCTCCGAGGCCACCCACTTCAACCTCGACCACTACGAGCAGCAGGGCGGCTCGGACCAGGGCCCGGACGAAGGCTACCTGCTGACCGACGTCACGATGCAGGACGGCGCGTACCTGGAACTGGAACAGCATAATTTCAGCGACAAAGGCGCCCGCCGGCTCCACCTGAAACTTGAAGGCACCGCGACCGCCGCCGGCAACGACTTCTCCATCAGCGGTGAGGCGGCCGTGCCCGGCACGCCCGTCACGCTGCTCGTCGGCGACGCGGCGCATCCCGACCCGACCTTCACCCTGGGCATCACCGGCCCGCTGAGCGAGGACGTCACCCTCCTCGACAACCAGGCCGAGAACACGGACCACTGGCTCTACGACCTGTATTACGGCAAGTACGCCAACGGCGTGGACGAGGACGGCGACGGCGATCCGCTCCGCGAGGAATGGGGCGCCGGCAGCACGCTCGAGATCGGCGGCCAGCACATCATCAACGTCCGCGTCGATGAGGACGGCGACGGCGCCAACCCGCTCAACACCAACGTCTTCGCCGGCACCGTCCGCGTCATGAACAACGTCGAGCCCGGCACCCTGCCCCAGTGGGACGAGGTCGAGAAAAACCTGGGCGCCGTCTGGGACGCCCGGATCCGCTCCGACCGCGATGCCAACCGCGGCCGGCCGCGCCAGTTGGTCGAGTTCAAGGACCTCGTCCTGGCCGACGGCGCCCTGGTTACCACCGGCGACGACGACGCCAACTCCATCTCGGACATCACCCTGGAAGGCCCGACCGGCTACTACTGGAACAACGCCGGCCGCGACCACTTCGTCCGCGACGTGACCGGCACCCCGGGCAGCGTCCTGGTACTCTACCCGGATAACGACCTCGACATGCTGGGCACCATCACCGACACCGACCTCATGGCCGTCGGCGACGACGACATCTGGCTCCAGCCCGGCTTCGACCTCGGCGGCAACACGTTCACCTACCAGTTGAGCGACCAGTTCAACGTCATGACCGACCCCGGCGCCGGCACGATCAACATCGGGCCGAACATGCAGGGCGAGAATAACTTCGACGGCGACCATAACGGCCTCGAGATCTTCCACGGGGCCAACAACGACGACACCATCGGCGAGACCGGCTGGGGCGACGACCTGGTCATCACCCATGCCGGCCAGGTGCGCATCAACATGCGGTCCGACAAGGCCCTGACGGCCGGCGACCAGAACATCAACGTCCTGAACGCCGAGATCCGCGTGGCGGACAACAGCGAGGGTTGGGACCTCGACCTGTACGCCGACAGCGACGTCAACGCACCGCCCGGCCTCTCGGTGAACCATTTCGCGAACGTCCACATCCTGCCGGACGATCCGGAACTGAACGATGCCATGCCGGAACTCCGTTTCCGTCAGTTCGACGGGTCCCACAACCGCGTCAGCCTCGTGCTCGAGAACGACGTGCAACTGCGGGCCGGTCCCGGCGGCGGCGGCCAACTGTACTACATCGGCGACCTGACCGACGCCGTCCCGGACGACGGCACCGAGCACACCGTCTACGCCGTCACGAACGGCGCGGGCGAGGACGCACCGCTCGACGGCACGATCGGCGACGAGGTCGTCCTGCAACTCGACGCCAACGGCGGCGGCCAGTTCCGCATCACCGAACCGCTCAACGAGACCGCCTTCGGCAGCCTCGACCTGAACGGCCGGACCGTCCAGGTCGCCCGCAGCACGAACGGCGGGGGACGCTTCGGCGCCCTCGTCGTCATGGATGACGCCCCGGCCGGCATCGGCACCGGCACCATCCTGGTCGACGGCGGCCTGCACGGCGACAACACCCGCCTGGCCTTCGATGCCGACCACGACGGCAGCGGTAATGAAGTCAACTGGGGCGAGGACGTCGACATCATCATCCAGAACACCACCGACAACGACGCCGAGGTCGAAGGCTGGGTCGATACCGGTAACGTCGGCCCCGTCCAGACGATCGCCCAGAAGGTGCAGATCGTCGACGCCAACACCGATTGGGGCGCCCACGACGCCCGCGTCGACGCCGAGCACCGCAGCGACGACGGCTTCTCGCCCGGCCGGGTCGAGTTCGAGAACCTCGAATTCCACCTCGACGCCCGCGCCGAACTGCGGGCCTCCGGCAACGGCAACATGCCGCGCCTGCTCGTCAACCCGACCATCAACGGCCGCGCCGGCCTCGTCAACAACAGCAGCGAGAGCCGCATCTTCGTCGGCGACGTCGATTACGCCGACGGCGTGGTGCCGGCCGGCGACCACGACATGCGGCTGGAGTCGATGGGCGGCCAGCAGACCCGCTTCGTCGGCAACGTCGACGCCAACGTCGTCAACTGGAACTGGGCCTCGCTCGAGGACGGCTTCGTCGTCACCGACAGCGCAACCGGTGACACCGACGGCCACTTCGACGTGGACGGCCTGACGTTCCTGCGGACCGACATCGAGGCCGACGCCATCACCGTCTTCGACGGCGGCGACAACGTCCTCTACATCGATACCCTGGGCGCCACCAAGTTCGACCCCGCCGACCTCGACCTCGCCAATGGCGCCCGTCTCGGCCTGACCGTCGACCGCGACCTCGCCGACGACGCGTGGGACACCGTGGACGACCGGCAGGCCCGCATCTACATCGGCAAGAACGCCTACGCCGGTACCCTGACGCTGAACGACAACGACACCGAGATCGGCTCCGACCTCCGCGACAACGCCAGCATGACCGCACCGCTCGCCGGTGCCGCCACCCAGGTAACGTTCGAGGGCGGCGATAACATGCTGACCCTCGAGGCCGGCGTCATCGACGAGGCCGGCCTCGGCGGCGGGTCGCCCGTCAGCGTCAACTACGCCAACAACGTCCGCATCGCGGGCGCCCAGAGCCACACCGGCGACGCCATGGTCAGCGCCGACCGCACCTACATGCTCGACACCGGCGCCTTCGGCAGCGGGGCCGTCATCTCGGCGGGCGGCACGCTCGACCTCCAGGTCGACCTGGCCAACCCGCTGGTCCTCGCCGGCGGCGGCATCTACGCCACCGGCACCCCGCGCGCCGTCACCGGCGCCCTGACCGACGCCGGCAACGCCGATCCCGGCACCGTCACCCTCGGCGCCGACGACACGCTGACCTTCACCCAGGACCTGCAGGTCAAGGGCCCGCGGACGGTCGACGTGACCGACGGTACCGCCGTCTTCGCCGGCAACCTCACCAGCGACGCCGGCACCTGGACCGTCACCAAGGCCGGCACCGGCAGCCTGCAACTCGACGGCGACGCCTCCGGCGTCAACCTGCAACTCGGCACGAGCCCCGGCGGCACGACCCTGGTCGGCGCCTCCGGCACGCCGCCCGCCGCGGTCACCATCGGCCACGACAGTGCGTACGGCGTGGAGCAGGTCGATCATGACTACGCCGAGGTCGATATGGCCGCCTCCACCGGCGCCATCGCCCTCGGGGCCGACACCAACGTCAACCTCACCATGCAGACCGAGATGAAACTCGGCGCCGCCAACGACAGCCGCTACACCGGCTCCCTGTCGCCCAACGCCGGCACCTACGAGTTGGGCGGCGGCGACGGCACCCTGACCGTGGCGGCCGGCAGCATGACCGGCGCCAACGACCTCAACATCGGGCCGCGGGCCCCCGTCGTGACCGACACCACGGGCCTGACCGGCACCTACATTGACCTCAGCGACGGCGGCCCGGAGCCGCAGACCACCGACGACATCGACTTCGCCCAGACGCCCATCCTGACGCGCATCGACCCGGTCGTTGACTGGACCGGCTGGGAGGCCCCGGGCAGCGGCGACGACGCCGACAACTGGCCGCAGGGCGACAACCTCGCCATCATCTGGGAGGGCGGCATCGAGATCACCCCCGCCGAGGCCGGCCAGGAAATCCAGTTCGGCGTCAACAGCGACGACGGCGTCGAACTGCTCATCGACGGCCAACTCGCCTCCAACCCCGGCCGCAACAAGCCGCAGGGGATGACCGGCAATTGGAATGAGGTCGCCGGCGCCCCCATGACCCTGAGCGAAGGCTACCACTCCCTGCAACTGAAGTACTGGGAGTGGGCGGGCGGCGAAGGCGCGCGTCTCCTCTGGGACGTCGGCCTCACCGGCACCGGCACCCTCATCCCGGCTGACAACCTCCTCAGCGGCACGTTCGACGAACTGCCCTACGACGGCATGGTCGTCCTGGAGGGCGCCGACGCCACCGACAGCGTGACCGGCGTCATCGACATCAACATGGCGGCCGGCATCAAGGCCGCCGGCACCGGCGACGATCCGTTCTCCGCCATCGACGACGCCACCGAGATCAACATCGGGCCGGACGGCTCCCTCGACATCGGCGACGCCGATCTCACGACCGCGACCGCCACGACGGCCCTCGGCAAACTGACCCTCGCGGGCGGCTTCACCCGCAACGGCGCGACCATCACCTTGAACGACATGCTGGACATGGATACCGGCGATTGGCCCCTCGGCGTGTTCCGGATCGGCGGCGGTGGCGGCGAAGGCGCCGTGACCACCCTCCAGGCCGGCACCGCCCTTGCTTCCGGCGAGATCCTCAACAAGGTCGGCAGCAACACCCTGCACCTCGTCGCCGGCGACGTCAACTGGATCGACCACCACGTCATCGACGGCGGCAAAGTCATCGCCGATGACCAGAATGCCCTCGGCCAGTCCCTCCGCGTCGAGATCAACAACGATGCCGAACTCGAGATGGGCGCCGAGAACCTCGCCCTCCAGACCCGATTCGTCCTCAACGACCAGGCGGTCCTCGACCTCCAGGGGCACACGTACGTGGCCGCGGCCAGCAATACCGATCCGGCCGTGGACGAGACCGCGCTGACGCTCGGCGCGGGAGCCGATGCCCTGCTGACCGGTGGGGTCGGCACCGTCCTGGACCTGGCTCAGAACAGCGATCCGGCCGACAAGATCGCGGCCGGCAGCGGCAGCCTCACCCTGGACAACGACACCACGCTCATCACCGCCGTCGGCGGGTCGGCCAACTTCAACCTCCGCAACGACGCCACCCTGCGGTACACCGACGCCGCCGGCGCATCCTCCGCCGGCATCGGCAGCATGCAGCCCGGCGCCCTTGTGACCGTGGATGACGGCGTGTCCGGCACCATCAACGGCGGCGCCGCCATCACCTTCGACGTCGATCCGGACGCCGGCCCCGCCGGGTGGTCCAGCGACACCAACACCTACGAGATCAACGTCGGCACCGACAGCACCCTCACCTTCGACAGCAACGCCTGGCCCGGCGACAGCACGTTCCACAGCGCCTCCTACACCGATGAGACCGGCATGGTCCGCGAACCCGTCGCCTACGTCGAGAAGACCGGTGCCGGCACCATGGCCATCGAGGACGCCAATTACGACGACGGCATGAACCAGCCCAACAAGATCTACTGGATCGTCAGCGAGGGGACCCTGAACGCGGGCGGCGACACCACGTGGGGCCGCGGCCTCAACGCCACCGCCGGCGGATGGGTCGGCAACGACTCCCGGACGCTGCCCATCAGCCGCAATCACCTCGAGGGCGTCGAAATCGGCGAAAACGCCACCCTCATCTGGGAAGGCCTCCAGGGCGCGCTCCCGGCGGCGGACTGGTACCCCGGCCTGCTGCCGGAGGACGGCTCCGAGGGTGACGGCCTCCTCGCCGACGAACTCATCATGAACCACAACGCCACCCTCCAGGGCGAGGGCCTCGTCCTCGGCTTCTATCACGAGTACCAGAAGCCGGCGACCGACAGCACCGACCTCATGATCGATGCCTACCCACTCTATCCGACCGTCGTCACCAATAGCCCGACCACCGTCAACCTCGGCGGTCAGATCGAACTGCGAAGCGGCATCAAACTCACCGATACCGGCCCGCTCACCGTCAACGTCAACGGCGACGTCCACTTCGGCAACACCGACCTCATCGACAGGGTCAACGCCGACGGCGGCAGCCTCGGCACCGACGTCATCGACACCCTGAACGTCCAGGGCGGCTCGGCCAACATCTACCGCAGCCAGACCGCCATGAGCGCCACCAACGTGGACGCCGGCGCTGCTCTCAACATCGATCCCGACGGCGCCGCCGGCGACCCCGTCACCTACGCCGGCACCGTCAACAACGACGGCACCGTCAGCGTCCAGAGCGGCGAGGTCACCATGGAAGGCAACCTCCTGAACAACGGCACCGCCACCTTCAGCGGCGACACCGTCAACATCAACGGCGCCACCGTCACGAACGACGGCGTCATGAAGGTGACCGCGGGCACGACCAACGTGCAGAACCAGATCACCTCGTCCGCTGCCCCCGGCGAGCTGTTCACGTCGGGCCTGGTCGCCGGCAAGACCGCCGGAAACAACCGCTTCAACGACCTGCCGACCAATCCGGACGCCCTCGTCGTTCTGCCCGACCTCCAGGATATGAACTGGAGCGGCAACGGCGCCGGCCCGGACACGTTTGCCAACGGCGACGAGATTCCGACCGTTCCCGGCACGGAACTCGACGGCAACCTCTGGAATAACAACCACACCTGGGTCTACGAGGGCGAGTTCTTCCACCAGGGCGGCACGGCCAACTTCGGCGAGAACTTCGACGACGGCGTCCTCCTGGTCATCGACGGCCAGACCCTCCTCGACGACGGCGGCTGGAACACCCAGACCGCCGGCACCTTCGACTTGGCGCCCGGCTGGTACGACTTCCACGCCGCATTCGCCCAGGGCGGCGGCGGCGCCGGGCCGGTCCAAGGCTTCCCGTACGGCCTCGGCTACGACCCGGCGGGCGGCACCAGCTGGGAGCAGATCCCGAGCAGCAGCTTCCGCACCCCGGGCGACGCCCTCGGCATCCTCAGCGTTTCCGGCGGCGCCGTCGCCAACGTCAACGGTGGCTTCACCGGCTTCAATGCCGTCGAGATCCACGGCACCCTGAACGTCGGCGCCTCGAGCGACACCCGCGCGGCTTACAACAACGGCACTCTCAACGTCCAGGACGGCGTCACCCTCAATGTGACCGGCGAGCCCGGCCTCATTGACGGCAACCTGTCCAACAGCGGAAACGTCAGCGTCGGGACCGGCAGCCTGGTCAACGTTGCCGGCGCCGTGAGCAACGACGGCAACATCACCGTCGGCGACGGCAGCACGGTCGCCTCGAACGGCCTCACCATGACGACCAACGGCACGATCGACCTCACGGGCGGCAACGTGATCGTCGGCTACGAGGCCGGCTCCAGCCCGTTCGACCAGGTCGAGGCCTGGGTCGTCTCCGGCTACAACGGTGGCACCTGGGACGGCGACGGTATCGCCTCCAGCCTGGCGGCCACCGACGGCAAGCCCACGGCGCTCGCCGTCGCAGACAACACGGATCCGCTCCTCGGTATCGCCGACCTCGAAGGCGAACTGCTCGACGCCGACGGCTCCGATGTGCTTGTCAAGTTCACCTGGTTCGGCGATGCCAACTTCGACGGTGTCATCGACGCGGCCGACTACGCCCTCATCGACCAGTCCTGGAACGGCGGCAACCAGTCGCCGGCCGGTGGCGGCGATTGGCGATGGGCCGCCGGGGACTTCAACTACGACGGCATCGTGGACGCCGCCGACTACGCCCTCATCGACCAGGTCTGGAACAACTTCCAGGGTCAGACGCTGGGCGAGAAGCCGGCCCTGCTCGGCACGGGCGGCGGGACCCCGACGCCCGAACCGGCGACGCTGGCCCTGCTGGCCCTCGGCGCCGGTGCCATGCTGGCCCGCCGCCGGCGAAACCGGTAAAACGACTCCCGGGCCGGTCTCCGGCCCGGTGCCAACCCACAACGAAGAGGCCGCTCCGTGCGGAGCGGCCTCTTCTCTTTCCAGCCCCGTGCCACGGCCGGCCTTGTCCGGCCGTGCATCCCGCAGGCCCTCATCGCGGCGGGGCAAGACCCGCTGTGGCACATCCGTTTCGAGAGTGCCGGCACCCGTTCGTGCGCGGCGGGTCGGGAGAGGGCCGGAGGGATGCACGCCCGAGCGGGAAGGAAACGTCCACAGCAAAAAACGTGGCGCGCCTGCCAGGATTCGAACCTGGAACCGACGGCTTAGAAGGCCGTTGCTCTATCCGGTTGAGCTACAGGCGCGACCGGGCGGCACACGGGGCGGGGCGCCCTGCCCTCGGCGCCGCGACACCACTATAGTCACCCCTTAAGGGAATCGGTCAAGGCGCGGGCGGCACGTGAGCCGTCCCGCCTGCGGCGAAACGCCCAGGTCCTAGAACGGCTTGCTGGACCACCGGCGGAGGTACACCTGGTCCACCGCCGCACGGTCCGAGAGCGACAGCAGGTACATTACCGTCTGCGCCACGTCGTCCGGGGCGAGCAGGATCGACGGGTCCAGGTCCGGCCGCGCCTGACGCACCAGGTCCGTGTCTACCCCTCCCGGCAGGACGGCACTGACGCGGATGCCGTGCGGCTGGGCCTCGACCGCCAGCGACTTCGTGAGGCCCATGACCGCGTGTTTCGTGGCTGTGTACGCCGCCTGGTTCGGGTATCCCTTGAACCCCACCACGCTGGAGATGTTGATGATCGTGCCGCGGCGTGCGGGCGCCATCATGCGGACGGCCTCCTGGCAGCACAGAAATGTGCCGCGCACGTTCACCCCGATGACGTGATCCAGGTCCTCGACGGGGAACTCCGCCACGGGCCCGTACCGTCCGACACCGGCGTTGTTGACGAGGACGTCGAGGCGGTCCCAGCGGTCGCGGACGGCCGCGAACAGCCCCCGGACGGACGCCTCGTCCGCCAGGTCCGTCGGGACGGCGAGGGCCTCGCCTCCGGCGTCGGCGATCTCGTCGGCGACGGCCCGGATCTCGGGTTCCGTCCGGGCGGCGACGACGACGCGGGCGCCGGCGTCGGCCAGCGACCGGGCAATGGCGCGGCCGATGCCGCGGCCGGCGCCCGTCACGACGGCCACGTGGTCCGAGAGGTCGGGCGGCACGTCGGTCTCCTTCGATGCCGGTGGCTGGGAGGCGCGGGGGCGGCCTGGCGCACGGCCCCGCGTCAGGAGGAGGGTACCGTCTGGGGATCGGTTTGACAACCGTATTCGGCCGGCCCGGCATCGTCGGCCGGCTGCCGCTCGGTCGGCCGGTCCCGGAGCCCGCCCGTCCACACCTCGAACTCGTGCCGGCCCCGCGACTCTGCCGGGTCGTACAGGACGACGTACGCCATTTCTTTCCAGGAGGCGAAGTGGGGCTCGGCGCCGCCGGTCTCGGCCATCTGCCAGACGGTCCGCCACGTGCCCGTGTTCAGGTAGAAACGGTCCGGGCCCTCGGGCGAGACGGGGCCGAGGGGCACGCTCTCGGAACGATGGCTGTGCCCGTAGACGACGAACCGTGGGTGCCGGCCGTCCGGCCCGCATTCGTCCAAGGCGCGAGCGGCGTATTTCGAGACCGGCAGGTTCCACAACAGCCGCCACCCGCGGACCGCGCGGTCGGCGAGGCGCGGCCAGGAATCCAGGACGTTGACCTTCCGGCGGCGTACGTCGCCGAGCAGGGCCTTCAGGTACCACCGTTGGATCCAGGACAACTGGTCCGCCACAAGTGTCCGGACGGCGGGGTTGCGGCGGAAGTCGTCGACCACGCGTTCCATCGCCCGGTCGACCGCCGCCAGCACCTGCGGGGCGTTCTTGCCGAGTTCGGCGACCGTTTCGAGCACCCAGGTGGCCAGGTGCGTCATGGGGCGGACGTTGTCGATTTCGCGGAGCCGGCGGACGGCCTCGTCGGCGGCTGCGCCGGGACCAAGTTCCTTGCCCACCTCCAGGGGAAACCGGTTCAGCAACTCGACGATGATGGCGTCGCCCAGGCTGGAGGCCCCCTGCCCCTCCCTGTCCGCACCGTTGATCCGATCATGCACGTCGCCGTGCCGCGCCACGACGTCGTACGCGTCCGGAGGCGAGCGGAAAACGAACGGGAAGCCGTCCCGGACGTAGGCGGCGTCGAGGCGCAGGCGGTCCGCCACGAGCCGGCGGGCCGACGCGTACCGGTTGATGAGCCAGTCGTGGTTGCCGAGGACGTACTCGAGACGGATGGGTCCCTGCGGCAGGTGGCCGGCCAGCGCGATGCGGGCGGGGATATCGAGCAGGTGGTCAATGGCCCACCGGTTCACACGGAGGGTGCGGCGGAGGATGTCGAGGACCACGCGTTCCTGGGCGGGGCCCGGCTCGCTCCAGGGGCGGACACCGGCCGCGTTCAGCCACAGGTTGCTGCGCACGAGGTCCAGCCCGTCGCCGAGAAGGACGAGGCGCAGTTCGTTCGGGCTCCGCCGGCGGACGAGGTCGACGACCTGGTCCGCGAACCGATCGAATGCCTCTTCATTGATCGTGTCGCTGCTGGAGCCGTCGGTCAAGTGCACGTCGCTAAAGAAAACAAGCATGCGTGGGCAAGCAGCCTCCGCGGAGATGGTGCGACGTCACGCCTCTCTCTCCTTCGGCCGGTCGGCCACGAAGGCGGAGACGGTGGTTCCTTTGCCGGGCTCGCTCCGAAGGGACACGCGCCCGCCGAGGCGTTCCACGGCGTGTTTGACGATGGCCAGCCCCAGCCCCGTGCCGCGCGCCTTCGTGTCGCCGCTACGGGACAGGTCGGCCTGGTAAAAACGTTCGAAGATGCGTCCCTGTTCGCCGCGCGTGATGCCGCAGCCCGTGTCGGCGACGCGGAGCAGGACGCCTTCGTCCTCGTACTCGGCGGAGAGGGTCACGCGTCCGCCCTCGGGGGTGAACTTGATGGCGTTGTCGAGGAGGTTCTGAAGGACGAGTTCCACGAGTTTGCGGTCGGCGACGAAGGTACGATCCGGTTCGGCGGTGTCGGCTTCGAGCGTGACGCCCTTGGAGGCGGCGGCGTCGGCGAACTGGCCTTCGGCCCAGGCGGCGAGGTCGCCGAGCGCCATCTCGTCCTCGCGTCCGCCCCGCTTGGCGGTCTCGACGGCGTGGAGGTCCAGAAGGTCGAGCGTCAGGCTTTCGAGCCGATCCACGTTCCGCCGGAGGATGCCGAGCATCCGGCGGAAGGCCTCGGCGTCGGGGGGCGTGCTTTCCTGTTCCTCCTCGATGGCGTCGACGGCGGCCCGGAGGGTGGCCAGCGGGGTCCGCAACTCGTGCGACGCGTTGGCGACGAACTCGGCCTTCATGGCGGCGGTCCGGACCAGGTCCGTCACGTCGCGGACGACGACGAGGCCGCCGATATCGCCGGCGGGTGTGGGCTCCAGCCGCGAGGCCCGCACGTCCAGGTGCCGGCGTTGGTGGCCGATGTCCGCCTCCACCTCGCACCGGACGGTGCGGCCGGTGCGGCCGGCGTCGTTGTAGGCCTCGACGATGTCGGCGATGCGGACGACGTTCTGGATGTGCGTGCCGAGGACGTCGTCGCCCTCGCGGGCGAGGAGGTCGCGGGCGGCGCGGTTCATCAGGACGATGTGGCCGGTCTCGTCGGTGGCAATGACCCCCTCCCGCAGGTTGGCTACCACCTGTTCCAGATTGCCGCGCTGGGCGGACACGGTGGCGATCTGCCGGGCCAGGCTGTCGCGCATGACGTTCAGGGCCTGGCCGAGTTCGACGAGTTCCGCCGACCCGCGGACGGTGACGCGCCCGGAGAGTTCGCCGGAGGCGATCTGGTGGGCCGCCCGGGTAATGTCACGCAGCGGCCGATACCAGAGCCAGTTGATGAGGAGGCCGATAAGGGCGAACGCCCCGATCGCAACGAGCGACCCCCACAGGATGCCCTCGCGGAGGACGGCCCGGCTCACGAGGACCGCAAGGACGGGCGTGGCGATGCGGGCCACGCCTGCCACCTCCCCCTCATGATGAATGGGACGGGCCACGTAACGGAACCGCGTGCCGAGGGTCTCGCTGCGGCGCACGTGGCTTCCCGGACGGTCGGCGAGGGCGGCCATGATCTCCGGCCGGTCGTCCGTCCGGTGATTCTCCATGCGATCCGGGTTGCCCCGGCTGTCGCCGAGGACGCGGCCGTCGCGTGCGATGATGGTGAGACGGGCGGGGATGTCGTGGCCCAGGGTGGGCGCGGCCGCGGCCGGCGCTTCGTCCGCCGGCTGGAGAAACGCCTTGCACAGGCGGTCGACCTGGGGTTGGGGCACCGGCCAGATGTCCTCGAGATACTGGGCGGCGGCCAGGCAGAGGTTGTCCTGGTAGGCGTTGCTGATGCGGCGATGCTGCGCGTTGACGGCCCGGTAAGACACCGCCGCCGCCACCACGACGGCGACGACGACGATGATGAGATTCCCGACGAAGAGCCGGACGAAAAAACTATGCGTCTTCATTGGCTTCCGCATCCTCAGCCGTCATCCGGTACCCCACGCCCCGGACCGTCTGGATGCAGGCCCGCGCATCGCCGAGTTTGCGGCGAAGGGCCGTGAGATGGACGTCGATCGTGCGATCCGTGACGATGGCGTTGATGCCCATCGCCTGGTCGATGAGTTGGTTCCGCGAGAGGACGCGTCCCCGGGCGGCCACGAGGGCGACCAGGAGCCGGAACTCCGTCAGGGTCAGGCTGACCGTTTCGCCGTTGACTTCGACCACGTGGCGGTCGGGGTCGATCGTGACGGGCCCGCACGTGAGCGGCCCCTTTCCGCCGTTCATCGCGGCGGCGCGACGGAGCACCGCGCCCATCCTCGCCACGAGCACGGACATGCTGAACGGCTTCGTGACGTAGTCGTCTGCGCCCAGTTGGAGGCCGACCACGACGTCGCTGTCCTCGCCCTTGGCCGTCATCATGATGATGGGGACACCGGCGGTCCGGGGGTCCTGGCGCATCTCCGTGACCAGGTCGGTGCCGCTGAGGCGGGGCAGCATGATGTCCACGATGGCGAGGTCCGGCGGCTTGGACCGGACCTTTTCAAGGCCCTCCTGGCCATCGTAGGCCACCTCCACCAGGTAACCCTCCCGCTTGAGGCGCATGGAGACCAGGTCGGCCATGTCCCGTTCATCTTCGACCACAATGATTCGTTTCTTTGACATAGCGCCATCATGATACAGCGCCCAGCCGGCGCCGACAATAGACTTCAAGCGGTTTAGCCGAACCTTAATCCGACCACAGCGCAGCCTTAAACACGATTGCCAATAATATGAGTAGCCGTAGGGCGCGCAGGGCGCGAGTCTTGCGCTGAGAATTGCGGATTCGCATGAGAAAGGAGACGCATCAATGAGCATCAAGGCCCGATGGATCGCCGTCTGCCTGGTCGGTGCCGTTCTGGCCGCCGGGTCCCATGCCCCCGCCGAAGGGGCCGAGAAGCAGTCGCTTCTCGTCCAGGGGTCCACCACGGTCGGCCCGATTGGCGACGCCTTCGCCGAGGCGTTTATGCGCAAGTTCGCCGACGTCTCGGTCACCGTCAAGAAGACGGGGTCCGGCGACGGGGCCAAGGCGCTGCTGGACGGCCAGTGCGACGTGGCCAACATGAGCCGCTTCATGAAGGAGAAGGAGTACGCCGCCGCCGTCGAGAAAGGGTTCCTGCCCGTGGCACACGTGGTGGCGATGGACGGCGTATGCGTGGTGGTGCACCCGTCGAACCCCGTCAAGGAACTGACGACCGACCAGGTCCGCGCCATGTTCCAGGGCAAGGTCACGAACTGGAAGGACGTGGGCGGCGCAGACATGGAAATCGTCCTCTACAGCCGCGACACCTCCTCCGGCACTTACGAGACGTTTCACAACCTCGTGATGGCCAAAGAGAAGATGGGCTCCGGCGTCGAATACGTCGCCAGCAACCCCGACATGCACAAGCACGTCTCGACGACGCAGGCGGCGGTCGGATACGTCGGGCTCGGCTTCGTGGACGAGAAGATCAAGGCGCTCAAGGTGAACGGCGTCCTGCCCACGAGCCGGACGATCGCCTCCGGCACGTACCCCATCGCCCGGCCGCTGTTCATGTGGACGCGCGGCTTTCCGGTCCTGGGTTCGCTGACGCACGCCTTCGTGACGTTCCACCTCAGCGAAGAGGGCCAGGAGATCATCGAGTCGAAGGGCTTCATCCCGGTCACGAGTTACTAAGAGCCTATCCGAATACCCCCTCGTCGGCCCGAGGCCGAGCGAGGCGGCCGCAGGCAAGGAGGGCGAAGCAGGCAACCCGTCTCCGGGTTGGCGATGCAGCCCGACGCCGTCTGCGGTCGCCGCAGCCGGCCGAAGCCAGAGGGTGATTCGGATAGGCTCTAAGGCTGTTTTGTCAACTCTTGCCAACCGACAACGACTCGAGCGCGGTGGGCAGTCTTGCCCACCGCGCGGTGCCCACGACTGGGCACCGCGCCACGGCCCTTGTGGATGATGGCGACGTTGACAACGTAGCCCTAAGCGGTCCGACAAGCGTTTTGCGCGGTGGTTCTCCGTAACCACCGCGCAACAAGCGGGTGAACCGCGGCGGGTACGGAGACCCGCCGCGCAAACACGTTTCAGGACTCATGTGGGACCTCGCAGGCCGGGTCCCGAGGAACCGCAGCCCATGAGCCGGACACCGGGCACCACAAGGCGACGCGAATCGGCGGCAGCGGTCGGGTTCGACCGGCCGCTTCTGCTGACCGCGCGCGAGGACCTGGTCGGCTACGCCAGCAGCCTGGCCGGCCGGTCGCTCCTGTTCCTCGTAGCCGCCTCCAGCGTGCTCGCGGTCTTTTTGATCTTCATCTTCATCACGCGCGAGGCGTTTCTGTTCTTCGTTCAGGGTGAGACGATCGGCGAGGCGTTCCGTTTCTTCCTGGAGCGCGCCGGCGAGGTCTTCGGCAGCGCGGCCTGGCACCCGGAACACGAAGCGGAGCCGGAATTCGGCATGCTGGCGCTCATCGCCGGCTCGTTCTACGTCACGTTCGGGTCGGTCCTCATCGCCGTCCCGCTCGGCCTTCTGACGGCCGTGTGCCTGAGCGACATCTTTCCGTTCACGCTGCGGCAGGTGACGAAGCCGGTGGTGGAAGTTTTGGCGGCCATTCCGTCGGTGGCGTACGGCTTCTTCGCGGTGATGGTCGTGAAGCCGTGGATGCAGCAGTACCTGGGTGTGCCGAGCGGGGCGAACGTGCTGAACGCTTCCATGATTCTGGCCGTCATGGCCGTGCCCACCATCGTGAGCGTGTCGGAGGACGCCCTGACGGCCGTGGGGCGCCCGCTGCGCGAGGCCTCCTACGCCCTCGGCGCCACGCGGGCCGAAACGATGGTCCGCGTGGTCATCCCGGCGGCGCATAACGGCATCATCGCCGCCGTCATCCTGGGCATGATGCGGGCGGTGGGCGAAACGATGGTCGTGTGGATGGCGGCCGGCAACGCCACGCAGATTCCGCACCCGTGGTGGGACCTGACGGAGTCGGTCCGGACGATGACGGCGACCATCGCCCAGGAGATGGGGGAAACGGCGCACGGGTCGGTGCACTACCATTCGCTCTTCACCATCGGGCTCATCCTGCTGGTCTTCACGTTCGTGCTGAACACGCTGACGGAGTTCCTCCTCAGCCGCATGCAATTCCGGGGGGCGAAGTCATGAACGTCCGCCTCCGCCGCCTGCTCAACCGCGGATTCAGCGGGGTCTCCGTCCTCTCGGTCCTCCTGCTGACGGCTGCGCTGGTGGTGATTCTCGGGCCGATGCTTCTGGAGGGTGCGACCGCCGTCTTCTTCGACGGCACGGTCGAGTTCCGCCAGGTGCAACTGCAGCGGTTCGGGCGGGGCAACCCGGCGGCGGTAAAGCGCGAGACGGCCGCCACGGAGAAGGCACGCGAGCCCGTGTACCGTATTCTGGACCGGTTCGAGCAGGGCATCGACACCGCCCGGCTCGAAGACGACGCCCGCACCGTCTATCGGGAACTCGGCAAGCAGTTGAAACACCGCGACGACGTGACGCCGGAAGAGCGGCTCGAGATCCGCCGCTTCTTCCGCGGGCTCCGCAACACGCTCATCGACGCCTACGAGTCGGCGGACAAGGCCGACGCGCGGCGGCTGATCGGAGAAGTGCTCGCGCACGAGTCGGATCCGCGCCTCGCCGACACGGTGGCCGAACGCCTCTTCCGCATGGCGCGCGACTACCGCCGGCTGCTGGAGACGTTCGACCTCTCGCAGCGCGAGGAGTACGCCGCCGCCCTGGAGGAAGTGCAGGCAGCCGTCCGCAAGTTGCTGGGACCCCGTCCCGGAGAGCCGCTGCCGAAACTGGCCATGAACCGCTACGGCGCCCACCGGATGGACCTGGTGGCGCGGTGGTCGGACGACCTCTTCTATGCGGAGAAGTGGGTACAGGAGGAGGAAGGCCGGCCGCTCGTCAAGAAACGGATTCCGCGGGAGGAGCAGTTCGCGGGAACGGAACTGGCCCCTCTCTTCCCGCTGTTCCGGGAGAACATCGACGAGATGTTCCTGCCGCGCTCTACCGTGTACTGGCAGTACTTTCTGGACGACAGCGTCCCGGGGCACTATTTCGGCGGTGTGGGCGAGGAGATTCTCGGCACGCTCACCATCACGGTGCTGGCGATTTTGTTCGCGTTTCCCCTGGGGCTGGTCTCGGCGGCGTACCTGGTCGAGGTGGCGGGCGACCACGTCGTCGTCCGGTTCATCCGGATGTGCATCAACACGCTGGCCGGTGTGCCGAGCATCGTGTTCGGCCTGTTCGGCCTGGCGTTCTTCGTCATGGTGATCCAGGAGGCGAGCGACGGGGCGCTCAAGGGCCCCAGCGTCCTGGCGTGCGCGCTGACCGGGTCGGTACTCATTCTGCCGGTCGTCATCCGGGCGAGCGAGGAGGCGATCCGGGCGGTGCCGACCTCCTACAAGGAGGCGGCGCTGGCGCTGGGCGCGAGCCGGCTGCGGTGTTTCCTGACGGTCCAGTTGCCCGCCGCCCTCCCCGGCGTCCTGACGGGCGTCATCCTCAGCCTGAGCCGCGCCGCCGGCGAGACCGCGCCGTACCTGTTCGTCGGAGCCGCCGCCACGACGGATCCGCTGTGGCAATCCGCCGCCTGGGATTGGCCGTGGCAGCAGACCCAGATGCTCTCCTACGGCGCGTACGACCTGGCGATGAACGACCGCATCGCCGCCATGGTGCCCCATCAGCAGTGGGGCATGGTCATGACGCTGATCCTCCTGACGCTGACCCTGAACATCCTCGCCATCGTGGTGAGGTGGCGCATCAGCCGAAAACTGCGCGGCACGTGAGATTCGCCTTGAGTCCGAGCCGCGACTTGCTTAAAAACACACGAGGTTCCGAGATGAGCGATATGCCGGAAACCACCGCCTCGACGCCGGAGACGATCGGCGGGACGACCGGGCGGCCCAGGGAGTCATCCATGCCGGCGATAGCCATTGATCACCCCCGGCGGAGGCCCCTCGAAGCCGGTGACCCCGTCGTCTGTTCCCGCGACTTCTGCCTCTATTACGGGCGCAAGACCGGCGTCAAGAACATCACGATGGACATCTACCCGAAGTCGGTCACCGCCATCATCGGGCCGAGCGGGTGCGGCAAGAGCACGTTCCTGCGAAGCATCAACCGCATGAACGACCTCATCCCGACCGCCCGGGCCGAAGGGGCCCTGTTCGTCGGGGGGACCAACATCTACGACAAGGCGGTCAACCTCGTCAACCTGCGGCAGCAGGTGGGGATGGTGTTTCAGCAGCCGAATCCCTTCCCGAAGAGCATCTACGACAACATTGCGTACGGCCCGCGGCTTCAGGGACATCGGAGCCGGGCGAACCTCGACGCCCTGGTCGAGCAGTGCCTCCGCAGCGCCGCCCTGTGGGACGAGGTGAAGGACGACCTCCGGAAGAGCGCCCTGGGCCTCTCCGGGGGGCAGCAGCAGCGGCTGTGCATCGCGCGGGCGCTGGCCACCGAACCGAAAGTGCTGCTCATGGACGAGCCCTGCTCGGCGCTCGACCCGATCGCCACCGGCCGCATCGAGGACCTCATCGGCCAACTCAAGGACACCTACACGATCGTCATCGTCACGCATAACATGCAGCAGGCCGCCCGCGTCAGCGAGCGGACGGCGTTTTTCTGCCTCGGCGACCTCATCGAGTACGGACCGACGGAGGAACTCTTCACCAAGCCCGGGGAGAAGCAGACCGAGGATTACATCACCGGCCGATTCGGGTAAGCGACGCCCCGGCCCCACCTCGCACGCGGCAGACGAAGGATCCATATCATGTCCGAACTCCAACGGAACGTCGATGCGCTGATGCAGCAATTGGACCGGATGGGCCTCCGCGTGCAGCAGAGCGTACGCGACGCCCTCGACGCCGTCGAGGCCCGCGACGTCGAGGCCGGCCTGGCCGTCAGCCGGCGCGACAACGCCATCGACGCCGAAGAGGTGGCCATCGAAAAGGAGTGCGTCCGCCTGCTGGCCCTGTACCAGCCCACCGCGGTGGACCTGCGGAGCCTCTGCTTCGTCATCAAGGCCAACAACGACCTGGAACGCATCGCCGACAAGGCCGCCAGCATCGGCCGGCGCATCCGGCACCTCGTGGACGACGGCGTGAATCTGGCCACCTACCCCGAGTGGCGTGACCTCGTGGACCTCGTGACGGAGCGCCTGGACGAGACGCTGCGGACCATCAGTACGCGGGACTGCGCCTCGGCCGAATCGCTCGTCACCTCTGACGTCGATGCCGAGGAGGCCTATCGCCGCATCGCCCGCCACATCATCGCGCGGGCACGCGAGGCGCCCGGCGGCGTCGACATGGCCGTCACCCTGGTGCTCCTCGTGCGGGCGGTCCACCGCATCGGCGAACTGTGCACCAACATCGCCGAGGACATCGTCTTCGTCTGCACGGGCGACATCGTCCGCCATGCCGACGCGCAGGAATCGGACGGTTAAGACCCCGTTCGCATTGCTTTCCTCCGGGGCACACATACCTTGTAGTGCGCGTTCCCGGGGCGCCCTTTTCCACGTCCGCTTTCCCTCCGAGTCCCCCCGGCGCCGGACAAACGAAGAGTTAGCGCAAAAGCAATCGTTAACGGCCCCTTCAAACTTAACCGCCCGTTAATGCGGCGCGTATAAGGGCTTAACGGGCCCTTGCCAGAATTCTAACGTGCTGCGGTCGCCGGCGCAAGCGAGCGGCGCTTGCCCCGACCCCGAATCGCCACTCGTCCGAAAGGAACTGTCATGGCAAGAATCAGGGGTGTCGTGGCCGTATTTGTGGGGGCCCTGCTCCTGGGGCCGGCGGCAGCGTGGGCGGCGGAGCCCTCGATGGCCGACCTCGAACGCACCGTCACGGCCCTGAAGACGCGCCTCCGAGACCAGGAACGCCGCATCGCCGAACTCGAGGACAACCAGGGCGACCAGGCCCACCGCCAGGAGATCCGCAAGATGGTCGACGAGGCGGTCGGCGATATCGGGCCCGACGACTTCCGCCTTTACTGGGATAACGGGATGCGGGCCAAGACGGGCGACGGCCGCCTCAGTATGAAATTCGGCGGCCGGCTCATGTACGACTGGACGTGGATCGATGGCAACGACATCGAGAACGACTTCGCCGGCAGCGGCACCGACTTCGAGAACCTCGAAGACGGCAAGGAAATCCGCCGCGCCCGCCTGTACTGGCAAGGCGAGTGGAACAAGAAGATCAAGTTCAAGTGGCAGTACGACTGGGCCGACAGCCCCGTCGTCAAGGACCTCTACCTCGAACTCAAGAAGTTGCCCATCGTCGGGAACCTCCGGATGGGCCATTTCAAGGAACCGTTCGGCCTCGAGGAACTCACCTCCTCCAAGTACGACACGTTCATCGAGCAGGCCTCGCCCAACGTCTTCGCGCCCAGCCGGAACGCCGGCTTCATGCTCCACGACGCCGTCCTGGGCGACCGCGTGACGTGGGCCGCCGGCCTCTTCCAGGACACCTCCGACGACCCGGCGAACGACCAGTACGACGAGGGCCAGGCCATCCGCGACGGCGACGAGCAGTTCACGATGCGCCTCACGGCCCTGCCCTGGTACGCCCAGGAAGGCAAGCGGCTCATCCACACGGGCTTCGCGTACAGTTACCGCTCGCGCGAGCAGAACCTGCGGTTCCGCCAGCGGCCGGAGGTGCATCTCTCGCCGCGGTTCGTCAACACGGGCCGTCTCGGCATGGTCGACCACGAGAACCGCATCGGGGCGGAACTCGCCGGCGTGTTCGGACCGCTGCACTTCGCCGGCGAGTACATGACGTCCATCGTCCGGATGTCCGAGGACCTGAACCAGGACGACCCCGCCTTCGACGGCTGGTACGTCCAGGTCGGCTACTTCCTGACCGGCGAGCACCGGCCCTACAAGAAGTCCAGCGGCCAGTTCGACCGCGTCAAGCCCAAGTCGAACTGGGACGAGGGCGGCACGGGCGCCTGGGAAATCGCCGGCCGCTACTCCCAACTCGACCTCACGGACAGCGGCCTGAACGGCGGCGTGATGGAAAACTACACCCTCGGCCTCAACTGGTACCTGAACCCGAACGTCCGCATCATGTGGAACTACATCCACACGCAGGTTGAGGACCTGGGCGGCCTGGGGGTCCCGGTGGCCTGGCGGGGCATCGATGACGACGCCGACCTGTTCCTCATGCGCCTCCAGGTCGACTTCTAACACGACAACGCTGTTGAGGCCGGTAATTGTCATGTCGCCGGTTGTCATTCTGAGGCGCGGCGCAGCCGCGACGAAGAATCTCGCCTTGGTCTTTGTCGTTTGGGCCTATTCCGTTCACGCCACCAAGCCCACGGGGTTGATTGGCGCCCTCGGACAGTGCCCCACGGGTTGCGGTTGGTGGTGTCAGGTACATAGGCCCATTGTCGTTTCGCGTTGGCACGGAGAGATTCTTCGGCCCCGCGAGCGGGGCCTCAGAATGACAACCGGCGAGCCGCGTCACATTTGATTTACCGGCCTCAATAAGTCGGCACATTGTACGCGGCGGGTCGGAGCCTGTCCCGAAGGAAGTGGAGGGGCACCCGCCGCGCACCGGCCACCTCGTAAACCGGTTCTACTCCCGCCGGCCGCAGCACCGCTTGTACTTCTTCCCCGACCCGCAGGGGCACGGATCGTTCCGCCCGACCTTGCCCCCCGCCGCCGCGCCCGGCGCGGGCGCACGAGGAGCGGTTCGCCTCAGCATCGCACGGCCCTCCGCCGACGGGACCGGGGCGCCCCTGCCCTGCGGCCCGGCGGCCGACGCCCGGCGATGGGCTGCCGCGCCCGCGTCGGCCCGCGTCGGCGGCACGTCACCCCGCCGGATGTACTCCGCAATGCGCCGCAGTTCCGGCAGCGCCTCGGCGAAGAACATCTTGTACGCCTCGCAGAAGTGGTTGACGCGCTGCGGGTCCCGCCCGATGGGCCGGTGATGCTTCGGGCACCCCGCCTGGCAGAACTCCAGGAACTCGCACTCCCGGCACGCCTCCGGCCGGTCCGTCTTGAGGCGAGCGAACTCCTCCAGCAGCGGGTTCTTCAGCACCTCGACCAGCGGCGTCTCCACCAGGTTCCCCAGGTACCACTCCTTGAAGACGAAGTGGTCGCACGCGTACACGTCGCCGTTCCATTCCACGATGTGGGCGGCCGCGCACCGCTCCGAGTGCACGCACGTCGACGCCTTCCCGTACAGGATGACGTGCAGCGCGTCGTCGATGAACCGGACGGAGACGCGGCCCACGTCGCGCTCGGCCCATTGCTCGAAGACCTCCAGCATCCACCGGCCGTATTGCTCCGCCGAGGGCGAGAAGTCCGTCGGCTCGTCCGTCCCCGGCACCCGTTCCAGGATGGGGATGAACTGCAGATAGGTGATGCCCCGGTTGACGAAGTACCGGTAGATGTTCCCGGCATGCGGGACGTTCGTGCGGTTGACCGTGACGAGAACGTTGAACTCGGCCTGGTGCCTCCGCAGCAGGTCCACGCCCCGCCACACGCGCTGCGACGTGGGCCGGCCCTGCCGGTCCAGGCGGTTCGCGTCGTGCACCTGCGGGGGGCCGTCGATGCTGACGCCCACGAGGAACTTGTGCTCCGCCAAAAACTGGGCCCACTCGTCGTCGAGCAGCGTGGCGTTCGTCTGGAGGCCGTTCGAGATCGTCTGCCCGTCCCGCCCGAACTCCTTCTGGTACGCCACGGCCCGGCGGAAGAAGTCCTTGCCGGCCATCAGCGGTTCGCCGCCCTGCCACCCGAACTCGCACCGGACGGGCATCGCCTCCAGGTACTGGCGGGTGTACTGGCGGAGGACCTCGTCGGACATCTGAAAGCGCTGGACGCCCTCATATAGCGTCTCCGGCTTCATGGTATAGTAGCAGTAGCGGCAGTCGAGGTTGCACACCCCGCACACCGGCTTGCACATGATGTGGAACGGGCGGACGGCGTCGCCGACCGGTTTGTCCTCACTGACGTCGCTCACGACCGTACCTTCGGACGGATGGCGCTTTCGCGGATGACCAGGCTCCCCACGTCGCACCCCAGGTGGCCGGCGATGACCGGGCACTTCGCCATCAGGATGAACCACACCGGCCGGGGGGCCTCGCTCAGCGTCTCGTAATTGCCCTGCCCCTTGGCGATCACGAGGTCCGCCGCCATGAACCGCTCGCGGAACGCCGCCGAGCACGTCTCCAGCAGCGTGCCGGGGGCGTCGGAGCCGTTCTCGACGATCTCCCACCGGCCCGCCAGGCCCGCCGCCGCGGCGTCCTCGGCCGTCGCGTCGTTGATGACCGGCACGCTCTTGACGCCGACGACCAGGTTCGCCGCGTCCAGGGTCTCGATGAGGACCCGGTCGAAGACGATCTCGCCGGCGTTATCCGCCAGGTACAGGACCTCGCCGGCGTCGGCGACCGCCTGCCGGAAGCCGTCCACGCCGCCGACGAGCGGGTCGCGGAGGGCCCGGTCGATGGTCTCCTGCACCGCCTCCTCGTTGACGGTGGCGCTGACGCCGAAGTCGATGATGTTGCCGGCGATGGCGAGGCGCACGGCCGCCTCCAGCGGGTCGTCGGCCGCCTCCACGCGCCGCACCAGGTCCGGGTACAGGCCCATCGCGAGGCGGTTGAAGCGCTGCTTGACCTCGCGGTACGGGTCGGCGTTGCCGGTGGCCTCGCGGATGAGGCGGTGAATGTGCTGCCCCATCGCCGGCGGGGCCATGGCCATATCCATTTCGCTCGCGGCTCGCAGCACGTGACGAAGCACGTCGGCATGCACCGCCTCGTCGTCGGTGACGAAGCGCGCGGCCTCCAGCGTCTGGCGGACGAAGCACGGCACGCAGTCGAGGTACGTTCGCATGGTTTTCCTCTACGGGGTCGCGATGAACCCCGTAGTGTACCACAGGCGGGCGGCGGGAAACAGGATGAAGGCAACGTTTGGGCCAACATGGGAGCGCGGCGGTTCTCCGTAACCACCGCGCGTCGCAGCGCGGCGGGTGCGGAGACCCGCCGCGCACGAGTTAGCGTTGTAGTGCTAGGCGTCGACGAGTTTCCCGTCGGCCATGTGGACGATGCGGCCGGCGTAGTCGGCGGCCCGCACGTCGTGGGTGACGAGCAGGACCGCCCCGCCGCCGTCCGTGAAGTCCGCCAGGTACTTCAGCACCGTGTCGCCGCTCGCGGGGTCGAGGTTGCCGGTGGGTTCGTCGGCGAGGAGGACGCGCGGCTCGTTGAGCATGGCCCGCGCCAGGGCCACCCGCTGCCGCTCGCCCGTACTGAGTTCGGCCGGCACGTGGTCGAGGCGGGGCGCCAGGCCCACGTGCTCGAGCAGCGCCATGGCCCGGTCCCGCGCGCCGTCCGACGGCCGCGCCAGCGACGCCGACAGCACGTTGTCCAGCACCGTGAGGTACGGCATGAGGTGGAACCGCTGGAAGACGAATCCGATGGCATCGGCCCGCATGCGGGCCCGCTCCTCGGGCGCGAGGGCGTACGGGTCGTGACCGTCGAGCGTTACGCTGCCCGTGTCCGGCCGGAGCAGGCCGCCGGCCACGAGAAGCAGCGTCGTCTTGCCGCACCCGCTCGGGCCCTGGACGGACACGAATTCGCCGGGCTCGACGGTGAGGGTAACGTCGTCGACGGCGGGAACGGCCTCGGTCT
Source organism: uncultured Anaerolineales bacterium (assembly GCA_964577175.1). Taxonomy (GTDB): domain Bacteria; phylum Planctomycetota; class Phycisphaerae; order FEN-1346; family FEN-1346; genus BS750m-G62. The sequence goes on from CAZNYC010000005.1 coordinate 47,014, forward strand.
TGCCGCGGTAGGTCTTGGAGACGTTCTGGAGACGGACCACGCTGGGGTTACTCCTCACTGAGGATCAGGGCGGGGTCTTCCTGGGCGGCCAAAAGCGCCGGCACGAGGCTCGCCGCCGCCGACAGCAGCGGCGCCAGCAGCAGCGCCCCGGCGAGGAGGCCCGGTCCGAACAGGGCGGCCGCCCCGGCGGGGCCGCTCGCCAGCAGGTCGCCGCCCATCTCGCGCGTGTCCCACGCCACCGCCAGGACAAATCCCAAGAGGTAGCCGGCGACGGCGCCCAGGAGGCCGACCATGACGGCCCGTCCGAGGAAGATGCCGACGACCTGCCTGCCGCGGACGCCCATCGCGCGCAGGATGCCGATCTCGGTGCGCCGGGCTCGCACGTTCCCGAGGGCCATCAGCCCCACCCACACGATGCAGCCGACGACCACGAGCGGGACGACCCAGGTGGCGAGGGCCTCGCGTTCGGACCGCAGGCTGTCGCGGCCGGCCTGGTCGACGGCGAGAAACTGCTGGGCACGATTGCCGGCCGCGGCGCGCGTGGCGCGCCGGATGGCGGCTTCACGTTCCATCGTGAGCACCTGCACGTTCGGCAGGATTTCCCGAACCAGGTTCTCGAGTTCTTCCGCCGAGTAGAGTTCGCGCACCCCGAACCGCCCGTCGGGCAGGTGTTGCACGCACAGGCAGCCCAAGGCCAGGATGGCATGGATCTTGCCCGGACACTCGAGCAACTGCTGCGCCTCGGCCAAGGGGATCCAGACCGTGATGTCGTCGTCGCTTCCCCGCAACTCGTGAATCCGGCTGACGGTGAACTCCCGGCCGAGAAGCGTCGCTTTCTGGCCGACCTTCAAGCCGGCCTGCTCGGCCACCACCGCGCCGACAATCATGCTGCCCTCCGGCAGGGTGTCGATCATCGGCTTCTTGGGGTTGAAGTGCGACAGGGGCACCTCGCCGCGGGTACCCATAAGGACAATCGGCAGGTCTTTCTCGGGCCAGCGCATTCGCTGCTGGACGACGGGCAGCAGGTGCCGCACGACCAGTTTCTGTGACTGGGCCAGTTTTTCGACCACCTCTTCGTCCATCATGTGGGCCGGCTGCTGCGTGCTCAGGAACTCCGCCCGGTCTTCCTTCTCGTCGAGGATCAACACGTTGTATCCGAGTTCCAGCATGATGCGTCGGGCGTCATCCGTCAGATGGAAACCCACCTCGCCGACCTTCTCGGACCGCGCCTCTTCAATGCGTGCCGCCCGCAGGTCGTAGCCCCTGAGCAAAGTCAGGACGGCCACGACGGACCCGACGGCCACCAGGACCGCCACGGCCGCCAGGGCGAAGTTCAGCCGACGGTACGTGATTTCACGGGCAATCAGACGCCAGATGCTCATCTCAGCCCTCGGCTCGCTTCCCACGTTTCCAGATGACCAGGGAGGCGACGGCCACGACGGCCAACGCCCCCAGTACCGTCACACCCAGAAGCATCATCCAACTCAGGTTGAACGTCTGCGTCCCGAGCGTTCCGGCCTTCCGGACGTCGTGTGGCGCTTGCTCTGCAGCCTCTTCCGGCCCCGGCTCTGCCTTCTTGCCCTCGGTTTCGCCCTCGCCCGACTGCTCCGCCTCGGCCGCCTGGGCAAACTTCGCCAGGCCCGTCAGCGGCGGGGGCTCGACCTCCGGAATGGCGGACTCCTCGCCCATCAGCGCGGCGTCCCACTGCACGTCCATCAGCATGTCCACGCCGGGGTTCTGGTACTTGACGGTGCACGAACACGGGCCGGAGACGAACCCGCACACCTCCTCGATGTTCAGTTTGCTGATGCCCTCGCCCACCAGGGCACACAGGACGCGGCCGCGGCCGAAGATGGGGAACGCCATCGGCCCCGTCTCCTCCTTGAGGCCGGGCTCGCAGCCGAGGAGCATCTCGCGGAACGCCGCCTCCTCCGGGTCGTCGCGCGAGAGCGGCACGATGGAGAAGGCGATCTTCAGGTCCGGCGCGCCCTCCGTGTCGTAGACGGGGTCGCCCCACACGCCGCCGGGCGGCGCGGGCGGCTCGATGAGTTCCTCCATCCGCGCCAGGTGCTTCTCCAGGCGCTGGCGGGCCGCCTGGTCCTGCTCGGCGTCGCCGCTCTCGAGGAAGACGAAGACGGTCGTCTCGCCCTCCAGGAGGCGCTTGGCCACCTTCCGCCGCGTCGGAGAATCCAGCAGGTTGTCCGCCGCCTCCGGACCGAGCGGCCCCGACCACGTGTCGATCGGAATGCCGAACATCCGCGGGTACCGGACCACCAGCCACGGGGTCTCGGCCTTCTCGGCGTGGGCCTCCCAGACCTTGGCGGCCTGGCCCTCGGGCTCGCCCTGCGACAGGTCCGTCATCCAGAGGTCCAGGACGCCGTCGCGGCGTTCCTCCAGCGACGCCTCGCGCAGCGGCTGGAGCGCCTCCTTCTGGGCCTCCGTCAGATCCCCGCGATGGAACACGTGGATCTCGTACGGGTCCACCATCCATCGTTCGAGCGCATAGCGATACACCGGGACGCTACACGCCTCTGCGACGCCGGCGGCGAGCATGAGCACCGCCGCCAATACGCATCCAACCAGCACGTTATGGCCAAGACGCATGATCTGTGTCACTCCCCTGTGCGGAACTCCCGCAATCTAATCAGGCGATTATACGCGCCGTTTGGGGGAATTTAAACCGCTTTTCCCCCAGCGGGGGCCGCGCGAATCCGTGGCCTGCCGCGATCCCCGGAAGGTCGTCGCGCCGACCGCCGCGCCCAGCCAAACGCCGCTTGACGCGGAGGCGAAAATGAGACATAGTAACGGTATGCTCAGACGGACCGCCCGCGAGGATCGCCGTACCGTGAACGCGCACGGGACCGCAACGCTGCTGGTCGCCCAACCCGGCTCGGAGATGGCCGACGCCCTGGCCGAGGGGCTCCGCGCCGCCGGCCGACCGGTCACCGTCGTCACGAATCCGCTCGATTCGGTGGCGGAGGCGGTGCGCGCCGACCCGCCCCTTAACTGCCTGGTGGTGGGGGTGGATTTCTTCGACGACGAGGCCTTCCGCCTCCTGCCCCTCTTCCGGCGCGAGTGGCCCGACACGACGATCGTGGCGTACCACGGGCGAGGCTTCGAGCACAAGGGCCGCATCGCCGGCCTCGTCGGGGCGGACGTGGTCCTGTCGCGCCCGGCCCACCTGCTGGAGTTCCTGGGCGGGCGGAAGGCCGCCGGCCGGACGGTGCCGCAGAACGGTCCGTCGCAGCCGACGACGCAGGAGGCGCCGGCGCCCGCACGCGTCACCGAACGGTCCGCCCGGACGCCGGCGTCGCCCGTTGCGGCGCCCGAACCTCCTTCGGCGGCCCCCGCGCCGTCGGCGGCGCAGGAAACGACGCCGCCACCCGCCCCCCCGGCAGCGCCGGAGCCTCAGCCGTCCGCGCCTGCGCCCGAACCTCCGCCGTCGGCCGAAGCGGCGCTATCGGGCCCCCCGTCGCGGGAGACCGCCGACGGGGGCTCGCCCGCCGCGCCGACCCGTCAGGCAAGGCCCGCGCGGAAAGGGCCGCCCGCACCCCCGCCCGCCCCTGCACCGGAGGCGCCTGATGGAGAGGCCTCCGCGGCGTCCGACCCCGACGCCACCCCCTTCGCACCGCCGCCGGCGGGAGAGACCGATCCCCCCGACGACGACCAGGCCCTGACCGGCGGGCAAGTCATCGGCACCGTGGAACTGACCGACGAGGAACTGCGCATCCTGCTCGGCGAGGACGACGATACGTGACACACGCGACCACCCATCCCGATGTCGCCGTCCGACCCGGCGTGGTCTGCGTGTGCAGGGACGCCGGCGTCTCGGCCCTGCTCGAGCCGCTCGCCGCCGGCGGCCGGGTGTATCGTTCCGCGGCGGACGCCCTCCTGGCCGCGACGCGAGAGCCGCCGGCCGCCGTCGTCCTGGCGCTGGATCCGACCGAGGCGTCCATCGGCCCGGCGGTCGATGCGTTCCGGGGCCTGGCCCTCGGCGCCCCCGTATATGCCCTGGTGGAGGCGGCGGAAGAGCCCCTCGCCCGTTCGCTTCGCGGGGCCGGGCTGTCGGACTATTTCGTCCTGCCGGGCGGCATCCACCGGCTGGCGCGGGCCCTGTCGCCGGAACCGGCGGAACCCGAGCCCCCTCCGCCGCCTTCGGCCGAGGCCGCCGAGCCGCCTGAGGCGGAACCGGCGGCGCCGGCCTCCGCCGGCCACCTGTTCGACGCCGCATGCCGCCTGGGGGACCTTGCGATGGCGGCGCCCGCCACGCTCTTCCGGAAGGGCACGCGCGTCATCCTCAAGACCGTGCGAGCGGAGCGCGGCTGCGCATTCCTCTGGTCCGAGAAGGACGAGCGGATGGACCTGTCGCTGACCATCGGCGGCAACGAGACCCTCGGGGCCGCCCACCCGGACCCCGTCCGTGCCGCCGCCACCCGGTGCTTTCGGACCGGTGAGCCGCTCCGGCTTCCACCCGGCACCGCCGACACACCGCCCGGCGGGCTGGTCGCCGTGCCGGTCGGCGACGACGAGGCGGCCGTCGGCGTCATCTGCCTGTCGCCGTCGTCGGCCCCGGAGGCCCAGGGCGTTGGGGATGACGCGCTCGGGGCATTGGCCCGTACGCTGGCCCGGCTGTATCGCGCCGCCGCCCGGCGTGAGGAATACGCCCGCCTGGCGCACCGCGACGTCGAGACCGGCCTCCTGAAGGCAAACCCGTTCCTGGCGTACGTGGACGGTCGCATCGCCGAGGCCCGGGACCGCCGGACGGAGTTGGCCCTGGTGCTCCTGGAACCGGAGGCAAGCGTGGCCGCCCGAACCGCGGACAGCCCGGCCCGCCTGGGTCTGGCCGTCCGGGGCGCGCTGGCGCGCGGCTGGGAGGGGGGCCGGCTGGAGACCGCCCGCTACGCCGTGGCCCTGCCGGCCGAGACGCCGGCGGCTGCCTCCGGTGATGCTGACCCCGCCGAAGCCGCCGCACAGCGGCTCGCCGGCGCGGGGCCCCGGACCCATCCGGACCTTTCCCTGCGGACGGCGGTGGCACGGTTCCCGCACGACGGCACCAGCGCGCAGTCGCTCGTGTCGGCGGCCGAGGCGCGGCTTCAGGCGGCCACCGGTGACGCGCGGTAGCACTACTACGCCATGGAGGCCGGTAAATCAAATGTGACACGGCTCGCCGGTTGTCATTCTGAGGAGCGGCGCAGTTTACCCGCCGAAGGCGGGCCGCGACGAAGAATCTCGCCTTGGTCTTTGTCGTTTCGCGTTGGCACGGCGAGATGCTTCGGCCCCGCGAGCGGGGCCTCAGAATGACATCCTGCGACATGACAATTACCGGCCTCAATAACTTGTGCGCGGCGGGTCGCCGCGGGCGCCGCGCAGTCCTGAAAAGGCCGGTTTGAGCGCGGTGGGTACTCCTGACCCACCTCGCAAACGGCGGACGTAGCGCTGTCGTGCCAGCCGGCAGGCCCTGTCCGTCAGACCTCCTTCGGAGATGCCAAGCCATGCCCCGCGACGTGCCCGTCGGCAACGGCAATCTGCTGGTGGCCTTCGACCGCTCGTATCATATCCGCGAGTTGTGCTACCCGCACGTCGGCCAGGAGAATCATAACGAGGGGAGCGTCTCGCGATTCGGCCTGTCCTGCGACGGCCGGTTCTCGTGGATGGGCGACGACGACTGGGACATCCGCCTGGACTACGAACCCGAAACGCTCGTCACGCACGTCGTGTGCGACAGCGACCGCCTCGCCCTCCGCGTCGAGTGCGCCGACTGCGTCGACGTCGACGAGAACGTGTTCCTGCGTCGCATCACCGTCACCAACCGGGCGAAGAAAAGGCGTACGGTTCGCCTGTTCTTCAACCACGACTTCAACCTGTACGCCACCAAGGTGGGCGATACGGCGTTCTACGATCCCGGGACGCAAAGCGTCATTCACTACAAGGCTCGCCGATATCTGCTTGCGAACTACGCCGTGCCCGACGGCAGCGGCGTGCAGGCGTATACGTGCGGCGCGAAGGAGGTGCGCGGCCTGGAGGGGACGTACCGCGACGCCGAGGACGGGCGCCTGGAGGGCGCCCCCATCGCCCAGGGCACCGTCGACTCGACCGTCGCCGCCGACCTGGACCTCGAGGCCTCCGGGCGCGGCGTCGTCACCTACTGGATCGTGGCCGGCAAGGTGTACCAGGAGGTCCGGAAGATCAACCGCCTGGTCCTCGACGAGGGGCCGGAGACGCTCATCCAGCGGACCCGCAACTACTGGCGCCTGTGGGTGAACAAGGAGGAGTTCAACTTCGAGGGCGTGCCGGAGGCGTTCGTCCGGCTGTTCAAGCGGAGCCAGTTGATCCTCCGGACGCAGATCGACAACGGCGGGGCGATCCTGGCCGCCAACGACAGCGACATCATCGACGTCAATCGCGACACGTACGCCTACTGCTGGCCCCGCGACGGCGCCCTGGCCGCCTACGCCCTCATCAAGGCGGGGCACAGCGGCATCTCGCGGCGGTTCTTCCAGTACTGCGCCGACATTATTCACAAGGACGGGTACTTTCTGCATAAGTACAACTCGGACGGGTCGCTGGCCTCGTCCTGGCACCCGTGGCTGACCGACCACACCCCCCGGCTGCCCATCCAGGAGGACGAGACCGCCCTCGTCCTGTGGTCGATGTGGCGGCACTTCCAGAAGTTCCGCGACATCGAGTTCGCGGCCCCCTATTACCGGCCGATGATCGTGAAGGCGGCGGACTTCCTCCTCCGGCACACGGACGAGGAGACCGGCCTGCCCAAACCGTCGTACGACCTCTGGGAGGAACGGTGGGGCGTCCACACCTGGACCGTGGCCGCCGTCATTGCCGGCCTGCGGGCGGCGTCACGCTTCGCCGCCGCCTTCGGCGAACGCGACCTCCACGACCGCTACGCCGAGGCGGCCGACCGCATGCACCAGGCCCTGCTCCACCACCTGTGGGACGAGGCGGCCGGCCGCTTCGCGCGCACCGCCACCCGGACCGCGGACGGCTACGACCGCGACGTGACCGTCGACGCCAGCCTGGCGGGGCCCGTCCTGTTCAGCGTCTTCAACCCGCACGACGACCGCGTCCAGGCGACGCTCGAGGCCATCCGCGAGCACCTCGCCGTCCACACCGACGTGGGCGGCCTGGCCCGCTACGCCGGCGACGACTGGCACCGAGTCGTGGACGACATGCAGCGCGTGCCGGGCAACCCGTGGTTCATCCCGTCGCTGTGGATGATGCGGTGCGACATCCTCCGCGCCCGGACGGAGGAGGAACTGGAGGCCGCGTTGGCGTGGATGAAGTGGGTCGTCCGCTGGGCACGGCCGTCCGGCGCCCTGGCCGAGCAACTCCACCCGGAGACGGGCGAGCCGATGGGCGTCTCGCCGCTGGCATGGAGCCACGCCGAGGTCGTGGCCGCCCTGGTGGAGTACCTCGAGAAGCGGTGCCGCCTCGCCGAGGAGCGGGGCGAGATTCAGCACATCCATCAGCGCGGGCGATACGCCGACCGATACATGGCCCCGCACTGCTGGGAGAAGGCTCGCCCGGGCGCCGACCCGCCCTGCGGCGCTTCCGGCGAAGATGACGGCGCGTGACCGGCGTCCGCCTCACGCCCGGCGCCAAAGCGCGGCGGCCTGGAAAGACCGCCGCGAGGCAACCCCGCCAGGCAGGCACGCCTATTGCGGCTTCGTGTGGTGTCGCTCCACGAGTCCCTTGACGGCCTTGCCGACGCCGTCGGCCAGTTCGTCCGTGCCCGTCCGCACGACGCTCTTGACCGTACCCGTGACCATCGACACCCCGAGCACCTGGTTGGAACCGGTGTCGATCAGTTCAATCTGCGCCGTCAGGAACGGATCGACGCCGCCCACGCCGATGGCCCGGAGGGCGGAGCCGCCCGGGTCGAAGTCCATGAACTTGCCGCGGATGAGCAGGCCGCCGGCGGCCGGCGCCCCCGCCTTCACGGACGTGAACATCCTCGTCTCGGTCAGGTGCCTGACGACGGCCTGCTGGACCTTGGCGGGCGCCGGGGCCGGAATGACGCCGCGCATGGGCGCCGTATCGAACGGCTCGACGCCGACGGTCTGGAACCGGTCCAGGGCCGTCTGGCCGCCCGCACTCTTGACTTCGTAGTACCGGGCACTGGCCCCCGTTACGCCGGAGATGGCCTGCTTCGCCGCCGTGCCGACGCAGCCCGTGCCAGCCACCAGTAACGCCAGCACGCTCACCAGAACGATGCGCTTCATCGGAGTCTCCTTTAGGGATTCGCAAGGGCGGCAACGCCGGCCGCCGGGCGGCATTCTACCCGGCCGGCCGCGCCCGTGCAACGGCCTGTCGCCGTCTGGATGTCGGCTCGAAGGCGTCTATAATGGCTCCGGGTTCCAACCGGAACGCTGTCATGCCGGACGACCAGACCCGCTACGTGACCCGGGCGGGGCTGAAACTCGACCACGCCCTCCGCACCTTCGGCCTGCAGGTGCGCGGGGCCGTCTGCGCCGACCTGGGAAGCCACCAGGGCGGATTCGTCGACTGTCTCCTCGCCCACGGCGCCACGCGCGTCTACGCGGTCGACACCTCCTACGGCACGCTGGCGTGGACACTCCGCAAGGACCAGCGAGTCGTCGTCCTCGAGCGCACCAACGCCATGCACCTGTCGCTCGACGAGCCGGTGGACCTCGTGACGGTGGATGTGGGGTGGACGCGGCAGCGTCACATTCTGCCGGCTGCACGCGGGCTGCTGAAGGCCGGCGGCCGCATCGTAGCGCTCGTCAAACCGCAGTACGAGGCGCAGGAGGACGAACGCGACGCGGGCGTCGTGCCGGAGGCAAACCTCGCGCCCGTTCTCGCGCGGGTGCGGGACGATGTGGCCGCGTGCGGGCTGGCCATCCGGGCGGAGACGCGGTCGCCCCTGCGCGGCGGGGGCGGCAATGCCGAGTTCCTCTTCCTCCTTGCGCCGGCCTGAGCGCCGCGCCTCGAAGAGCAGAGCATTTTAACTGTGCATGGTAGCGCGGCGGGTCTCCGCACCCACCGCGCAAACCGCCCACTTAGAGCCTTGTCGTGCTAATCCGCCGTCGGGTCGCCCGGCAGGGGCACGTACGGCTCGGCGAGGAGGCGTTCGATGCGGTCGGCGAGCACCTGCTCGTAGCCGGGCGGGAGCCCGCGGAAAACGGTCCGCACCACCCCCTGCCGATCCATCAGGACGAGCGTCGGCAGCCGCCGCGCCACCTCCGCCGAGTCCCGCAACTCCCGCCACACGGCCTCTTTCCCAAGGGCCAGGGGAAACGAAATCTTGAACCCCTCGCGGAAGACGCGGACGGATTCGCGCGCCTGCGTCGCATCCGACGTCCGCTCATACGCCAGGCCCACGAGTTCGAACCGCCGCGACCGGTACCGCTCGTAGACGCTGACCATCAGCGGCACGGTCCGCCGGCAGTCCTCCGACCACGTGCCGAACAGGTAGAAGACGACGACGCGGCCGCGGAGGTCGGCGAGGGTCACCTCGCCCCCCTCCACCGCCGGGGCGGAACGGAACGTATCGAAACGGAACAGCGTGGAGTAAACGGGACCCCTCGGGCGGTGAGGTTCCTCCTCGTCGCCGCATCCGGCGGCCGCGACGGCACACCCGAGGGCGACGGCCAGGCGGAGGGCTCCTGCGGGCCCGGTCATGAGCGGGCGTCCTTGCCGGACCGCACCTTGAACACGCAGTAGTCGCCGCACATGGAACACACGTCGCCGTGCGCCGGCCGGCGCGCCTCGCGGAGGCTGCGGGCCCGCTCCGGGTCCAGGGCCTCGGCGAGTTGGGTGTCCCAGTCCTGCCGCCCGCGGGCCTGGCTGATGCGGCGGTCCCACGCGACGGCATCCGCCCGGCCGCGGGCCACGTCTGCCGCATGCGCCGCGATGCGCGAGGCGATGACGCCCTCGCGCACGTCCTCCGGGCGCGGCAGGCCGAGGTGCTCGGTCGGCGTCACGTAGCAGAGGAAGTCGGCGCCGCACATGGCGGCCAAGGCCCCGCCGATCGCCCCCGTGATGTGGTCGTACCCCGGGGCCACGTCCGTCACGATCGGGCCGAGAACGTAAAACGGCAGCCCGCCCGTCATCTCCTTCTGGAGGCGAATCTGGGCCTCGACCTGGTCGAGCGGCACGTGGCCGGGGCCTTCCAGCATGACCTGGACGCCGGCGTCGATCGCCCGCCGCGACAGGTCCGCCAGGACCACCAGTTCTTCCACCTGGGGCGCGTCCATGGCGTCGGCGATCGCGCCGGGACGCAGGCCGTCGCCCAGGCTGAGGGTGACGTCGTGCTCGCGGCAGATGTCGAGAAGTTCGTCGAACCGTTCGAACAGCGGGTTTTCCTGCCCGTGGCGGCCGATCCAGTGGGCGAGGAACGTGCCGCCCCGGCTCACGATGCCGCACACGCGGCGCCCGATGGCCTCGGATTCCACGATGCGGCGCGTGACGCCGCAGTGCACCGTCACGAAATCGACGCCGTCCTCGGCGTGGCGGCGGACGGCGGCGAGCATGTCATCGGCCGCCATGCGCCCGACGTCGCCGTGGGCGCGGGCGGCGCCGGCGGCCGCCTCGTAAATCGGGACCGTGCCGACCGTCACGGCGCAGGCGTCCATCAACCGCCGACGGATGGCCGGCACGTCGCCCCCGGTCGAGAGGTCCATGACGGTGTCGGCGTCCGCCTCGACGGCGGCGCGGACCTTCGCGAGTTCCATCTCGACGTCGGCATAGTCCGGGCTCGTGCCGAGATTCGCATTGACCTTGACGCGAAGTCCCTGCCCGATGCCGGTAACCTGCGTGGCCACACGGTGCTTATTGTGGGGGATGACGACGCGGCCGTCCGCGACGCGGCTGCGAACGGTTTCCGGATCCGCGGCTTCGGTCTCGGCGACCGTCCGGACGGCGTCGCTGATCTTGCCCTGTCTTGCCAGTTCCATCTGAGTCATTCGCGTGGGCGCTCCGTTTCGACGATTCACGGCGTGTCGACCCGCGGCGTTTGGGGTTGGACGTCTTGCCGCCGCGCGCCTGTTTCTTCGAGGCGGAGCGGCGTCCCGGGGGCTTGCTCCGCTTCGTGCGTTTGCCGCCCCGCGCCTGCTCGTCGGCGCCGGGGTCGGTATCGGGCAGTTCCTTGAGGTATTCTATCTCCTGGCGGGTCAGGCGTCGAGCCTTGCCGGCGCCGAGGCCGCGGATGCTGAGCCGTCCGATCCGCGTCCGCACGAGGTCCCGCACGGGATGGCCGAGCCGGGCGAGCATCCGCCGGACCTGGCGGTTGCGTCCCTCGCGGAGGGTGATGATCAGGACGGACCGTGAGCGAGTCCGCTTGACGACCTTGACGCGCGGCGGGGCGGTCTTGCCCTCCGCCAAATGTACGCCCTTCAGGAGCCGCTGCACCTCCTTGCCGGTCACGCGGCCGTCGACGGTGGCCTGGTACGTCTTCGGCACCTCGTATCGCGGGTGCGTCAGGCGGTTGGCAAGCGTGCCGTCGTTCGTCAGAAGCAGCAGGCCCTGCGAGTCGGCGTCGAGCCGGCCGACCGGAAAAAGCCGCGCGTCCGACTGCGGGACCAGGTCCACGGGCCGGGTCCGTCCGGCGGGGTCGTCGTTCGTGCAGACGACGCCCTTCGGCTTGTTGAGGATCCAGTATTCGAGCGGTTCACGGCGGAGGCGGCGCCCGTCGAGGCGCACGTCCTGCGTCTCGAGGTCCGCCTTGGCCCCGAGTTCGGAGACGACCTCGCCGTCGACCGTCACGCGGCCGGCGGTGACGATGTCTTCCGAGGCGCGGCGCGAGGCCACGCCCGCCCGTGCCAGGATTTTCTGAAGCCGTTCGAGGGCCATGCCGACCTGCCGTTTCACAGCCGTCTATCGAGCCCGGCGGGTGCGGAGACCCGCCGCGCAAACGTGCCTGGCGGGGGGCATGGCGTATCCTGAAACCCGCCGCGGAGGCGTTCTTGTACGTCGCGCGCCAATCGAATCAGTGTATCACACGGCGCGGGGGTCCGGCAACGCGGAAACCGCGTTCCCTTGCGGGCCGCGGCCGGGTTTGAGAAGATAACGGCCTTGCGTGCCCCGTCACGAGGGGAGACTGCCATGCGCTGCTGCGTCGCCATCGGATGTGCCGTGCTCGTTTCGACGATCGTGCCGTTGCAAACCGCCGCGGCAGCCGACCCGCCGGGCGGGGCCCTTGCCGGCGAGAAGCCCCGCGTCATCGTCTCGACCGACGTCGGCGGGTCCGACCCGGACGATTTCCAGTCCATGGTCCACCTGCTTGTCTATGCCGACGTGCTGGACCTGGAAGGGCTCGTCTCTTCGCCCCCCAAGGGCGGTCGGACGAAGCATCTGCATGAGGTCATCGACGCATACGCAGAAGACTACGCGAACCTGAAGGCCCACGCCCCCGCCTATCCCTCGCCCGAGGCCCTCCGCGCGGTCGTGAAACAGGGGGCGGTGGACCCTGCCCCGACGGAGGGTTTCAGCCGGCCGACGGAGGGGTCGCGGTGGATCCTCCAGCGGGCCCGGGCCGACGCCGGCCGGCCCCTGTGGGTGCTCGTGTGGGGTGCCATCACCGACGTGGCCCAGGCCGTCCACGATGCGCCGGACATCAAGAAGCGCCTGCGGGTCTACAGCATCGGCTCGTGGAACACGCGGCAGGACCCGGCGGCACGGACGTACCTCTTCGATCGCCACAACGACCTCTGGTGGATCGAGAGCGACACCACCTTTCGCGGCATGTACATGGGCGGCACGCAGGACGGCGACCTGGGGAACCGCACGTTCGTCGAGCGGCACGTCAAGGGGCACGGCGCGCTCGGCCGTCTCTTCGTCGCCAAGAAACGTGACATCAAGATGGGCGACACGCCGTCCGTCCTCTACCTCTTCCGCGGCGACCCGGACGACCCGGCGGCGCCGCACTGGGGCGGCTCGTACCGCCAGACCGGTCACGGTCCCCACACCTGGACCGACCGGACGGACCCCGACCTGAAGGACCGCGGCAAACCCGGCGCCAAGACCGTCAACCGGTGGCGGGAGGATTACCTGCGCGACTGGCAGCGGCGGATGGACCGGGCGCGGGCGAAGTGACGGCGGCGACCCCCGCCGACGGTCAGGCCGACTCCTCGGTCATCGGCGGGAGGTGTTTGTCCGACAGGCCGATCTCGTGGGCGATATCCCGAAACTCTTTCTTCGAGATATCATTGAGGCTCTTGCCGCGGTCGCGGAGTTTCTCGTTGAACTTGACGGCCGTCTCCTGCA
>CAZNYC010000006.1:0-10948 GCA_964577175.1 uncultured Anaerolineales bacterium
ACAGCGTCATGCCGTGGCCGAACCTGAGGAGCCTGAAGCCCAACATCAACTTCTTCGCGGGCCACGGCGTCAAGGGCCTGTACGAGGAGGCGTGTTACTTCACGCCGGCGTCGGAACTGGCCGAACTCCGCACGTGGATCGTCGCCAAGACGATGTGGCGGCCGGAGACCGACACCGACTGGGCCGTCGACGAGTTCCTGGCCGGCTACTACGGCCCGGCGGCGTGGCCTATCCGGCAGTACCTCGACCTCCTGCACAAACAGGTCGTGGAGCATCCGGATTGGCACGCCAACATCTGGGCGAAGCCCGACTCGCCGTGGCTCCGGCCGGAACTCCTGGAGCGGTACGTCCGCCTCTTCGACGAGGCCGAGGCCGCCGTCCGCGGCGACCCGGTCCTCGCCCGGCGCGTGGCAGTGGCCCGGCTGCCCGTCCGTTACACCCGCATCGTGAAGGCGGGGCCGGGCGAGGCGCGGGCGGCGGAGTGGCTCGCCACGTTCGAGCGCGTCGCGCGGGAGGCGGGCCTGACGATGGTCCGCGAGCACGGCGGCTCGGGGCGGCTGGAGGTCTGGCTCGCCGCCCAGCGGAAACGGCTCAAGATCGAGGGACAATAGGCAGCAACGTCACGACACCATGGGCGCGGCGGGTGCGGAGGACCGCCGCGCGGGACGCGATCGAACAGGGCCGCTGAGCATTCAGCGTTGTCATTCTGAGGGCCGTATGGCCCGAAGAATCTCGCCGTGGTCGTGGCCGTCTTGTTGTGCCCACGGCGAGACCCTTCGCTCCGCTCAGGGTGACAGTGTTGCGTCCGATGCACGTGCACAAAAGGAGACCCGACCATGCGATGGATCCCGCTCTGCCTGGCAGCCCTGGCCGTCCTGGCCGGCTGCGCACCCGAAGGAGAACCGCCCGTGGAACCCGCCACGCCGGCCGAGGAGGAGGGCCCCGTCATCACGTTCGGCAGCGACGTCGACTTCCTCAAGAAACACGTCGAGACGATCGTCCTCTCGGACGCCTCGGGCGAGGCGCGCCTTGCCGTCGTCCCCGCCTACCAGGGCCGCGTCATGACGAGCACCGACGGCGGCGAGGACGGGGCGAGTTACGGCTGGATCAACCGGACGCTCATCGAGTCCGGCGAGCCCCTGGAGCACATCAACCCCTACGGCGGCGAGGACCGGTTCTGGCTCGGGCCCGAGGGCGGCCAGTACGCCATCTTCTTCGAGAAGGACGAGCCGTTCGACCTGGAGCACTGGCAGACCCCGGCTCCCGTCGACACCCAAGGCTGGGAGGTGGCCGAGAAGACCGACACGTCCGCCACGTTCGCCCACACCTTCAGCGTGACGAACTACTCGGGCGTCACGTTCCAGGTGAAGGCCGACCGCACCGTCCGGCTGCTGGGCGCCGACGCGGCCTGGCAGCACCTGGGCGTCGACCCCGCCGACGGCCTGAGCGTGGTCGCGTACGAGTCGGACAACACGATCACGAACGCGGGCGGGGAGCCGTGGAAGAAGGAGTCGGGCCTCCTCTCGATCTGGATCCTCGGCATGTACAACCCGTCGGACGCCACGACCATCGTGGCGCCCATCAAGCCGGGGCCCGAATCGGAACTCGGGCCGAAGGTGGTCGACGACTACTTCGGCAAGGTCCCGCCGGAGCGGCTCGTCGTGAAGGACGACGTGGTCTACTTCAGCGGCGACGGGCAGCACCGCTCGAAGATCGGCATCCAGCCGGAGCGGTGCACGGGCGTCATCGGCAGTTACGATGCCGCCGGCCAGGTGCTGACCGTGGTCCAGTTCACGTTCGAAGAGTCCGTCACGGACTACGTGAACTCGCTGTGGAAGATGCAGGACGAGCCGTACAACGGCGACGCCGCCAACAGTTACAACGACGGGCCGGCCAAGCCGGGGGCCGAGCCGATGGGCCCGTTCTACGAACTGGAATCCTCGTCGCCGGCGGCGGCGCTCGATCCGGGGGCGTCGAAGCGGCACGTGCACCGGACGATCCATCTTCGCGGGCCGGAGGGCAAACTCGACCCCATCGCCCGGAAGGTCCTGGGGGTGGGCCTCGCGGAGATCAAGAGTGCCCTCGAGATGGGGGCCGACGATGGCTCCTGAGGTATGGCATAGGCTTCGGCGCGCCCTGACACTACAACGCTAAGTCGGTGTTTTGCGCGGTGGGTCTCCGTACCCACCGCGCTCAAAACGCCCTTTTCAGGGCTGCGCGGCGGGTGCGGAGACCCACCGCGCTTCGGGTGCCACGGTCTGCCAATCCGTGTTCTCCCGGCCGGACAAGACCGGCCGGGCCACACAAGGAACACGGTCTGACAAGCAAACCGTGGCACACGCGCGCCGTGAGAGAAACAGGAGATATCCCAATGATTCGCCTCGCCCTGCTCCCCGTCCTCATCGCGTTCGTCGCCGCCCCGGCCGCCGGCGAGGACCTCTCCTACGCCGACCTTGCCCGGCGGCTGACGGACCTGGAGCGCCTGGCCACCCTCCCGGCCCAGGGCAACACCTGCGAGCAGTGGTCCAGTTACGACCGCCGGTCGCGGTACGAGGACGGCAAGTACCTCGACTGGGCCGCCAACGGCGACGGCGACGGCTGCATCCGCACCGAGGACGGCCGCATCGTCATGGCCGAGATGGAGGGCCCCGGGTGCATCTGGCGCATCTGGTCGGCCCTGGCCGAGCAGGGGCACGTCAAGGTGTACCTCGACGGCAAGGAGGCGCCGCCGGCCATCGACCTGCCGTTCGACGGCTACTTCAACCGCAAACACAAGCCGTTCCACCGCGAGTCGCTGGTCTACACGGCCGCCCGGGGGCGGAACAACTACGTGCCCATCCCCTACAACAAGTCATGTAAGATCGTTGCGGAGAAGGGCTGGGGCCGGTACTTCCAGTTCGTCTACGAGACGTTCCCCGAGGGCACGACCGTGCCGACGTTCTCGACGGACCTGCCCGCCGACGGCCTGAAGGCCCTGGAGACGGCCGCCGACTTCCTCGAGAACCGCCTCGGCACGGACCCCGCCGGCCCGCGCGAGGGCGAGAAGACGCTCACGAAGACCGTCACCGTTGGGGCGGGGGAGTCGGCCGTCGTCGCCGACCTCGACGGTCCCCGCGCCATCACGGCCATCCGGGTGGACAACACGTTCGGCGCGGATGCCGACGGGCCGGTCGTGCCGGCGTTTCGCGAACTGGCCCTGGGCATCACCTGGGACGGCGCGGGCGCCCCCGCCGTCTGGACGCCGCTGGGCGACCTCTTCGGCACGGCCCCCGGCGTGAACCTCTACAAATCGCTCCCCCTCGGCATGACCGAGGACGCGTTCTACTGCCTGTGGTACATGCCGTTCGGCAAGTCGGCGAAGGTGGAACTGGCCAACGGCGGCAAGGCGGACCGGCGGGTGACGCTGCGCATCACGCACGCGCCGCTTGCGCGGCCGGCGAGCGAACTCGCCCGGTTCCACGCCAAGTGGCACCGCGACGCCTTCCTGCCGGAGGACCCGGCGCGCCGGGCCATCGACTGGACGCTGCTCACGACCCGCGGCCGGGGGCGGTTCTGCGGCGTCATGCTCCACGTCTGGAATCCCCGCGGCGGATGGTGGGGCGAGGGCGACGAGAAGTTCTTCGTCGACGGCGAGCACTTCCCGTCCACCATCGGCACCGGCAGCGAGGATTACTTCGGCTACGCCTGGTGCACCGCGAAGGTTTTCCACCGCGCCTACCACAACCAGACCATCGCGAGCGGCAACAAGGGGCACGTCTCGGTCAACCGCTGGCACCTGGGCGATGCCATCCCGTTCCAGACGTCGTTCGACGGATACATCGAGAAGTATTATCCGAACCGCAAGCCCACCCTCTACGCGGCCGTGGCGTACTGGTACCAGGCGCCCGGCGGCGAGGATCCGTACAAGCCGGTTCCGGTGGCGGCGCGGACCGGGTACTACGTGGAGCCGGAGGTTCCCCGCGTCAAGGGCGCCCTGGAGGGCGAACGCCTGAAGGTCCTCTCCAAGACCGCCGGCCACGCCCGCCCGCAGGACATGGCCCACTTCGGCGCCGGGTGGTCCGGCGAGTCGCAACTCTGGTGGACCGGCGCCCAGCCCGGCGACCGCCTCGTCCTGGAACTCCCCGTCAAGGCGTCGGGCAAATACAGACTCGTCGCCAACTTCACGAAGGCCGTCGATTACGGCGTCCACCAGGTGAGCCTCGACGGCAGGAAACTCAGGCCACCCATCGATTGTTTCAACGACGGCGTCGTGCCGACCGGCAAGGTGGACCTCGGCACGCACGACCTGGAGAAGGGGCGCCACCAACTCGCGATCGAGGTCACGGGCACGAACCCGAAGGCCGTGAAGAAGTACATGTTCGGATTGGACTACGTGAAACTGGAGAAAGCGGAATAGGGTCCAAGGTCGCGAGTGCGAGGTCCAAAGTCAAAGGCCGACGGCGCGAGGCCAAACCTGTGTGGCCCGGCCGGTCTTGCCGGGCCGGGGGCTGCGCCTCTGTGTAGCCCGGCCGGGAGATTGCCCATGGGGCGTCCGGTGGGGCTGGCGCGGTGGGCAGTCTTGCCCACCGCGATTGAAACGGTTCTTCCGGGGCGGCGCGGCGGGTACGGAGACCCGCCGCGCCCGAGGTGGCGTTGTAGCGCCAAGTCCTATCCGCGGACGTTGACACCCATCGGCTGCGCTGCTATCCTACGGCGATTCCGATAGCCGCGGGGCAGGGCACCCATGACGCAGCCGCAACTCGGCGGCATGAGCCGTCGCGATCGTGTCAAGATCGCCGTCCTGGTGGTGGCGGTGTTGGCGATTCCGGCCTGGATCGTCCTGCCCTGGGTGCATGCGCGGCTGGAGGATTTCTTTTCCGGCCCCCGGGCCCAACTGTTCGGCCAGGTGCTGGTGGCGATCCTGCTGGAGGCGTTTCCGTTCGTCCTGATCGGGGCGACGATCTCCGGCCTGGTGGAGGTCCTCCTGCCGCCCGAGCGGCTGGCCCGGGCCGTCCCGAAGCGGCTGGGGTGGCGGCTGCTGGTGGCGGCCTTCGCCGGCGTCGTCCTGCCGGTGTGCGAGTGCGGCATCGTGCCGGTCGCCCGGCGCCTCATCCGCAAGGGCCTGCCCATCGAGATGGCCGTCGTCTTCATGCTCGCCGGCCCCATCGTGAACCCGACGGTCGTGGCGTCGACGGCGGTGGCGTTTACGGGGCAGGGGCTGGCGCTGGAGATGACCGTCGCGCGGGTCGTCTGCGGTGTGACGGTGGCGATGCTCGTCGGGCTGGGCGTCTTCATGTGGTTCCGCGACCTGGACCTCAAACCGCCGCAGCGGGGCGACACGCACGGCCACGGGGCCGCGGCGGGCGGGTCGGTCGTGACGAATGTCCTCATGCACGTCGTGCACGATTTCCTGCTGCTGGGCGGGTTCCTCCTCCTGGGCAGCCTTCTGGCGGCCGGGCTCCAGGCGTTCGTCCCGCGGAACTGGCTCGTCGAGATCGGCAAGACGCCCGTGGCCTCGACGGCGGGCATGATGCTGATGGCGTTCCTGCTGAACGTGTGCTCGGAGGCCGATGCGTTCCTGGCCGCCGCGTTTGCCCAGTTCTCGTTCGCCGGGCGCCTCGGGTTCCTCGTCTTCGGGCCGATGCTCGACGTGAAACTCGTGGCGATGTACCTGGGGGCGTTTCCGAAACGGATGCTGCTGGCCGTCCTCCTGTTCGTCCCGCCGTTGGTGCTCGCCATCTCGGAACTGGCGGGATTGCTCTTTGCAACGCTCGGAGGATAGAATTAAAGCGCCTGGCGCGTTGCGAAGGTTCATTCCCGGCTGCCCGGCGCGGCGCGGTTCGTGTTCGCCGGCCCGCCTGCGGGCCGCGCGCCGGCAGGCTCGGTGCCACTGGCGGCTTGCCCGCCAGTGCGTTCCGAGGGCCGGTGAACACTGGCTGACAAGCAGCCAGTGGCACACGCGCGGCGGGTCTCCGCACCCGCCGCGCAGCAATGGCGACAGTATTCGTGGGGCGGTGGGTGCGGAGACCCACCGCGCCTGACGCGAGGTATGCATGACCGAACCCCAACCGGATGCACACCACGTGGCGGTCCTGTCGTGGTGGGAACTCTGGCCCATGCTCGCTTGGGGTGCGTACACGGTGTACCTGTACGCGACGGGGCGGATCTTCTTTCTCATGCATCCCCTCTTCGGGCACATCGCCCTGGGGGGGGCGTGCCTCCTGCTGGCCGCCTTCGCGTACGCCTGGGGGGTGCGATTCCGCCGGCTGCGGGCGGTGCGCCGGCGGCAGGAGGAGGCCCGCCGGACCGGCCGGCTGGACGCCCTCCGGCCGCTGTGCGTGTGCGGGGCAAGCGAGCATGGCTGGGGCCGGTACGTCCGGAGCCTGGCCTTCATCGTGCCGCTCGTCGTCGGCTTCTCGCTGCCCGCGCGCGGCATGAACTCGCTGGCGGCCGTCCAGTGGGGAGCGGGGGACTTCGCGATGATGGCCGAACTCGCCGCCCGGCGCGAAACCGAACGGGCCGAGCAGCGCGGCGAGTACGCATGGACCGACCTGGTGGGCGTGGCCCAGCGCCTCTCGGCCGGGCAGGCCCAGAGGGTCGGCGCCATGGGTTTCGTCGCCCGCAAGAAGGGCCAGGGCCGCCGCGAGTTCTTTCTGGTCCGGTTCGTTATGACCTGCTGCGCGGCCGATGCCCAGCCGGT
Source organism: uncultured Anaerolineales bacterium (assembly GCA_964577175.1). GTDB lineage: Bacteria > Planctomycetota > Phycisphaerae > FEN-1346 > FEN-1346 > BS750m-G62. The sequence goes on from CAZNYC010000006.1 coordinate 6,680, forward strand.
GGCCGTGCCCGCCCGGCTCGACGACGAGGCCCTCCGGGCCCATAAACTGAACCCCGCCGCCGTCCGCGCGATGCTGGAAGACGACCAGTGGGTGGAGGCCTTCGGCCGGATCGACCCGCAGGCGAAGGTCTGGCGCATCGAAGACGTCCGGCCGATCCGGGAACCGGCGGATCCGTATATGTGACGCGGACGCACCGGGTCGGAGCAGGGGACGGATTGTCGGCAGCCGCACCGGATGTCATTTCGACCGAGCCGTCGCGAAGCGACGGCGAGTGGGGCAACCTCGGTGTGGGGCCCAACGACGAGATTCCTCGGCTCGCGGCGCTCGGCCGGAACGACATCGTGGGCCGCTTGCGGGCTGCACGCCGTGCGGGGCGGGCCGGGAGCACCGCCCCGCGGGAGTCCGTGCCGCGCTTGGCCGAAAAAGAAGATTCAACTTGGACCCCCGGAGTGTTCGATGTAAAAGGGGAGTCCCGCAGCGCGAGTAGGGTGCCGCTTTTCGCGAGACGTGTGTCTGGGATGCTGCCATGGACCGTAGACGATTCCTTCGGAAGGTGCTGTCCGGCGCGGCGGTCGGGGCGTCGGGCCTGGTGGTCATCGGGTGCGAGAAGAAGGGGCTGGTGCGCGAGCCCGTGTCGCCGTACTTCGGCCCCCGCCGGGGCGGTCCGACGGCCTACGCGAAGGTGTCCGACCGGCCGCCGCCGAGAGGGGCTGCCGTCCGCCGGGCAGCGAGCACGCCCGGCGGCGCCTGGACGCCCCCCGGCCCCGAGCGGCGGTGGGAGTACATCGTCCTCCATCACAGCGCCACCGACCACGGGTCCGCCCCCGTCTTCGACCGCCTGCACCGCGCCCACGGATGGGACGAACTCGGGTACCACTTCGTCATCGGCAACGGGACGGAGTCCGCCGACGGGCAGATCGAGGTCGGCAGCCGGTGGCCCAAGCAGAAACACGGGGCCCACTGCAAGGTGGTCGGCCATCCGGAATACAACGACGTGGGTGTCGGCATCTGCCTGGTCGGCAACTTCGACCACTACGCGCCGTCCCGCGCCCAGGTGGCTTCGTGCATTCGCGTCACCCAGTTCGTGAAAGACCGTTACGGCATCCCGGAGAGCCACATCTACGGCCACGGGCAGTTGAAGCCCACCCAGTGCCCGGGCGCCCTGTTCCCGTACGACGCGGTTTTCCGAGGCCTGGCCTGACTGGGATACGGGGGTCCGACCAGATACAGGCGGCCCGGTTCGCCGGGCCGCCGCCTTTTTGCGCGGGGGGCAAGAGGGAACCATGCGCAGCATTCTCCTGATGGCAGCGGTCGTCCTTGCCGCCGGGTGTGCGGCGTGCCCCGATGCGGGTTCCGGCGAGGCCTCGACCGAGCCCCGCGTCCTGCTGGACGCCGCGAGCCCGGCCGGCTGGCGCGTGCCGGACGAGGGCGCCTTCCGGAACCACGGCGAGGTGCGGTTCGCGGGCGGCGTCGTCCGCTTGGCGCCGGGCAGGCCGCTCACCGGCCTGGCGTGGGCGGAGGAATTCCCGGATTCAGGCTACGAGGTCGAGGCTCAGGTCCGACGCACCGCGGGCAGCGATTTCTTTTGCGGGATGACGTTCCCGGTCGGCCCGGCGCACTGCACCTGGATTGTGGGCGGATGGGGAGGGGCGGTCGTCGGCCTGTCGAACGTGGACGGCCGAAGCGCCGCCGAGAACGGCACGACGCGCCGCATGACCTTCGAGACCGGCCGGTGGTACGGGCTGCGGCTGCGGGTGACCGACGAGGCGATCGCCTGCTTCATCGACGGCGAGCAGGTCATCGCCCAGCCCCGCGCCGGCCACACGTTCGGCATCTGGCCGCAGCAGGAACCCTGCCGGCCGTTCGGCATCGCCGCCTACCTGACGGGGTCGGCCGTCCGGTCCGTGACGCTCCGGCACGTGGGGGAGTGAGCGTCGGGCCGACCCGTTGGGGGCCGGCCCGAGGTGTGTGTCGCGTTGCGGCAGCGGCCGCTCTACTTCTTCTTGGCGCCGAGGACCTGGTCCTTGGCGGCCTTGGCGATGCGGAACTTCAGGACCTTCTTGGCCGGGATGCGGATCTTCTCGCCGGTCTGGGGGTTGCGGCCCCAGCGGGCCTTGCGGTTCTTGAGTTCGAGTTTCCCGAGGCCCGGAATCTTGAAGCCGTTCTTGGCTTCCTTGCAGGTCAGGTTGACCAGTTCCTCGACGACCTGCTGGACCTCCTTTTTCTGGAGGCCGGTTTCTTCGGCCAGGGTGCTCATGATCTGGGTCTTGGTCATCGGCTTCTTCGACTTCGCCATGAAACGGGCTCCTAACTGGGGCTCCACGGAAGATGGCGGCCCGTATCCCCACGCGGGTCACAGGCCTGATTTTGCCTTCGGTCCGGACCGGGACGGCGCCTGCCGCCGTCGGCCGATGGCTGTAAGCATAGAGAGTTGCGTACGGTCCGCAACAAAAAACCGCTTGAATCGCGGGGTAAGCGGCACCCGGCGGCTTCGCAGCGCGGCGAATCGGAAAACGGGGAGCGCGGCGGGTCTCCGCAGCCGCTGCGCAGGATGCGTCGGCTCGCGGTGGGTACGGAGACCCACCGCGCCGGCTCGTGGGCGGCTTGAAACCGCATGGCCAACCGGCATCGGGCGGCCACGCCCCGGCTCGTTGTGCGTTTGCTTGACGCATGCGGCGCCACCTGCGATAATGGGCGGGCTTGGCCACCTTCGAACCGACCCGCTTGCGGCGCCTGGCCGACGCCGATGCCTTCTCGGAAAAAGGAGACACCCTTGCTGCACTACGATCGCGAGACCGAATCGTTCTGGACGGACCTGAAGCCCTCGCGCCTGGAGGACGTGGAGGAACCCAACCTCTACCGCGACATCTTCCCGTACCACCAGTTCCCGAAGATCCCGTTCACGCACGAGCGGGTACCCACGTTCATTCCGGAACACACGTGGATTACCGACACCACGTTCCGCGACGGGCAGCAGGCCCGCGCGCCGTACTCGGCGGAGCAGATCGTGCAGTTGTTCGAGTTCATGCACCGTCTGGCGGGGCCGCACGGCCTGATCCGGGCCAGCGAGTTCTTCCTGTACTCCAAGAAGGACCGCGATGCCGTCGAGAAGTGCCTTGCACTCGGCCACGAGTACCCGCGCGTCACGGGGTGGATCCGGCCGGTGAAGAAGGATTTCAAACTCGTCAAGGATCTCGGCCTGCGGGAGACGGGCATCCTGACGTCGGCGTCGGACTACCACATCTTCCTGAAACTGCGGCGGACGCGGCAGGAAGCAATGGACATGTACTGCGATGTTGCCGAGGCCGCCCTCGCCGAGGGCATCATCCCCCGCTGCCACCTCGAGGACATCACCCGGGCGGACTTCGAGGGCTTCGTCGTGCCCTTCGTCGTCCGGCTCATGGCCCTGGCCGAGCAGTACGAGATGCCCGTCAAGATCCGGGCGTGCGATACCCTGGGCTTCGGCGTGCCGTACGTGGGCGCCCAGTTGCCGCGGTCGGTCGCGAAGATCATCTACTGGCTCCGCCGCCGCGCCGGCGTCCCGCCGGAGTGGCTGGAATGGCACGGGCACAACGACTTCCACAAGGTGCTCGTCAACGCCTCCACCGCCTGGTTGCACGGGTGCTGTGCGGCGAACGGGACGTTCCTCTCCATCGGCGAGCGGACGGGCAACCCGCCCATCGAGGGGCTCGTCGTCGAGCATGCCATGCTCTGGGGCGAGACCGAGGGCGTCGATTACACCACCATCACCGAGATGGCCGACTACTACCGAAAGGAAATCGGGTACGACATCCCGACGCGCTATCCCCTCGTGGGCCGCGACTTCAACATGACCCGCGCCGGCATCCACGCCGACGGGCTGCTGAAGAACGAGGAAATCTACAACCCGATGGACACCAATAAACTGCTGAACCGGCCCGTCCGCGTGGGCCTGACCGACAAGAGCGGGGCGGCGGGGATCCTGGCCTGGATCAACTACCGCTACGACCTGCCCGAGGAGGTCGCCAAGGACGACCCGCGCATCCGCCAGATCCTCGACTGGATCACCGCCGAGTACGAGGCCGGCCGTGTGCCCGCCATCAGCGACGAGGAAATGGACGAACAGGTCCACAAGGCGTTCGGCGACGTGCCGCGCCGGCCGGAAACGCGGTAGGCGTTCGCCCACAGAGCCGACGTGTGACGCGCGGCGGGTCTCCGCCGCCGCCGCGCCGCGGGGCGCGCCGGTGCCACGGATTGCTTGCCAATCCGTGTTCGCCCGGCCGGGCAAG
>CAZNYC010000006.1:11048-35419 GCA_964577175.1 uncultured Anaerolineales bacterium
AAACAGGCGCCACATCGCCTGTTCGGGCGCGGCGGGTACGGAGGCCCACCGCGCCATAGGGCGCGCCGGTGCCACGGATTGCTTGCCAATCCGTGTTCGCCCGGCCGGGCAAGACCGGCCGGGCCACACACGAAACAGGCGCCACATCGCCTGTTCGGGCGCGGCGGGTACGGAGGCCCACCGCGCCGTCTTCTGCCTACTTCACCCGCCTGAGAAGCAGGTAGTCGACGTTCGGCCCTTCGTGGCCGATGGACTCCAGCCGGATCGCGCGCTTCCCCTTCTCCAGGCGCAGCGCGGCGGACGCCTCTTTCCACCGGTCCCACCCGCCGGTCTTGGGGAACGCCATCTTCTTCTTCACCGTTTTGCCGTCCACCGACAGGCGCAGCGGCCGGTTCTCGTCGCCCACCGCATAACGGAACACGAGCGCGTAGTCGGCCGTCTCGGGCACGGTGATCGTCCAGGTGACGGAGGCGCCCTTGTCGCGGTCGAAGTCGAGGAACCCGTCGCCGGAGTAGCCGTCGTGGTCCTTCTCGTGGAGGCAGCCTTGCGCCTGGGCCTCCTCGGCCTCATGGCGGACGGCGTCGTCGGCGAGATCCTCGTCCGCCGGCGGATGTGTCTTCCGCCACTCGGCGGCATGACGGCGGAGGCGTTCGGCGATGTCCTTGTGCTCGGCCTTGCGGGCCACCTCGGCCGGCGTGCCCAGGCGGGGGGCCTCGGCCGTCGGATCCGCCTCGGCACGCAGAAGCCGCTCGACGATTTCCTTGTTGCCGCGCCGAGCCGCCAGGTGCAGGGGCGTGCGCCCCCACTGGTCGGCGATGTTCGGGTCGACCTCATCGTGGCCGAGCAGTTTGTCGACGGTACGGGCGTGGTCCTTGCTGTCGCCGTCGGCGGCCAGGTGGAGGGGTGTCCGTCCCCGTTTGTCGCGGACGGTCGGGTCGGCTTCCTCTTTTTGGAGCATCCGTTCCATGTTGGGCCAGTGCCCCCGGGCGGCGAGGACGTGCAGGGGCGTCTGGCCGTCTTCGTCGCGGGCGTTCGGGTCCGCCCCGCCCTCGAGGAGGCGCCTGACGGCGTTTTCGTTGTGGAGCGGTGCGTTCTCGGCCAGGATGTGGAGGGGCGTCCGCTGCTGCGGGTCGCGAACGTTCGGGTCGGCCTTGTGCTCGAGCAGGGCGTTGACCGCCCGGTCGGTGTGGTCGTGGTAGTTGCCGGCCACGAGGTGGAGGGGGGCCTGCCCGGCGGCGTTCCGCGCGTTCGGGTCCGCCCCCTCGTCGAGCAGGCGGTCGAGGATTTCGTCGGCCTCCTTCCCCCCCTGGGCGGCCAGGCAGACGGGCGGCGTGCCGTCCGGCGCCGGCCGCTTCGGGTCGCCACCCTTGCCGACCAGCAGGTTGAGGACGTCCTTGTGTCCCCAGCGGAGGGCCTCGTGGACGGGCGTGCCCGCCGGCGAGGGGGCGTTCGGGTCCGCCCCCTTGTCGAGCAGAATGCGCGCGGCGCCCGTCTGGCCGTACCGGGCCGCCACGTGCAACGGCGTGCCGCGGTCGCCGGACTTTTTCGGGTCCGCGCCCCGCTGGAGGAGGAGTTGGACGAAGTTCTCGCGGCCAACGTAGACGGCCTCGTGCAGGGGCGTGGGGCCGCCGGCGCCGGTGGCGCGGACGTCGGCGCCTTTCTTGATGAGTTCGTCGACGAGGCCCTGATGGCCGCTGCGGACGGCGTCGAAGAGCGGTGTCTGGCCGTCGGCCGTACGGGCGTTGACGTCGGCCTTGTGCTCCAGGAGTTGCCTCGCCGCGCCGTGCCGGCCGGCGGCGGCGGCGACGTGGAGCGGCGTCCGGCCGAGGTCGTCCTTCCGGTTCGGCTTCGCCCCCTTTTTGAGGAGGAGGTGGGTGATGTCATCGCTTTCGGCGGCGGCCATGTGGAGCGGCGTACCGCCGTCCGGGCCGCGCACGTTGATGTCCGCCCCCTTTTCGAGGAGGAATTCGACGTCTTTTTTGTGCTGTCTGGCGGCCAGGGCGAGCGGGGGGAGCACCGGCCGCCGACCGTCCTCGGCGGGCGGGCCGTTGATCTGGGCCCCGTGCTCGAGGAGCAGTTCGACGATGGGCCGATGCCGCTGCCGGACCGCCGCCCCGAGCGGGCTCAGGCCGCGCCCGGTCCGCAGGTTCGGGTCCGCCCCGGCCTCCAGGAGTTTCTTCACCTCGCCTTGTTTCTTGCGCTCGATGGCCCGGCCGAGCGGCGTCTCGCCGTCGGCGTCCCGGCCGTTGAGTCTGAACTCGGCGTCGGCCAGCAGGTCCGTCAGGTCGGCGTGACCGTGATCGATGGCCACGCGGACGGGTTTGCGGCCGTCGGTGTCGCGGACGTCCTTGCGGGCGCCGGCATCGACGAGGCGTTTGGCCACCTCCTTGTGCCCCTCGCGGGCGGCGACGTGCAGGGGGGTCCATCCCTGCTCGGTGATGGTGTTGGGCGGGGCGCCGGCGCTCAGGAGGGCGGCGACGGCGTCTTTTCGCCCTGCCTCGGCCGCCAGGTGCAGCGGCGTGTGGCCGGTGGTGTCCTCGGCGCCGGCGTCGGCGCCGCGGTCCAGGAGCAGGCGGACGACGTCGGCGGACTCGCCCGTGGCGGCCCGGTGGAGGGGCGTGCGGCCGGCCTTATCGCGGGCGTTCCGGTCGGCGCCGGCGTCGAGGAGGGCCTCGGCGGCGTCGCGGTGCCCTCCCCCCGCCGCCAGATGCAGCGGCGTGGCGCCGTTCGGGTCGGCCGTCAGGGCCGAGGCGTGCCTGGCCAGGAGGAGTTTGACGATGTCGGTGTACCCATCGGCGGCGGCGACGTGGAGGGGGGCCCGGCCGCCCGGACCGGTCGCCGTCGGGCTTGCCCCGCCGCCGAGTTCCTGCCTGACGGCGGCGATCTTCCCGGCGCGAATGGCCTTCAGGAGCCGTTCGGTCCGGCGCTCGGCGTGCGATTTCTTCGGCGCGGCGTCGCCCTCGGCGGCCGGCTCGGCGGCCGTTTCCTCCGCCGGCGGTTCCGGCGGCGCGGGGGGGGGCGCGTCCTCGCAGCCGGCCAGGATCGGGAGCACAAGCACCAGGTACACGTATCGATTGAGCGTTGGCATGGCACTCCGTGGGTTGGATGGGGAGACCGGAAACCGCCGCTTGGCCCTCGCCGGGCCGGCGCCGAGGCGATACCGCCCGAATCGCCCGGCGGGTTAAACCCGCCCGCCCGCCGACGGTTACGGCCGGGCCGCCGGACGGATTCGTCTTGCCGGTCCGGCCGTCTTCCGGTAAAAGGGACGTCGTTCGCTGCCGCGCGAGCCTGCCCGTCGCCCGAAGACAGTGCCATGCCCGACGCCCCATCCGACGACTGGACCATCGGCCGACTCATCGAGTGGACGCGGGGGTACTTTGCGCGCCAGGACATCGAGCAGCCCCGGCTGGAGGCGGAGATCCTCCTCGCTCACGTCCTGGGCCTTGCGCGCCTCGACCTCTACATGGCGTACGAGGAGACGGTCACGGACGAGCACCGGGCCGCCTACCGCGACCTCGTCCGCCGCCGGGCCGCCGGCGAGCCCAGCCGGTACCTCGTCGGCACGACGGAGTTCATGGGCCTGGCGCTGAAGGTGACGCCGGAGGTACTCATCCCCCGGCCGGAGACCGAGCAACTGGCCGAGGAGGTCATCCGGCGGGTCCGCGCGGCCGCGCCTGTGCCGCTCGAGACCGCCGCCGGGGACGGGCCGGACGAGGCGGCGGCCGCGCCGGTCGAGATCATCGAACTCGGCACGGGCTCCGGCGCCATCGCGGTCAGCCTGGCCGTCCATCTGGCGGGGGCGCGCGTGACGGCCACGGACGTCTCATCCGCCGCCCTGGAGGTGGCCCGCGCCAACGCCGAGGCCCACGGGGTGACGGACCGCGTCACGCTGCTCGAGGGCGACCTGTACGAGCCGCTCGACGCCGCCGACGCGCAGCCGGCCGGGTTCCTCCTCGCCAATCCGCCGTACGTGGCGGAAGGGGAGTGGAAGGGTTTGCCGGCCGACATCCGCGACCACGAGCCGCGCGAGGCGCTCGTGGCGGGGCCCGACGGCACGGAGGTGATCGAACGGCTCCTCCGCGGCGCGCGGGCCTACCTGAAGCCCGGCGGCGTGCTGATGGTCGAAATCGGCGCGGGCCAGGGCGGCCGGGCTCGCGAGATGGCCGAGGGGACGCGCGGCCTCGTCGACGTGGAGATTCGCAAAGACTACGCCGGTCACGACCGCATCCTCGTCGCCCGGCGGGAGGCGTGACGGTTCGGTCGCCGTGGACCCTCGCGGTCCGGTCTGGACGAAGGTTCGGGCGCGGTTGACCTGCGCGGCGCGGTCTGTGTTCGCCGGCCGCGCTTGGTTGGTGGCACCCGCCGCGCAAAGAATGGAAGGGAGCGAAACCGCATGGATGCACTCGTCGTCACGGGCGGACGCCGCCTCACGGGGCAGGTCCGGGCGAGCGGCGCCAAGAACGCCGCCCTGCCCATCATGGCCGCCTCGCTGCTCGCCGAGGAACCGCTCGTCCTGAAAGGCGTGCCGGACCTGGCGGACATCCGCACCATGGGCCGCCTGCTCGGCAAACTCGGCGTGTCGGTGGAGCGGAAGCGCGGGGGGACGATGGTGCTTCGGAGCCCGGCCACCTCCAAGCGGAACCGGGCCCCGTACGAGATCATGAAGACGATGCGGGCCGGCATCTGCGTCCTCGGCCCGCTGGTCGCCCGTCGCGGCAAAGCGGAGGTCAGTCTGCCCGGCGGCTGCGCCATCGGCGACCGGCCCGTGGACCTCCACCTGAAGGGCCTCCGGGCCCTCGGCGCACGCCTGGAGGTCGAGCACGGGTACATCTCCGGGTCGTGCCGCCGCCTCCGCGCCACGGAGATGTACCTGGGCGGGCCGTTCGGCTCCAGCGTCACCGGGACGGCCAACATTCTGATGGCGGCCGCCCTGGCCGAGGGCACCACCGTCATCGACTGTGCCGCGTGCGAACCGGAGGTCGGCGACCTTGTCCGCGTCCTCGAGAAGATGGGCGCCCGCATCGAGGGCGTCGGCTCGCCGCGGCTGGTGGTCCACGGCGTGGACCGGCTGGGCGGGTGCGAGCACACGGTCATCCCCGACCGTGTGGAGGCCGGCACGCTGCTCCTGGCGGGGGCGGCCACCCGCGGCGACGTGACCGTCGAGGGGGCCCGCTGGGACGACCTCTTCGCCCTCGTCAACACGCTCCACGAGGCCGGGGCCGACGTCGAGCGGTGCGACGGCGCGATCCGCGTCTGCGCCCGCCGCCGCCTCCGCAGCATCGACGTCACCACCCTGCCGTTCCCCGGTTTCCCGACGGACCTCCAGGCCCAGATGATGGCGGCCCTGACGACGGCCGACGGCATCAGCGTGGTCACCGAGAAGATTTTCCCCGACCGGTTCATGCACGTGGCGGAACTCGGCCGCATGGGCGCCCGCATCCGCAAACAGGCGAGCGCCGCCGTCGTCCACGGCACGGAACATCTCTCCGGCGCCCCCGTCATGGCGAGCGACCTGCGGGCCTCCGCCGCCCTGGTCATCGCGGGGTTGATGGCGCGCGGCAAGACGACCGTTTCGCGCGTCTACCACCTGGACCGCGGGTACGAGGAACTGGAGAAGAAACTCCGCCGTCTGGGCGCCCAGATTCGGCGGGTCGGCCTCAAGGCATGAGAAACCGAGATGAGGTGTGTTTTGCTCGCGGGTCTCCGCCCCCGCCGCGCTGGTGTGGCCCGGTTGGCTTGTCCAACCGGGTGGATATACCTTCCCGGCCGGACAAGCCGGCCGGGCCACACGCGAAAGTGTTGCTTAGGTCTCAGCGCGGTGGTTACGGAGAACCACCGCGCTACCACCCAAGGTTAACCCGCGCTGAATATCTTCGCGGCTCGGGCGCCGGCGTCGGGCTCATCCGCGCGAGAACGGGCCAGGCAGCGGCGCAGGCGGGCGGCCGCCCCGGCGGCTCACGCTCTCGAACGTCTCCCGTCCGCTGATCCCCACGAACCGCCACCGGCCGGTCGCGTCCGGCTGGTACCAGAGGTTGAAGTCCAGGGTCCGCTGCTCCAGGCGGAGACGGACCTCCGCCATGGCGACGGCCTCGTCGCGCTCCGTTTGGAGCACCTGGAGGGCCCGCAACTGGCGGTCGACGGGCTCGCCCGCCCCGGTGAACAGGCCCGTCAGCCGACGGCGAAAGAGGTCCGGCCCGCCCTTGTGCTGCGGCGTGCCGGGCGGGATGCGCTTGAACACCTCCGTCCACTCGCGGGCCACGATCCGGTCCATGACGGCGTGGGTGTCGGCCGCCAGGGACCGCAGCGTCCGGTACTCGTCGTACCACGTCCATCCGTGATAGCCGCCGGCGGCCAGGGTGAGCCCCGTGCCGAGCGTGAGCCCCGCCAGCGCCAGGCGCCGGCCCGTCAGCACGCCGCGCGACCGACGAATCCGGCGAAGCGCCGCAAGGCCCATGACGGCCGCCAGCAGCGGGACGGCGACGAGCGGCGGGGCGAGGAACGCCACGACCCCCACGGCCGCGAGGCCGACGGCCAGGACGGCCGGCACGCTGATGGCGGCGTACTCGCGGTCCGTGGCGCGGTCGAGGTCGCCGTCCTGAATGGGAGGTTGGTCCATCGTTGTGACTCGTCAGAGCCGCTTCGCCGCCACCACCGTCCGGTCGTCGCGGAAGTGGCCGCCCGGGCACACCGAATCGGTCAGCCCTTCCAGGGCGCCGATGACGGCGCCGGTCGAGTCTGCCAGATGCGCGTGAACGGTCTCGACGACGGCGTCGAAACCGAGTTCCGTGCCGTCGGATTGCTCGCACTCGAAGATGCCGTCGGAGATCAGGAAGAAGGCGTCGCCGGGGCCGAGGGGCAGCGGGTCCGACGCCTCGAACGCCGCGTCGGCCATGATGCCCAGGGGGAGGCCCGTGGCGGTGAACCGCTCGGACGTGCCGTCCGTCCGGGCCAGCAGCAGCGGACCGTGGCCGGCGCTGGCGAACGTGACGGTGCCGTGGGCGTCATCCAGGACCGCCAGGGCGAGGGTGACGAAGCGTCCGGCCTCGACGTCGGCGGTGAGGAGGCGGTTGGCGTCGGTCAGGACGCAGGCCGGGCAGGTGTCGCGGAGGGCCAGGGCCCGGATGAGGGCCCGCGTCGTCGCCGCCAGCAGCGCCGGGCCCACCCCGTGTCCGACGGCGTCGCCGAGCATCATGCCGATGCGTCCGTCGCCCCAGCGGAAGAGGTCGTAGAAGTCGCCGCCGGCGTATTCGGACGGTCGGTTCCAGCCGCCCAGGTCGAAGGCGTCGGTGGGCGGGGGCTGTTCGGGCAGGAGGTCGGCCTGGATCTGCTGGGCGAGTTCCATCTCGGCTTCCAGCCGCCGCTTGGCCAGGAACTCTTCCACCAGCCGGGCCCGCTCCAGGGCGACGCCGGCCTGGTCGGCCAGCGCCCGCATCAGGGCCGTATCGTCCTCCGTGAACGGGCCGGACCGCTTGTTCAGCGCCTCGACCACGCCCACGAGGTCGCCGTTCAGGTTGGTCATGGGGACGGCCAGGATGTTGCGGGTCCGCCAGCCGGTCTTGCGGTCGACCTCCTTGTTGAAGCGGGGGTCGGAGTAGGCGTCCGGGATGAGCAGGCACGCCTGGGTCCGGGCCACGGAGCCGGCGATGCCGCGGTCGGCCGGCATCCGGATGACCTCGATCTCGCTCTGGGTGGCGATGCGGCTGTAGAGTTCGTTGGTGGCGGGGTCGTAGAGGAAGAGGGTGGCCCGCTCGGCGTCGAGGAGGTTGCAGGTTTCCTCGGCGATGGACTCCAGCAGGGGGTCGAGGCGCGGCTCGGAGGCCAGCCGGCGCGTGATCTCCAGCAGCGCGTCGAGGTGGCGGCGGAGGGTGGCCGCGTCGCCCTGGTCTGCGTTGGTCATCGCAAGCCCCTCATCCCGCCCTTCGCAAATCATACGGGCGGGGGGGACGGGGCCTCAAGGGAATTGTGGGGAGAAGGCCAGGGCATGCAGGCAATAGATTCAATCGCCGTCGGGCTCGTCGAGGAGGGGTGTTGGTGAGGGTACATCGGCAATAGCAACCTGGATGGGGTACATTGCCGCGGGCTTGCCGTAGGTGCCATCCTCTTCCCGGCGAATTGATACCTCAATGTTATAGCGTCCCTCTTGCTTGAACGGTGTACCGCCCACGGTGAGAAACATTCGGTGCCGTGGCTTTTCAAGGCGGAAGTCGCCCTCTAGGTTGAAGATCTCTTCGCCATCGGGGCCGAGAAGCCGAGTCCTCTGGAAGAACTTGGTACCGTCCTCGCCTTCTTCCCTTTGCCAAAGGGTGACTATGACGAAGCTAGGCAGTGCAATCGGTAGACTCGCCCCCCCCACCTGCTCTAAGACTGAAAACAACGTGACGGTGTTGGACTGCGCGTCCACCGCGTGCCCCATTGCAGCGACAGTAAACACGTGAGTAGGCAATCTGTATCCCTTCCTCGTGCGCTACGCGACCATCGTTGTGTGACACGTGGTGCCGGCTGGCGCCACAGGTTGTCCGCTATTTTGGTACCGGACCCACTGCAGGGTAGAAGACTTGACCGGGCTGTAGTACGAAGGGGCATTGCTGTCTACGAACCGATCACTGCAGTATTCAGCCATCCTTCGGATCCAAACAAGAGAGTTCACGCGTTCTCGGCGTCGTTGAGCAAACAGCGCCCTTACCTCGGGCAAGGGGCTTTGCTCCAGGAGCACCAAGCCAGCACATATTGCCGACTCAGCGGGGTGCCTGTAACGATTATCGTAAGGCATTCGCAAGAGCTTCTGAATCCAACCACAAAGATGGCGAATGCTCTCCGGGTCTGAAGCTAGCCTGAGAGCCACGCTTCTGACCTCCGGCGTACGAGCGAGCCTTCGCCAGAGACTCCCTACGTCCGAGGCTGCAGCGGCCTGAAACAATACCCCGTCGGAATCGAGAACACTGAAGTCCTGACTGCTCATTGAAGAGGCCTTTCTGTGCAAAATGCCACGCGCTGATCCTTATAAGGACCTTCCGTAAGGGTGTGCAAATACTCCCCGGCTTGTCCCCACTTGCTGAGAACCCACACGGCTTGTCCACCTATGAGATCGTCGGAGCGCTCAATGTGCGTGATGACTGCGGTGCGCGAAACCTCCTTCCCCTCATAACAGACCACGAGGTCACCTGGTTGTGCTTCCGCAGACCTGATAGACCGGTAACCATCGTCAAGGAGGATGGCTTCGACGTCCTCCGGATTATAAATTGCGGATTCAACTTTGAAACGCAACAAGCCCCCAAGCCCCTGGAGCCCCGTCGCGTCGGCGTCGGCCTCACCCGGCGGCCCGAAGGGCTCCGGGCCGACGCCGAGGCGGCGGGGCGAAAGGGGCCCCTGGCAGCCTCGGAGCCGAGGCAGAGGCCCTCAAACGCCACAAGCCGTCGTTTCGCTTGTTGCGTTTCAAAGTTGAATCCGCAAATGCCAGTTCGCCTGTTTGCAAAGGTCATTCCATGGCAGTTATACTGGCCAGTCGGGGGCCGCCGCATCGTAGCCATCGGAGAAGCCCTTCGGTGAACTTCGGCCAATCTTGCGGCCACGTGCGGCGCGGGATCGGGATCCTGAGCATTGGGGATTTCGCGCCCAAGCCGCGTGCAGAGGGGGATGGAGCCGGGAAGTGCCATGGAACTAACCTCCGACAAGTTAAAGCCTGTTCGAAGTGAGTCCTCGCGATTCCTGCTACTACATCATCGAGACCGCCAGGTACCGGCCGCGGGCCCTCATCCCATCATGTGCCGCGCAGCCCCTTGGGCGGGCCGAGGATTTCCGCGAGGACGATCGCGCGGGCGGCGTTCGGGCCGCGGAGCATGCCGCCGATGTAGTCCACGCGTCCCGCGCCCCGTCGGGCGGCAGTGCCGGCGGCGGCCGGCGCCGCCCCGCCCGGCCGGCCGAGCGTGCCGAGGGTGGGAAAGTTGGACCGGCCGAGCCGGCCGAGCCGTCGCCCGGACTCGCCCGTGCCCTTCCGGGCGGCGGCGTGGACGGTCTCCACGGTGGCCGACGGGCTCTCGACGGGCCGTGCCGTTACAGGCGGCTCGGCGGGCTGCGGACGCCGTTCCGCCTGCGCCTGCGAAGGCTGGCGGGCCTGCGCGGTCCGGCCCGGCTGCCGTCGGCGGGCGCCCCGCGGCGCGCGGGACGGCGCCGGCATGCCGGCGGCCGGTTGGCGCCCGCGCCCCCGCTGCGGGGCGGACGCCCCGGCCGCGGGCTGCGACGGCGTTTTCTGCTCCGGCTCGCGATGGGCCGTCGCGGACGGGCGGCGCTCCGTCCGGCCGGAGTCCCGTTTCCATTGGTCGGCCTGGTCCTTCTGCCTGGCGTCGCGGTTGGCGGCCTGCTGCTCGCGCTGCTGCTTCTCGACGTACTTGCGGAGCAGGCTGGCGCCCAGGGCGATGAGGGCGAAAAGGATGAGGGCGATGATCTGTTCCATCGTGTGCTCCTGGCGTGACGGCAAGTCGCTTGTCCTGCATTCCCTCTCCCCCGGCGGGAGAGGGCAGGGTGAGGGGGATCGCTGCTTCGCCCTCACCCCTTCCTCTCTCCCGTCAAGGAAGAGGGGGCGTGCGTGCGGCGGTTACTGTTCCTCGGGCGGCTTGGGCGGGCCGGCGTTTTCGCCGATGTTCTGCCGCATGCCCGTATCCGCCTGGATGTTCTTCATGCGGTAGTAGTCCATGATACCGAGGTTGCCGGCGCGGAACGCCTCGGCCATGGCCTTGGGCACCTCGGCCTCGGCCAGGACGACCTTGGCCCGGTTCTCCTGGACGAGGGCGAGCATTTCCTGTTCGCGGGCGGCGGCGGCGGCGCGGCGTTTCTCGGCCTCGGCCTGGAACATCCGCTTGTTCGCCTCGGCCTGGTCCGCCTGGAGGCGGGCGCCGATATTGTCGCCCACGTCCACGTCGGCGATGTCGATGGAGAGAATCTCGAACGCCGTCCCGGCGTCGAGGCCCTTCTCCAGGACCCGCTTCGAGATGGAGTCCGGGTCGCGGAGGACGGCCTTGTGGCTCTGGGCCGAGCCGATCGTCGTGACGATGCCCTCGCCGACGCGGGCGATGATCGTCTCTTCGGTCGCCCCGCCGACCAGCCGCTCCAGGTTCGCCCGCACCGTCACGCGGGCCTTGGCCTTCAGTTGGATGCCGTCCTCGGCGACGGCGTCGACGGTCGGCCGGCCGTGCTCCGGGTTCGGGCAGTCGATGACCTTCGGCAGGACGGAGGTGTGGACGGCGGCGAGGATGTCGCGTCCGGCCAGGTCGATGGCGGCGGCGGTCTTGAAGTCCAGGTCGATGTTGGCCCGGTCGGCCGCAATCAGGGCCCGGACCATCTTCGGCGCGTTGCCGCCCGCCAGGTAGTGGCTCTCCAGGTCGCGGGTCTCGGTAGCGATGCCGGCCTGGACCGCCATGATCTTCGTGCTGACGATCACGTTCGGACTCACCTTCCGCAGCGACATGCCGACGAGGTCGACGATGCCGATCTCGGCCCTCGTCGCGATACACCGGACCCACAGGCCGAGGTACCGCAGAATGACCAGGAACAGCACCAGGCCGATCACCAGCAGGATGCCGATGAGGACGTACCAGCCGCTCACCGCCAGGGGCAGCGCGCCGGCGGCCGTGTCGAACAGAGAGGGTTGCATGGGATTCTCCTTCCGGTTGCGGTCAGGATTCGCTTGCGTAGGGCGGCGGGTCTCCACGCCGAACACGCAGGTGCCACGGTTTGCTTGTCAAACCGTGTTCATCAATCGTGGGGCACGGATTGGCAAGCAATCCGTGGCGCCCGGTGCCTCGCGCGGTGGGTCCGGAGACCCGCCGCGCTCATTCCTTGCCAGCGTGTGACTCGTCCTCGTCCTCGGGCACGGGCCGGACGACGACGCGGGCGCCGTGCTCGGCCAGCACCGTGAGGGGCGTGCCGGGCTGGACGTACTCGCCTTCGGTCACGCAATCGACGGTCCGGCCGTCGTCCAGTGTCATTTTGCCGGCGGGGCGCAGCAGCGTCTTGGCCACGCCTTGCCGGCCGATGAGTTCGCCGGGCCGGCGGTGGGTCAGGTCGCCGGCCGTCCCGCGCTGGTTCGGACCGACCAGGATGATCCGCTTGGCCATGGGCGTGTGCGGCCAGATGCGCATCAGGACGTACAGCAGGACCGGCGCCAGCAGCACCGTCACGAGGAGCGTGACGATGCCGGTCGTCGTGCCGACGGCGAACGCCGCCACGATGCCGCCGACGAAGCAGAGGATTGCGAGGACCGTCAGCACGCCGCCGCTCGGGATGAAGATCTCGGCCGCGGCGCACAGGACGCCCAGGGCGAGCAGCAGGACGACCCAGCCCCACGACACCTGGGCCAGCATGGGGACGGCGGTCTCCATCAGGCGGACTCCGTTTCCTCGTTCTCGTCCTCGGCGGGCGCCGGGGCCACCACGATCCGGTTTCCGCGGACCTGGGCCACGCGGACGTCGGTGCCGGCGTCCAGGAACTCGCCGTCGGTCACCACGTCCACCAGACGCTCGCCGATGCGGGCCTTGCCGGCGGGGCGGAGCATCGTCGTCGTCCGTCCGGTCTCGCCGACGCGGGCCGTCCGCTCCTGGCTGGCGGCGGCGGCGCGGCTGGAACCGTCCGACACGGTCGTGTCCGACAGGACCAGCCGGTTCAACAGGGGCATTCGCGGCAAGAAGCGCGCCAGCACCATCGCCGAGATGACGAATACGACCATCACGACGGCCGTCATGGCCAGCGAGCGGGCCAGGGCGTCCCAGTCCACGTCGCCGCCCGTGCCGGGTTCCATATACGACGGGGGCAGGGCCAGGATGATGCTCCCCAGCAGGAGCAGGGCCCCCAGGCCGCCCAGGACGCCGAAGCCGGGCGTCACGAGCAGTTCCACCGCCAGCAGGGCGCCGCCGGCGACGAACAGCAGGACGGGCAGCCACTCCGGCCGACCCGCCAGGAACGAGGCCGTGAACAGCAGCCCGAACGCCGCCAGCCCGATGGCCCCCGGCACGCCCACGCCCGGCGTATGCATCTCCACGTAAATCCCCAGCAGCCCGATGAGCACCAGCAGGGCCTTGAAGTACATGCTGTTCAGCCAGGAGACGAGCGTCTCGTTCCACGTGACCGGGTAGACCTCGATGCGGTCGCGGATCGGGTACAGGTCGTACAGGCGGTCGATGCGCGGGACGACGTGCCTGGCGAGACCGTAGGTCTCGGCCTCCTCGGCGCCGACGGTCAGGACCTCGTCGCCGGAGACGATCGTCTCGCCTTTCTTCCAGTCGGGGCCGAGGGCGAAGAGGTCTTCCTCCTCCACGTACCGGACCTCGCCGGTCTCCTGGTTTCGGGCCTCGATGACCACGGTCTGCATCGTGACCATGGCCTTGAGGAGGGCCTTGGGATAGCCGTGCTGCTCGGCGAGGGTCTGGAGCCGCTCGACGATGGTGCCTTCCATCTTGGCGCGGACCTCGTCCTCCATTTCCACGGCCCCGCCCGCGGGCGTCGCCATGTACGGCGTGCAGGCGCCGACGGAGGCCTCCGGCGTCATGACGATCTCCTGGCAGGAGAAGGCCAGGATGGCCGCGGCGCTGTAGGCCCGGGCGTCGACGAACGCGACGGTGCGGGCGCGTCGGCCGACGCGCTGGATCTGGCGGCTGAGTTCCATGCCGTCCGTCACGTACCCGCCGTCGGAGGTGATGTGGAAGATGATGAGGCCGCACCCGTCGTCGACGGCGTCGGTGGCGCGGCGTGCGACGCTCGTGCGGAGGGCGGTGTCGATGACCCCGCTGACGGGCACGCGGGCGGTGAGAAGGGGGGCGTCCGGGTCCGCGTCGGCGTCGGAGGGCGCATCGGGGGCCCCGTCCTCGCCCGTCGTGTCTTCCGCGGCGGACGGCTTGGCGGGCACCGCTTCCGCGCGCGGGTGCCACGGCGGGTCTTGCCCCGCCGTGTCCGGCGCATGGTCGAGCGCACGGCCGGGCGAGACCGGCCGTGGCACGTGCTTGTGCCGGGTGGGCGCGGCACCCCCCGCCAGCAGGCCGGCCGCAATGAGACCGACGGCCGCCGTCAGTTGAAACCTGCGCGCGCTGCCGATGCAAGGCATGCTCGATCCCGTCCGCATCGTCTGAGATTCCCGATTCCGTCGGGCGCAAGTATATACGCGTTGGGGTGGGCGGGCTATTCAAAAGCAGACGGCGGTTTCGCGCGCGGCAAGCGGGGCGGTCCGCGCCGCGGCCCGAAACGGGCGTTCGCGGCGAGGCGGGTGCGGCGACCCGCGGCGCGGAATGCGGTTGCAGCGCCGTCGCGTCACTCCGCGCGCGTGATGCACTCCGGCGGAATCGCGTCGGAGAGCCAGACGGCGGGTCCCCCGCGGTAGAACCGCACCCCTGCCTTCGACGCGCATTCGGTGTCCACCTGGAGGATGACGGGGTCGGGGCACCGGCGGCGTCCGACCTCGCGGGCGGCGGGCGTGTCGACCGACAGGTGGACCCGTTGCCGCTGGCCCGCCGTCAACCCCTCGGCCAGGATGTCGTCGGCCGCCTCCGGCGTGGTGCCGTGGAACAGGATTTCCGGCGGGTCGGCCGGCTTGTACTGGATGGGCTGCTCCAGGCTGTGGCCGTAGCGGGCCCGGATGCGCCCTTGCTCGATGGTGAACCGGGCCGCGCCGGGTCCCGACCGGACCAGTTGCTCGATCTGGTCGCGGGTGACGTTCTCGAGGCCGGGGCGGCGGCGGATGCCTTCGAGCAGGGCGTCGACGTCCGCCGCACCGCGCGCGTCGAGTTCCAGGTCGATCTCCTCCGGATGGTGCCGCAGGGCGAACGCCAGGAACCGGCTGAGGCGTTCGTCGCCGGAAGGCCTCCGTTGGGGGCGAGGCCCCCCTCGGCTGTCGCGGCGTCCTCGGTGTCGGTCGCTGTCGCGTCGAGGCATAGCGTGCTCCTGAGGTGCGGGTTCAAAGATCGGTATGCCGCACAATAGGGGTCGCGTGAGCGGTGTGCAAGCGAAAAGGCCGGTTTTTGGCCGGGAAACGGCGGATTCGCGCCCCGCGGTTTTGCGGGGCGGTGCCCCGCGTCGGCGCGGACGCCACCGGCCGGCAGCAGGCGACCGTTTCAAAAACGCCTTGCTGCGCCTCCCGGCGGGCACGTATCATAGAAACTTGGCCTGTCGGCGCGGCGTCGTTCCTCGGCGTTAGGCGGCTCGAGGGTGTCCCGCGGGCCGTCCGGGCGAGTCGGCCGGCGCGACATTCCGTGCCGCGGCGGTGAACAATTGAAGAGAGGCGGCGTCTAAGAGCGAGACCGAGTCGGCCCCGCGGGAGGCCGGCCGTTTCGTTTCCGGATCGCTCCGCGTGAAGAAGGAGAGAAGATATGCGTGACGTACGACTGCTCATCGTCCTGGTCCTGGCCTTGGGGATTATCGTGGCGGGGGGCGTGGCGATTCCGCTGCTGTTCACCCTGACCTCGCCCGGCGACGTGCCGGTGTCCCAGTCCGAGGCGCGGGCGGCGCCGGAGAAACTCGAGCCCCTGCCTCCCATGCCGGAAGGCATCGACCGCCTGTCGGAACGGTTCCGGGCGGTGGCCAAGCACATCCGGCCGGCGGTGGTCGCCATCGGCGTCAGCAAGACGGTGGAGGCGTCGTCCCTGCCGTTCGGCGAGGATTTCCTCCGCCGATTCTTCGGCCGCCGTTTCCGCGGCCCCGAGGGCGGGCGCGAGTTCGAACGGCGCGGCCTGGGCTCCGGCGTCATCGTCAGCGCCGATGGCTACATCCTGACGAACAACCACGTGGTGGCGGACGCCGACGAGATCACGGTCCGCCTGTCCGACGGGCGGGAATTCTCGGCCGAAGTCATCGGCACGGACCCGCCCAGCGAGATCGCCGTCGTCCAGATCGAGGCCGACACGGAACTGCCCGTCGCCAAACTCGGCGACGAGACGGACATGGAGGTCGGCGACTGGGTCCTGGCCGTCGGGTCCCCCTTCGGCCTGGAGCAGACCGTGACGAGCGGCATCATCAGCGCCACCGGCCGGCACGGCGTGGGCATCACCGAGTACGAGAACTTCATCCAGACCGACGCGGCCATCAACCCGGGCAACTCCGGCGGGCCCCTGGTGAACATGCGGGGCGAAGTGGTGGGCGTCAACACGGCCATCGCCAGCCGCAGCGGCGGGTACATGGGCATCGGGTTTGCCGTACCCATCAACATGGCCCGAAAGGTGATGAACCGCCTGGTGGAGGAGGGCGAGGTCGTCCGCGGATGGCTGGGGGTCAGCATCCAGCCCCTGACGCCCGAGATGGCCGAGTCCATGGACCTCTCCGGCAAGGAGGGTGTCCTGATCAGCCAGGTCTTCGACGGCACCCCCGCCGCCGACGGCGGCATCCAGGCCGGCGACGTCGTGCTCAAGTTCAACGGCAAGGCGGTCGGCGAACCCAGCGAGTTGCAGTCCGCCGTCGCCTGGACCAAGCCCGGCACCGAGGCGAAGGTGGTGCTGGTGCGCGGCGGGGAGCGCAAGACCGTGACGGTCGAGATCGCGACCCGGCCCGAGCGGGAGGAACTCGCCCGCGCCGCCCGGGGCGACGGCGCCGGCGGCGCCGGCTCGGCCGACCTCGATGAACTCGGCCTGGCGGTCTCCGGCGTCACGCCCGAGGCCGAGGAGCGCTACGGCTACAAGCCGGGCCAGGGCGTCCTGGTCACCGGCGTTGAGGCCGGGAGCCTGGCCTCGCGCGCCGGTTTGGAGGAAGGCATGCTCATCCTTCAGGCGGGCGGAAAGGACGTCACGAAGGTCCGCGACCTGGAGAAGGTCATCGACGAGGCGAACCTGTCGCGCGGCCTGCCGCTGCTCGTCCGGGCCGGCGACCGCCAGATGTTCATCCTCCTGAAGAAGAAGTAACGCCGCGCCGAAACCGCCACCGCGAGCCCAGGGCTGTGCCGGCCCTGGGCTCTTTTTACCCGCTGTCGGAGGACGTGCCGTGCCGGACGACGCCGCCGCGACGCGCACCGCGCCGCACATCCCGTTTTCCCCCGCCCGCGCGCCCGTCTTCTACGGATGGGCGATCCTGGGTCTCGGCACGGTCGGCGTGCTGATGAGTGCCCCCGGCCAGACGATCGGCGTCTCGCCGTTCACCGAACCCCTGATGGCGGCGCTCGGCCTCTCGCGCGTCACGCTCAGCCTGGCGTACATGATCGGGACGATCGGCTCGAGCCTGCTCCTCGTGCCGGCGGGACGGTTGTACGACCGGTTCGGGGCGCGGGTCGTCGGGACGGTGTCGTGCGTGGCGCTGGGCGGCGTGCTGCTGGTCCTCAGCCGGTGCGATGTGTTGGCGGGGCGTCTTGCGGACTTCGTGGGGCCGGCGTACGCGACGGCGGCGGCGTTTGCGACCATCCTGGTCGGCTTCTTCGCACTGCGGCTGAGCGGGCAGGGGATGCTGACCCTCGTCTCGCGCAACATGATCATGAAGTGGTTCGATCGCCGGCGCGGCACGGTAAGCGGCGTGAGCGGCGTGTTCACCGCCCTCGGGTTGTCCGGCGCCCCGCGCGTCCTGAAAGCCCTGATCGATGCCTTCGGCTGGCAGGGGACGTGGGCCATGTTAGCCGGCGTTATCGGCATCGGGTACGCCGCCGTGGCCCTGGTGTTCTGGCGCGACAGCCCGGAGGAGTGCGGTTTATCGCCGGACGGCGACCCGCCCGGGGGGGACGCGTCCGGCGGCGGGTCGCGGCCGGCGGTGCGGAACTTCACGCTGGGCGAGGCCCTCCGCCGGTATCCGTTCTGGATGTTCGCCGTCGCCCTCTCGCTCTTCGGCATGTACGTGACCGGGATGACGTTCAACGTGGCGTCGATCTTCCGGCAGGTTGGGGGGGCGGGCGACGAGGCGTACGCCATCTTCCTGCCGGGGGCGGTCATCGGGGTCACCATCCGGTTGGGCGCGGGGTGGCTGAGCGACCGCATCCCGCTGAAATATCTCCTGATGGGCATGCTGGCGGGCATCGGGGTCTCCGTTACCGGCCTGATCGTGCCGGACGCCGACTTCCGCTTCTGGGTCTTCGTGGCGGGCAACGGTCTGAGCATGGGGTTCTTCGGGCTGCTGCTTCAAGTGACCTGGCCGCGGTTCTTCGGCCGGCTGCACCTGGGGGCAATCAGCGGCTTTGCGACCGCCCTGACGGTCTTCGCCAGCGCCCTCGGGCCGTACCTCTTCAGCCAGGTCCTGGACGAGACCGGCTCCTACCGGCTCATCGGCTGGATCATGCTGGCGGCGTCGGGCGTGCTGATCGCCGGCTCCTTCCGGGCCGATAATCCGCAGAAGGTGCCGGTCATTGCGGCTCCGCCGCCGGGGACCTGAGGAGGGCTCCTGGAACCTTCGTCGCGAGGCGCCCATCGCTTGCACCCGCCGCCGCGGGGCGGTATCCTGGGAGGGCCGGACGCGAACCGACCGCGCGGCCGTCCGCCGCGCCCCTTATCACAGAGGAGACGCACATGCCAACCACGATGGACCTCTCGCCCTTGCTCCAGGAGGGCGGCAAGATCGTCCTGTTCGTCTGGGACGGCGTCGGCGGCATCCAGGCCGGCCCGGACGACGTGACCGAACTCCAGGCCGCCCGCACCCCCAACGCCGACCGCCTCGTCGCCGACGGCTGCGGCGGGCTGCTCGAACCGGTCTACCCCGGCGTCACGCCCGGCAGCGGGCCGGGGCACCTCGGCCTGTTCGGCTACGACCCGGTCGCGTACCAGTGCGGCCGTGGGGCGCTGGCCGCCGCCGGCGTCGGCTTCGACCTTCAGCACGGCGACGTGGCGGCCCGGCTCAACTTCTGCACGCTCGACGACGCCGGCAACGTGACCGACCGCCGCGCCGGCCGCATCCCCAACGAGGAGTGCGAGCGCCTCGTCGGCCGCCTGCGCGAGGCCGTCACCGAAGTCAACGGTGTGGAGGTGCACTGGACGCCCGTCAAGGAACACCGGGCCCTGCTGGTGCTTCGCGGCGAGGGGCTGGGCGA
Source organism: uncultured Anaerolineales bacterium (assembly GCA_964577175.1). Lineage (GTDB taxonomy): Bacteria > Planctomycetota > Phycisphaerae > FEN-1346 > FEN-1346 > BS750m-G62. The sequence continues at coordinate 30,016 of CAZNYC010000006.1, forward strand.
CGGCCTGGAGGACACCGACCCGCAGGCGACCGGCGTCCCGCCGCGCGAGGTCACCACGACGGACGACACGCCCGAAAGCGCCCGCACCGCCGAGGTCATGCGCGCCCTGTTGCCGCAGGTCCGCGACCTGCTCGCCGATGAAGAGAAGGCCAACATGATCCTGGTTCGCGGGTTCGCCGAGCGCCCCGCCTGGCCGACCGTGACGGAGCGGTTCGGCGTCCGCGCCGCCGTCGTCGCGGGCACGCCCATGTACCGCGGCGTCGCGAAACTGGTCGGCATGGAACCCCTCGAGGCCACCAACGACGTCGAGAAGGACGTGGCCGGTCTCACCGAGGCGTGGGACGACTACGACTTCTTCTTCCTCCATTACAAGCACACCGATAAGGCGGGTGAGGACGGCGACTTCGACGCCAAGGTCCATTACATCGAGGAGGCCGATGGGGCGCTGCCCGCCCTCCTGGACCTCGGCCCGGGCGCCCTGACGGTGACCGCCGACCACTCGACGCCGTCGGCGATGAAGGCGCATTCGTTCCACCCGGTACCGGTGCTGCTGTCGGCGGCCCTGGCCCGCCGCGACGGCGTGACGGAGTTCAACGAAGTGGCGTGCGCCGCGGGCGGGCTGGGCCTGCGGCCGAGCACGCACCTCATGCCGCTGCTGCTCGGCCACGCCGGCCGGCTGGCCAAGTTCGGGGCGTGAGTCAGTCTCATGGCCGGCAACGGTGCTAACGCCGACGACGCCCCCGCCTTCTGGTGCGACGCCATGCTGGGCGGTCTGGCCCGCTGGCTCCGGGCCGCCGGGTACGACGCCGCCTGGGAGGAGGGCATCGACGACGCGGACCTCCTCCGCCGCGCCCTCGCAGGCAACCGCATCCTCCTGACCTGCGACACGGAACTCGTGCGCCACGGGGCGATCCGGTCCGGCCGCGTTCGCGCCCTCCTCTTGCCGCACGGCCTGGACAAGGTCGGGCAGTTGCGGTTCGTCTTCGAGCGGTTGGGCCTGGAGCGCCGCCCGCCCCGATGCATGGCGTGCGGGGGCCGGCTGGAGCGGATCCCGAAGGCGTCGGCCCGGCCGGAGGTGCCCGCCCGGACCTTCCAGTGGTGCGACGCGTACTTCCGGTGCCGGCGGTGTGCGAAAGTGTTCTGGCGCGGCACGCACTGGGAGAAGATCGAGGCCGCCCTCCACCGCCTGTAAGAGCCTGTCCGGCGTCGATCGCGGCGGGTCTTCGCACCCGCCTCGCGGTGTCCAGGACCGGCCACCGCGCGATACCCCCTTCGAGACCGCCTGGTCACCCAACATCGGGCGGCCATGCCGTCCGCCGCGGTGTGAAAAAGCCCGTTTCGTGGCCCTGCGCCACACCCGCTTCTCCGCGCGCAGGCCATGTTTCTTCAAGATAAACCGCATTTCCTGCCGATACTGCGATGTTCCACACACGCTGATAACACATCGGGGGCGCGCTTTCGGGATGGGAATGGGGGCCCCGTGGGCGATTGGTGTCTGGCATACAGTATCTTCCGTCTGGTCGTATTGTGCACGGCGATGGCGGCGATTCCGACGCTCGTGTGGCGTCGGACCGGCGGCCGGCCGGTCGGTTACGCCGTCCTGCTCCTCGGCGTGGCGGTGCTCATCGCCGGGGAGACGGTCCGCCTGACGGGCCTCGCCGCGCCGTCCTGGGTGGCGTGGGCGGACGCCCTGGAGGCGAACCTTCCCTTTCATGCCGTTGGCTTTGCCCTTCTCCTGGTCGGATACCTGGTGCTGATGCGGAACCTCTCGTCCGACCAGTCGCACCAGAAGCGCCTGGCGCAGAACGCCCTTTGCCGCGCCGAAGAGGCCCGCCTGCACAAGGCCAAACTCGAGGCCATTCTCGACAGCGCCACCGACCACTGCATCCTTACGTGCGACGCCGTCGGCCGCATCACCTCTTGCTCTCGCGGCGGGGCCCGGATGCTGGGCTGGCGGCCCGAGGAGGTGGTGGCGCGCCAAAGCCTCGAGGCCTTCCGCCCGCCCGACCACCCCATGACCGTCCAGGGCCTGCTGGAGACCGTCCGCCAGCGCGGCCGCTTCGACGGCGAGTTGCCGTTCTGCCGGAAAGACGGCCGGACCCTGCCCACCCTGGTGACCGTCACGCCGATGGCCGGTTCCGCCGACGGCCCGGAGGGCTACGTCGTGGTCGCCAAGGACATCAGCGAGATGAAGGCGGCCCGCGACGCCCTGCGGCGCGAACGGGACTTCGTGCGGGGCGTCATCGAGACCAACAGCATGTTCATCATCGGCGTCTCGCTGCGCGACGGCCGCATCACATTCTTCAACCACGGGGCCGAGCGGATCAGCGGCTACCGGCGGGAGGAGGTCATCGGGCGAACGTATGCGGAGGTCTTCCTTTCCGAAGACGACACGCCGCGCCTCGATCGGCTGCTCGAGCACCTTCGCGCGGGCGACCGGCAGCCCGTCGGCCGGCACGAAAGCACCATCCGGACCAAGGACGGGCAGACGCGGTCCATGTCCTGGACCTATTCCGCCTCCGTCGGGGAGGACGGCGAGGTGACGTACGTCGTCGGCTTCGGCCAGGACGTGACGGAGCAGCGGCGGATGCAGGTCTCGCTCGAACAGACCCGGCAGGAACTGGAGGAGGCCAACCGGGCCCTGTCCCGCCTCGCCACGACCGATTACCTGACCGGCCTGGTCAACCGCCGGCAGGCCGATGAACTGCTGCGGCGCGAGGTGGCCCGCGCACGCCGCCAGTGCACGCCCGTGGCCGTCGTCATGATGGACCTCGACCATTTCAAGGCGATCAACGACACGCGCGGCCATGGGGTCGGCGACCGGTGCCTGAAGCACGTGGCCGAGCAGTTCCGCGACCGGCTCCGGACCAGCGACGTGGTGGCCCGGTACGGCGGCGAGGAGTTCCTGCTCGTCCTGCCCGACACCGACATCGACCAGGCCGCCGACCTCGCCGACCAGGTCCGCCGCCGCGTCCAGGACCACCCCTTGCAGCACGAGGGCGAGGCGATCCGGCTCAGCCTGAGCGGCGGCGTGGCCGTCTACCAACTCCATCTCGATACGGCCCCCGAGGACCTCGTCCACTGGGCCGACGAGGCCATGTACTGCGCCAAGAACGTGGGCGGCAACCGCGTGGTCGTGTGGGACGACGTGCAGCGCGGCAAGGTGGAGCCGAGCCTGGCCGGCACGCGCGAGGCCCGCCAACTCCGCCGGACGGTGGAATCCCTCGGCCGGCGGAACCGCCGCACCTTCCTCCAGAACGTGTGTGAACTCATCGACAGGGTCGAAGCGCGGAACCCCTACAGCGTTGGCCACTCGCGGAACGTGGCCGCCTACGCCGTCGCCATTGCCGGCCAACTCGGGCTGGCGGAGGACGAGGTCGCGCTGCTCGGCCGGGCCGCTCGCCTCCAGGACATCGGCAAGGCCGCCATCCCCGAGGACACCATTTGGAAGGACGCGCCGCTCTCCAAGAGCGACTGGGCGCTGGTGTGCCAGCACCCGGCGGCGGCCGTCAAGATCCTCCAGCGCCTTTCGTTCCTGCACCGGGAGGTGCACCTGATCCGCCACCACCACGAGCGGCCGGACGGGCGGGGCTACCCGGACGGCCTGGCGGGCGAGGCCATCCCGCTGGGCTCGCGCGTGATGGCGGTCGCCGAGGCCCTCGACGCCATGACCCGTCCCCGGCCGCACCGGCCCGCCCTGACGTTGGACCAGGCCGTCGAGCAACTGCGGGCGGGCGTCTTCAAGCAGTTCGACCACACGGTGGTGGAGGCGGCGGTCGACGCCGCCGACCTGGCCGACGACTGGCCGCTCGCTTGCCCCGACGCCGTAGCCGCCGGCACCGCGTCCTGAGACCGGTTCCACTTTTCAGCGGTCGTGAGGCTCCGATTGACGTGGCCGCGCCGCTGCTCCATAATCGTGGCGTGGGGGAAAGAGGACGCCTGCACCCATGCCACCGCGCCCGCGTGCCCTGGAGGTCTGGGCCTACGAGATCCCGATGCGCATCCGGTTCGAGCACGCCCGGGCTGCGCGCGACACCAGCACCGGCATCCTGGTCCGCCTGGTCCTCGACGACGGCAGCGTGGGGTGGGGCGAGGGGATTCCCCGCAATTACGTCACGGGCGAGACGGTGGCCGGCGCCGTGCGCGTCATCGGCGACCACTACGCCGAGCGCCTGTCGGCCGACGCGCCCCTGGCGACCGACCCGATCGCCGACGGCGACGTCGTTCACCACGCCGCCTGGTGCGCCTGCGAACTGGCGTACCTCGACGCCGTGGGCCGGTCCCGGCGTCAGCGGGTGGCGGACATGCTGGCCGGCCGCTTCGGCCTCAGGCCGCACCGTCTGCTGCGGCGGGTGAGCGGCGTGCTCGGCCGCCGGCCGGTGGAGAAGATCCGCCGCACACTCCGGCTGATGCGCCTCCTCTCGATCCGCGATTACAAACTGAAGGTGGGCGCCGAACCCGGCCTCGACGAGGCGAACCTGGCGGAGATCCACCGACAGTTGGGCCGTGGGCTCCGACGGCGGCGCGGGCCCACCCGCCGGACCCTCCGCGTCGACGCCAACGGCGCCTGGGACCTCGAGCAGGCCGTCCGGCGCGCGGCCGTCCTCGCCCGGTACCACGTGCTGGCGGTCGAACAGCCCCTGGCCAAGGGCGACGAGGCGGCCCTGGCGGAGTTGAGGCACCGGACGCGGGTGCCGATCATGCTGGACGAATCGCTCATCACGTGCACGGAGGCGGAGCGGTTCGTGGCCGGCGGGCAGGTGGACCTCTTCAACATCCGCATCTCGAAGAACGGCGGCCTGATCGGGAGCCTGAAACTCGCCGAACTTGCCGACCGGGCCGGCCTCGATTTCCAACTCGGGTGCATGGTCGGCGAGACCGGCGTCCTCACCGCCGCCGGACGCGTCTTCCTGGAACTGGTCGGCCGGCGGGTCCGATTCTCCGAGGGGTCCTACGGGCGGGTGCTGCTGCGGGCCGACGTGACGCGCGAGCGGCTCTCGTTCGGCTACGGCGGGTTCGTCCGGGCCATGACCGGCCCCGGGCTGGGCGTCCACGTGTCGATGCGGAAGGTCCGGCGCCTCGCCCGGCGCGAACTGCGGCTGGAGTACTGATCATGTCCCATTCGTCCCGCGACGACGAGCCGGCCCGGCCCCCGCGGTTTCCCCGGCGCCGGTGGAAACCCGCACAGACCGAGCGGGTGGAGGGTCCTGAGCGGGGCGGCGCCTACGACCGCCGGCACCGGCGCCGCGAGGCCGAAGAAGAAATCGACGACGCCCTCGGCTCGCCCCCTGACGACGAATCGGCGTAGCGCGGGGGGCGTCGACATTTCCCGCGCGGCGGGTCTATGTTATTTCCCGCGCGGCGGGTCTATGTTATTTCCCGCGCGGCGGGTCTCCGCACCCGC
>CAZNYC010000006.1:35519-58982 GCA_964577175.1 uncultured Anaerolineales bacterium
ATTTCCCGCGCGGCGGGTCTATGTTATTTCCCGCGCGGCGGGTCTCCGCACCCGCCGCGCACAAGACGGGCTATGCGTGAGGCGCGGTGGCCCGGGAGAACCACCGCGCGGGAAGCGCGACCTTTGGGCGTCAAGGGTGCCCTGCAGGTTAGGCATCGTCCGACGTGTCGGCCTTGCCCTCGACGCACTCGGTTTCCTGCTCGAGCCGTCCGAGGACTCGCAGGGCCTCCATGGCGGCGCGCTGCTCGGCGGTCTTCTTGCTGGGTCCCCATGCGCTCGGGTACCGGCGGCCGCGGATGACGACGGCGATCTCGAACGCCTTGGCGTGGTCGGGGCCCTTCTCGTCGAGGAGTTCGTACTGCGGGGTGGCGCCCAGGTCGTGCTGGGCGTGCTGTTGAAGCAGGGACTTGTAGTTGAGGCGGTGCTCGCCCGCCATCACCCGCTCGATTTCCTCTTCCATGTGGGCCAGGATGAACCGCCGGGCCGGTTCCAGGCCGCCGTCCAGGTACACCGCCCCGACGAGCGCCTCGTAGGCGCACGAGGTGAGGCTCGCGGGCAGGTTCGGCGCCTCGATGATGCCTTTGCCGAGGTCCAGGTGCTCGACCACGCCCAGGCGGTCCGCGACGCGGGCGCAGGTCTCACGGCTGACGACGACGCTCTTGATGCGCGTCAGTTCGCCTTCCAGGAAGTCCGGGAACCGGTGGAAGAGTTCCTCGCAGATGACGAGGCCGAGAACGGCGTCGCCGAGGAACTCCAGCCGCTCGTTCGACGCCAGCCGGTCGTCGGCGACGCTGGCGTGCGTCAGCGCGCTGGTGAGCAGGTCGAGATCGTTGAACCGGTAATCGAGCAGGGTCTGTACGGCTTCCAGGGTATCGGGATGCTTCAACGCAAGGCTCCTCTTCTGAATTCGCGATCCCGCCCCCGATTAATCGACCATTCTAGGCATCCGGCATAAGGGGTCAATCCAAAACGCGGGGAGCGGGGCGGACCGGCCCGCCTTCGTAAGATGACGGGTACCCTGCCGTGCGTGAGATTCGCCCCCGCGAAAAGCCTTGACCCCCGCCCCCGCCCCATCCACACTTTCGCCATGGCACGCGCCTCCGCGACCCGCCGGAAGAAGCGCCTCCTCCGGGCGACGACTGCCGCGGCGGTCCTCGCCGTCACCGTGGCGGTGCTCCTCGTCAAAGCCACGCCCGACGTCTACGAGCGGACGGTCCCGATGGGCCCGGACCGCCAGGCGTTCCGGGCGTTCAACCGCCGGGTGGTCAACCACGCCGGGAACGTCCTGCTCGACGAGAGCGGGGGCACGCGGCTGGACCTGGCGGTGACCGAGGCGATGGTCAACGCCCGCATCGCGGTGTTCCTGGCCGAGGAGCGGCAGGGGGGCCGGCCGGTGCCCGAGGTCCTGGAGCGCCTGCGCGTCGGCTTCGAACCGGGGGCCGTCGTCCTCGCTGCGCGCCTCGGCGAGGGGTGGTCCCAGGTCGTCCTCGCGCAGTGGCTGCACCTGTCGGCGGACGAGAAGGGACGGCTCGTCGCCGAACCCGCCGGCACGCGGGCCGGCCGCCTGCCCCTGCCGGGCGGCGTGCTCGGCCTGCTGCGGACCGCGGCCGCCGACGTCCTCGACCCCGACGAACCGGCCGACCGCCCGGACGCGGCGCCGGGGGAGACAACGGCGCGGGCGACCGCCGACGAACACGTCCGCCTCGTTGACGCCATCCTCGACGCCCTCGCCGGCCGGCCCGTCCCGCTCGGCAAAGGCAAGCGGCGGATCGTTCTGGAATGCGTCGAGGTCGACCGCGGGGTCCTGCGGATGACGGGCCGGAGAGCGGAGGAGATGGAATCGTAGTGCCGCGCTGCACAGACGTTTTGTGAGGTGGGACCGCCGGCGAGGGTTATTGAGGTCGGTTTAACCAATGTCACACGAATCAAGATTGTCATTCTGAGCGAGCGCAGCAAGCGAAGAATCTCGCCGTGGCTGTGCCGTTTGGCGCACGGCGGGTGCGGAGACCCGCCGCGAGGCCGAAGAACGGTCGGTAAACGGCGGCCGAGGTCTTGCGGATAACCTTCCAGTCACGATTTCACCTTGTCCCTGTAAAACGTTTGAGCCAACCTCAAGTAAGTTTTTGTGTCCACTGGCTCGGTGGGGACGAGTAAGCCGTTTTGCTGAAGTTTCTTGAAAGATGATTCTACTGCTTCAGGTGTGCCCCCATATGCCCAGCGAAGGCCGATCTCATGTTTCAAGGTTGTGTGGACCATGATTAGCAGATCTGTTTCATCACACAGTGCCCTGAGTTCCTTTTCGATGATCTCGGGATGAGACGTAGCAAAATCCCATGCAGGAGAAGGCTTTTGGTATTCGTCGGAAAACAACTCTTTGTCCAATGCCACTGCGAGAGGTGCGGCTTGATCCCCGTATGACTGCGTCAACCTCTTTTCGAGGCGGACGAAGGTGGCAAAGCGAACGGCTTCTCCAGCCTTCTCCAATTGCTTCATGAGTGCCCCAGCGTATAAGAACCTCAAAAGCCAGCCTATCCCAAGTAAGGCTAATGCCGCGATGACTGCAATGAGAAAGTAGGTCATCCCTCAATCTCCTTGTCAGCCCGCACAACCAAGCACGGCGCCCAGGGCCGCGTGGCTATGAAGAGGAAGACGCCCATGCCACGCAAGCGTGACCGTGCGCCCAACGAAACGGCAAAGGCCACGGCGAGATTCTTCGCTCGCTTCGCTCGCTCAGAATGACACGCGTGAGCTGGACTTCTGGTGGACTCAGTAGTCCGCCGCCTTTCGCAGGAAGCGCTCCACGGCCAGGCCGAGTTGGCGGCCGACGGTTACGTACCCCTCGCGGGTGCTGTGCGGCGTCTGCCAGCCGGTCTCCATCGTGACGGCCACGAGCGGGCCGTCGAGGTGGGCATCCACCCAGTTCTTGGAGATGCGTTTCCAGTTCTCATCGTACCCGGCGCCGCTTTCGCGGGTCTGGCCGCGGAACCCCAGGGGGGCGGTCATCTCGGCCCCGGCGGCGGCCGTCAGCGCGTCCAGCAGGTCCTGCCGCCGCGGCGAAAGGTGGTCGCGCGGGCAGATGTAGAAGAAGACCTCCTGGTCCCGCTTGCCGGGGCCCGGGTTGTGCAGGTCGATAAAGACCGTGAGCCGTGCCCGTGGGCTGAGGTCGCGCAGCATCCGTTGGGCGGCGGCGACGGCGTGCCAGTGCGGCTCGTCGGACCAGTCGCGGTTGTGGTCCTGCGGATGCTGGTTCTTCCCGCCTGCCCCGCGGACCACGTTGTCCACGTCCATGATGGGCACGATGACCGTGCGGCATTGCCGGCGGAGGGTGCGGGCGCGCGGCGAGCGGGAGCACAGCCATCGCGTGAAGCCGTCCGCGACCCAACTCGCCCCCGATTCCCACGCGTGCTGCCGGGCCTGGACCCAGAGAAGGACGGGCTTCCCGTCCGGCGCCTCGGGTTCGATGCGAAGGGCCGGCGTGGGCCGGTCCTCGCGCGTGCGGCAGAGGAGGAACCGCTCGGCGGCGTCGCACTGTTCGTCGGCATGGGCGAGGAGTGCCTCGGCGTGGCGGGGCAGGAACGGCGGTCCCCACGCGACGTACGCCTCCGACGCCGGCACCGTCAGCGCGTACGTCATCGTGTTCTTCGACCGCTTGCCGGGGGCGGTCTGGCGCCAAGACCGGCCGTCCAGGCTCCACGCGGCCCGGTCGGGCAGGGCGAACCCGCCGCCTTTCACCGTCAGGGTCAGGGTCTCGCCCGGCTCGATGCCGGTAACCTTGAAGAACCACCAGCACCGCCAGCCTTTGCCGGGATGGTCGGCCGGCTGGATGCGCAGCGCCCGCTTCTGCTGGTCGACGGCGTCGACGTGGACGGAGCCGCCCGGGAAGTCGCTCTCGACCGCGAGATCGCCTGAGCGCGCAGGCACTGCCCCCGCGAGGAGCAGGGCGATGCAAACGGCGGCCGTCAGGATCCGACGGCCGCGGGGACAACGGGCACCCTGCCGCATGCTATGCCTCCTCGGCCTCGTCGGGTTCGGCGGCGACGCGGGCGACCGCGACGAGCGTATCGTCGTCGCCCAGGCGGATGATCCGGACGCCCTGGGTATTGCGGCCGATGGGGCGGATGCTTTTCTTGTCGACGCCGATCCGCATGATCTGCCCGCGCTGAGTGATGAGCATGAGTTCGTCGCCGTCGCGGACGGTCATCATCGAGACGACCTTGCCGTTGCGCTTCGTGCTCTTGATGTTGATGATGCCCTTGCCGCCGCGGCTCTGGGTCCGGTACTCGCCGAAGTCCGTCCGCTTGCCGTACCCGTGCTCGCACACGGTCAGGAGGGTGGCGTCGGAATGGACGACGGCCATGCCGATGACCTCGTCGCCCTTCTTGAGGTGGATGCCCCGCACGCCGCGCGCGTTGCGGCCCATGCTGCGGACGTCGCCTTCCTTGAATCGGATGGCCATGCCCTCGCGCGTGCCCAGGACGATCTGGTCGTTGCCGTCGGTAATCGAGACGTCGATAAGTGTATCGTTCTTCGGGAGTTTGATGGCGATGATGCCGCCCCGCCGCGGGTTGCCGTATTCCGAGAGGGCCGTCTTCTTGATCGTCCCCTTGGCGGTGGCGAAGACGAGTTGCCGCTTGTCGTCGAACTCGCGGACGGGATGAAAGCCGGCGACCCACTCGTTCTGGCGGAGTTCGAGCAGGTTGGCCATCGCCCGGCCCTTGGCCTGGCGCGACATCTGCGGGATGTCGTACACCTTTTGCCAGTAGCACTGGCCGCGGTTCGTGAAGAACAGGATGTAGTCGTGCGTGGAGGCGACGAACATGTGCTCGACGAAGTCGCCTTCCTTGGCGGTGGAGCCGATGACCCCCTTGCCGCCGCGGCCCTGCCGGCGGTAACTCGTCAGGGGCATCCGCTTGATGTAGCCCTCGTGGCTGATGGTGACGACGCAGTTCTCCTCGGCGATGAGGTCCTCGAGGTCGAAGTCCTCGGCCTCGCCGACGATCTCCGTCCGCCGCGGGTCGCCGTACTTCTCCTTCATCTCGTAGATATCTTCGGCGATGATATTCAGGACGAGGCGCTCGTCGTGCAGGATGGACTCGTACTCCTCGATTCGCTCGCGGACCTCCACCCATTCGTCGCGGAGTTTCTCGACCTCCAGGCCCGTCAGCTGCTGCAGCCGCATGCCCAGGATGGCGTCGGCCTGTTTGCTCGAGAGGTGGAGGGCGTCCCTGGTGGCCTCGCGGAGCAGTTGGTTGGCCTTGCTGGTGCTCTTGCCGGGCAGGCTGCTGCTCTTGAACTTCCAGGCCTTCTTCATCAGCCGCTCTTTGGCGGTGGGTACGTCCGGGCTCTTCTTGATGATGGCGATGATCTCGTCGATGTTCGCCACCGCATAGACCAGGCCGAACAGGATGTGCTCGCGGGCCCGGGCCTTCTTCAGCAGGAACACCGTCCGCCGACGGATGACCTCGATCCGGTGGTTCTTGTACGCCACGAGCATGTCCTTGAGGGACATGGTGCGCGGCCGGCCCTTGTCGAGGGCGATGTTGATGATGGAAAAGGACGTCTGCAGCGGCGTGTGCTTGTGCAGTTGGTTCAGGACGACGCGGTCGTCCTCGCCTCGGCGGAGTTCGATGACGAGGCGCATGCCCTCGCGGTCGGACTCGTCGCGGATGTCCGAGATGCCCTCGATGGCCCCGTTCTTGACGCAGTCGGCGATGCGTTCGATGATCCGCGTCTTGATCTGGCCGTAGGGGATCTCCGTGACCACGATCTGGCTCTTCCCGCCGCGCGTCTCCTCGGCGTGGGCGCGGGCCCGGACGGTGATGGTGCCCCGGCCGGTGGTGTACCCTTCCTGGATGCCCTTGCGGCCGCAGATGAGGCCGCCGGTGGGGAAGTCCGGCCCCGTCACGATCTTCATCAGGTCCTTGACGGTGATGTCCGGGTTGTCGATGACGGCGATGGCGGCGTCGCAGATTTCCGTCAGGTTGTGCGGCGGGATGCTGGTGGCCATGCCCACCGCGATGCCGCTCGACCCGTTGCACAGGAGGTTCGGGAACTTGGCCGGCAGGACGGTCGGCTCGGTGCGGGTCTCGTCGTAGTTCGGCTCGAAGTCGACGGTGTCCTTGTCGATGTCCTCGATCATCTCGGTGGCGATCTGGGCCAGCCGGGCCTCGGTGTACCGCATGGCGGCCGGCGGGTCGCCGTCGATCGACCCGAAGTTGCCCTGGCCCTCCACCACCGGGTACCGCTCGGAGAACGGCTGGGCCAGCCGCACCATCGTGGGGTACACGACCGCCTCGCCGTGCGGATGGTAGTTGCCGGAGGTGTCGCCGGCGATCTTGGCGCACTTGCGGAACCGGCTGCGGGGCCCCAGGCCGAGGTCGTTCATTGCCACCAGGATCCGCCGCTGGCTCGGCTTCAGGCCGTCGCGGACGTCGGGCAGGGCGCGGCTGACGATGACGCTCATCGCGTAGGTCAGGTACGCGTCCTTCATCTCCTCTTCGATGAAGAGTTCCTGGATGTTTTCGGGCTGGTTGAGTCGGGTCACGTGGGGGGCGTCCTTTACGGTCCGCGTGTCGATGTAAGTGATTGCAAAATAGGGGCTTACAAGCCCCGTTTCGAGCCGCTCCCGGCCACGGACAGGATACCCGAAACGGCCCCGATTCTCAACGAAATTCGGCCCCGGTCTCGGGGCCCAAAATGCCCTTCCGGGCGCGGCGCCTTCCGCGCGGTGGGTCTCCGTACCCACCGCGCCGAAGCCGGTGGATCGCGGCGGGTGCGGAGAACCGCCGCGCGCTCTCTGACCCGTGTCAGGCCTGCGGTTGACCCGCGTCCCCGCCGGCCCTATCATGGCCCCATGAAAATCGCCCTGGCCCAACTGAACCCGACGGTCGGCGACATCGCCGGCAACGTCCGGCGGATCCTCGACGCCTACCGCCGGGCGGCCGACGAGGGCGCCGACCTCGTCCTGACGCCCGAACTCTCGATCCTCGGCTACCCGCCGAAGGACCTCCTCCTGAAGCCCCGTTTCGTCGAGGACAGCCTCGCCGCCCTCGATCGGCTCGTGCGGGAGGTGGGCCGGCCCGGCCTGGTCGTCGGCTACGCCGCCCCGCGCGAGGGGAAGCGAGGCCGGCCGCTCCACAACGCCGTCGCCCTCCTGGCCGACGGGCGGGTCCAGGGCACCGTCCACAAGCGGCTGCTGCCGTTCTACGACGTCTTCGACGAGGCCCGCTACTTCGAGCCGGGCGACGAGGCCGTCGCCGTCGAATACGACGGCTTGCGGATCGGCATGATGATCTGCGAGGACATGTGGGCCGACGAGGAAGCCGGCCCCACCGCCATGTACCATCACGCCAACCCGGCCACCGACCTGGCGGTCGCCGGCGTCCACGTCCTGCTGGTGCCGTCGGCGTCACCGTTCGGCATCGGCAAACTGTTGCGTCGGCGGGAGGTGGCGGAGGCGACCGCCCGCCGGCACGAGCAGTCGCTCCTGTACGTCAACCAGGTGGGCGGGAACGACGACCTCGTGTTCGACGGGGCGAGTTTCGCCGTCGCCGCCGACGGCCGCCTCATCGCCCAGTTGGCCGGCTTCGAGGAGGACCTCCGCGTGGTCGAGGTTCCCGCGCGGGCCGACGCCCCGGAGGTGGAACCCGCCGAGGTCCTTCCCGGCGAGGACGAGTTCCTCCGCCGGGCCCTCGTCCTCGGCCTCCGCGATTACATGCGGAAGGTCGGCTTCACGGACTGCGTCATCGGCCTTTCCGGCGGCGTGGATTCCAGCCTGGTGGCGTGCCTCGCCGCCGAGGCCGTCGGCCCGGAACGCGTCCACGGCGTGGCCATGCCGAGCCGGCATTCCAGCCGCGAGAGCATCGAGGACGCCGAGGCCCTCGCCGGGCGCCTGGGCATCTCGCTGCGGACGATCCCCATCGAGGGCCCCCACGCCGCCTTCGAAAAGGCCCTGGCCGACGCATTCGCCGACACCGAGCCCGACGTGGCGGAAGAGAATATCCAGGCCCGCGTGCGCGGGACACTGCTGATGGCCCTCTCGAACAAGTTCGGGTACCTCGTCCTCGCCACGGGAAACAAGAGCGAACTCAGCGTCGGGTACTGCACGCTGTACGGCGACATGGTGGGCGGCCTGGCGGTCATCGGCGACGTGCCCAAGACGCTCGTCTACCGCTTGTGCCGGCGGATTAACGAGACCGACCCGCGCCGGCCCGTGCCGGAGCGGGTCCTGACGAAGGCCCCGAGCGCGGAACTGAAGCCCGGCCAGACGGACCAGGACGCCCTCCCGCCGTACGACGTGCTCGACGGCATCCTGAACATGTACGTCCACGACGAGGCGTCGCAGGAGGAGATCGTCGAGGCCGGGTTCGACGCCGACACCGTGGCCCGGGTCGTCCGGATGGTGGACGGGGCGGAGTACAAGCGTCAGCAGGCGGCCCCGGTGCTGAAGGTGACGGGCCGGGCGTTCGGCTTCGGCCGCCGCATGCCCATCGCCCAGCGGTACGAGCCGGACAGCATTTAGCCGGCGGGCTTGCCCGCCGCGGGGTGAGTAAACTCGCCGGCTATTGAGTCCGGTAAAAGTGAAGTGAAGATGTCATTCTGAGGCCTCGCTTGCGAGGCCGAAGAATCTCGCCGTGCCAGTGGCGACAAGGCGAGATTCTTCGTTGGCCTTGCGGCCTCCTCAGAATGACAACCATGAAGATTCCTTTTACCGGACTCAGTAAATGGGGCTTGCCCGCCGCGCATTCGTATGATGGATTGGCCGCATGACCGACGAGCGTCAGGACGCCGCCGCCAACCCCGGCTTCTGGGGCCAGGTCCGCGCCTCCTTGCCGCGCAACGTCCTCGTCCTCGGCATCGTCTCGTTCCTGACGGACGCCTCCAGCGAGATGATGATGTGGACGGTGCCGTTCTTCATCGCCCTGCTGGGCGGCGGGGCGGTGTGGGTCGGCCTCGTCGAGGGCCTCAGGGAGAGCCTCTCCAGCCTCCTGAAACTCGCCTCCGGCTGGTTCTCCGACAAGATCGGCCGGCGCAAACCGCTCGTCGCCGTCGGGTACGGCATCTCGACGGTCATCAAGCCCGTCCTCGCCCTGGCGGCGGTACCGTGGCACGTGCTGGGGTTGCTGGGCCTGGAGCGGGTGGGCAAGGGCGTGCGCACGGCCCCGCGCGACGCCCTCATCGCCGGCGTCGTGGACGAGAGGCATCGGGGCAAGGCGTTCTCGTTCCACCGCATGATGGACCACGCCGGCGCGGTCGTCGGGCTGCTGGCCGGCACGCTGCTCGTCGCCGTTCTGTTCGACTATTTCCGGGCCAAGCCCGAGAGCGCGGGCTACGAGCCGGCCGACGTCTTCCGGTTCATGTACGTGCTGGCGGCGGTGCCGGCGGCGCTGGCGGTGGTGGCGGTCCTGATCTTCGTCCGCGAACGGCCGGCCGAGGTAAAGAAGGGCGTGGCCCTCGACTTCCGGGCCGGCTACGACCGGCGGTTCTGGGTGTTCCTCGGGACGCTGCTCGTCTTTGCGCTGGGCAACTCGTCGGACATGTTCCTGCTGATCCGCGCCGGCGAGGTCCTGGACTACAACGTCGTCCTGACGGAGGCGGAGCGGGCCGAGATGGCCGCCGCCTGGGACTTCCCCTGGCAACTGCCGCTCATGTTCCTGGTCCTGTCGCTGGCGAAGATGGCGTTCAGTCTGCCGGGCGGGCTGGTGGCGGACAAAATCGGCCGGGCCAGGACGCTCGCCATCGGGTGGGGCATTTATGCGGCCGTCTACATCCTTTTCGGGTTCGCGACCGACGCCTGGCAGACATGGGCCCTGTTCGTCGCCTACGGCATGTTCTACGGGTTCACCGAGGGCGTGGAGAAGGCGGTGGTGGCGGACTTCGTGCGGCCCGAGGTCCGCGGGTCGGCGTACGGGCTGTACGCGTTTGCGGACGGCATCGCGAAGTTCCCCGCCAGTTTGCTGCTGGGCGTCCTGTACCAGCAGTTCGGGGCGGCGGTGGCGTTCGGCGTGGGCGGGGGCTGCGCGGGCGTGGCGAGCCTGATGCTCCTCGGCCTCCTCGCGGTCTCCCGCCGGCGGGGGCGGTCCTGAATTCGGGTTTTAACGCAGAGCCCGCAGAGCCCGCAGAGAGCGCAGAGAACAACGGAAAGCAGAGGCGAACACGAAGAATCTGAGTGCGCCGGAGGCGCGGGGCGGGAGCCTTTGGTGTCCTTCCACGCTTGTCGCTGTTGTCGTTCGCTTTGTCTCGCTTTGCTTTTCTCTGCGTTCTCAGCGGCCTCTGCGTTAAGATAACGATGTCCGGAGAATTCAACGCAAGGCGATGCCATGCTCCAATGCAAGGACTGCCCGTTCGGCGAGGTCGACGAGAAGGGCAACGTCCGCCTCACCTGCAACCCCTTCACGAACATCAAGGAGCCGGAGTGCCTGACGAAGTGGCAACTGGTCCGCCTGGACCTCATGACGCGGGCGTACATGGCGACGATCCAGGAGTACAAGAAGATCGCGCCCATCCAGCAGAAACTCTACCGCCGCATGAGCCAGGAAATGGACGAGATGGACGAGGCCGACCGCTGGAAACATCCGGACGACGAGGACGCGCCCGACGAGGCGGGCGGCGACGACCTGCCGCCCCTCGACGACCGGCTGTGAGGGATCGGTGCTTTACCCCTCTCCCGTGACGGGAGAGGGTCGGGGTGAGGGTGATTCCCGTCTTGAGCGTGACGCTGCCGCAAAACAACAATCATGAACAAGGAACACCCAACACCCAACACGGAAAGAACGGGCCTCCGGCCCGGAGGGCCGGCTGTACTCTAGCCACGGGCGCGAGCCCGTGGACATGAAGGCAAGGTATCTTCAGTTTTTGTTGTGCCGCGCGAGCCCCGGAGGGGCGATTGAAGGATTCGCGCCTTCATTCGCCCTTCCGGGGCTCGAACCGCAAGAACACAGGGGGTGATTTCACCCCGTCCCCACGGGCTTGCGCCCGTGGCTGGAAAACAAGCCGCCCCTCCGGGCCGGCCGGCAACAAAGACTCCCACCAGCGCCTGTGGCTGGCCACCCGATGTTGGGTGGCCATGCGGTCTCGAACGGCCCATGGCCGTGGGCGCGTGGTCATGCCACCCGGCATTCCGGACGCCTGGCGGGTGCGATGTCCGCGGAACCTGCCCCCCCCTCCCAAAACGGGCACGGCCCACACCGGAGTGCGGGCCGCGCGGTCGTCTATGCCTGCCGGCGGTCGTCAGGTCAGTCCACCACCTGCACGTCCGCCGTGCCGCGAATCACGTCCGGTTCGTCGGTCCGCTGCCAGACGAACCGTTCGACGAGGTCCATGAGTTCCGCGAGGTTCGTCAGGCGGTTGGCCTGCTCCACGCGCTCGCGTCCGAGGAGTTTCTCGGCCCACGCCAGCACGATGTCCGCCCCCTCCGCCGGCCGCACCACGCCCCACCGCGTGACCGGCTCGTCCGGCACGCGTTCGCCGGCGGCCGTCATGGCGTCGGCGAGGTTCTTGCCCTTGCCGGCGGCGGTGTCGATCGTCCGTTTCACGCCGGAGGGCGTCGTGCCGACGATCAGCCAGTCGTCGGTGACGGCCACCGTGATGGCCACGTCCTTGGCCCAGTCGCCGAGGATCTTCGGCAGGACCTCGGGGGCCTCGACGATGACCATCGACGCGTTGCCGTACGCCTCTTCCCGCACGTTCACGACGACGGGCTTCTCGCGTTTCTGGCCGAGCGCGCCGAAGATCATGGCCTTGGCGGCCAGGCCGTCCTTGAAGGCGTGAGCCACGGGCCGACCGGTCTCGGTGATCCGGACCATGCCGACGAGGCCGGGCGCGCCGCCGTCCTCGGCCTTCACCAGGGCCCCCGCCGCCTCCGGTCCGAAGGCGCTGACGATGCCCTCCATCGGGTGTCCCGGAAACCAGCCGCGCACCATCATCTTGGCCCGGCGGATCTTCTCGTCGCCGTCCGGCCGGTCGGCCAGTTTCTGCTGGACCTTTTCCCAGATGGCCTTGGGGTGGAAGCAGGTGGCGATGGCGGCGACGGCGGAGTCCGGCAGGCAGTCGGCCCCGTGGAGGACGACCGGCCGGTTCGGCCCCACGTCGCCCGCGCCGCTCACAATCCGCCACTCGGCGTGGACGCGGTCGTTGCCCTCGGGATACAGGGCGACGGCCCCGGGGGTGTGCCGCGGCGGGACCGTGGCGGCGTAGGCGCGGAGGCGCCACCCGTCCGGCAACTCGTCCACGGCCTTGGCGAAGTGGCCTTCGGTGCCGAGCGTCGCGGCGCCGCCCGCGGCCGCGTCGATCACCTGCTGGAGTTCGTCGGCCCGGGGGCGGGTCAGCATCAGCACCCCGTCCGCGAACGCCAGCCGGTCCAGGTGCTTCTCCTTCTGGACCTCCCAGATGGCCACGTCGCCGTGCCGGGCCACCTCGTGGGCGCCCACCGCCTTGAACAGATTCCGGGCGTCGGCGGCGTTGATCTCCGTCAGGAAGACGCCGTACGGCTTCTTCGGATCGCCGGAGGGCAGGAGGACGAGGGCGGATTTGCCGCCCAGGTACGCCTCGAGGGCGGCTTCCTTGGTCATGTCGAGGCGGTCGAGAAACGCTTCGAGCCGTCGCTGGCCCTCGGCGTACTTCTCGCTGGCCTTCCATTGGCGTGCGGCCTCGGTCTTCTGGAGGGCCTGCCAGAACGGCGAGGCCATGACCTCCTGCCGGAGGCCGGCGGCGTTCTGGATTTCGACCAGGGCGGTGGCCCGGGCGGGCACGCGGTCCGCCATCTCCAGGCCCTCGGCTGCCTGCACCGTCGTCGCCGCCAGGGCGAGGACGGCCGTCATCAGGACGCATCGGGTGAGTCGCATGTCAGTCCTCCTTGGTCACGTCGGATCCCCCCGCCGGGGCGGGGCCGATGGGTTCGTCATCCAACAGGGCCCGTCGGCCGTTGGCGGCCTGGGCCACGATGCTCAGGGGTCCCTTCAGGTCTTCCCACACGACCATCAGGGCGTCGGTCGCGGGCGAGGCGGAGTCGTCCTCCTCGGCCGGGCCGGGGCCGGCGTCCGACAGGGTCGGCAGGGGCCCCAGCAGGTCGCCCAGCAGCGCGGTCGGCGGAATCGGTTCCGGCTCGGCGGGCCGGAGCAGGACGGCCGCCACCACGGCGGCGGCCGCCGCCGCGCCGATCCACCAGCCGCGCAGCCGCCGCCGCGCGGGGCGCCGGGCGCCGACGCCGCCGGCCGTGATGCGGCCCACCAGCGCCTGCCGCCGGGCGGGAGACGGGTCCGCCCCCTCGCCGAGACGCTCCAGCACCGGGTCCCGCAAATCCGCGTCCGTCGGGTCGTGTGCACGACTCATGTCAGGTCTCCGCCTGAGGCGATGCCGGGGGCGGGCTGCTCGGCCAGGAGCGCCTCGGCCCGCCGGCGAATCTGCTGTCGGCTGCGGTGCAGCCACGTCTTGACGGTGCCGGCCGGGGCGTCGAGGATGCCGCCGATGGCCTCGCACGATTCCCCCTGGGCGTAGAAGAGCAGGACGGCCGCCCGCGGCTTCGGGTCCAGTTCGCCGACGGCCTCCCACACGGCCGCGAGACGGCGCCGGTCGTCTTCGTCGCGTGCCACCTGCTGCCAGGGTTCCTCGCGCCCGTCCGGCAGATGGGCGGGGACGGGCCCCGTCGGCCGCCTCTTGCGCCACCGTTCCAGGACGAGGTTCGTCGCGATGCGGGCCAGGTACCCCTCGAACCGGCCGTTCGCCCGGAGGCCGTCCAGATTCGCCAGCGCCCGGGCGTACGTTTCCTGGACGACGGCGTCGGCGTCGTCGGCCCGTCGCGTGAGTCGCATGGCCAGCCGCCACAGGTCGTCGATGGTCCGCTCCACGAGGTCTCGCCGGGCGGCCGGGTCGCCGCGGGCGGCGGATCGGACGGTATGCCATGCGAGGGCGTCGGCCATGGGGCTGTTTCCGGCACGCGGGCTCAGACACCCATTCTAATGCGCGGGGACGGGGGGGGGTTTCAGAAATGTGGGCAGCGGTGGGAAGAGCGGGGCGCGAAAAGGGGAGGGCGCGGCAGGGGGACACCGCGCCCTCCGTCCGGCTGAACGTCGCACGTCGTTATCGTCTGCCGCCGCCGCCGGGGCGACCGGCGCCCCGGCCGCCGGCACCCGGGCCGCGCCGACCGCGCCGGCCGGGACCTCGGGGGGGACCTTCCCCGTCTTGACGGCGCTGGCGGGCGCGTTCGCGCCTGGCCTCTCGGGCGGCCTTACGTTCCTCGGGGCCGAGGCGGCCGTCGCCGTCCGTGTCGAACTGCCGGACCATCTCCTGGCGCCGCTTGCGGCCTTCCAGAATCCGCTTGCGGACCGGCTCGGGCAGCGATTCGAGCCACGCCTTGCGTTCGTCTTCGCTGAGGCGTCCGTCGCCGTCCTTGTCGAATGTTTCGAGCATCTCCTCGTGGCGTTTCTTCATTTCCTCGCGGCGGCGTTTCATCATGGCCTCGCGGGCGGCCTGGCGTTCCTCGTCATTGAGTTGGCCGTCGCCGTCCGTGTCGAACTCGGCGAGCATCTTTTCGTGCCGCGCTTTCATCCTGTCGCGATGGGCCTCGCGAGCGGCCCGGCGTTCCTCGTCGCTGAGTTGGCCGTCGCCGTCGGTGTCGAACTTCTCGAGGAGTTTCTCCCGCAGGTCGGGGGGGAGGGGCCGGCGCGGCCCGCGTCCGGGTCCCCCGGGTCCGCCGGGCCCCCGTGCGGCCGGGCCGGGGCCGGGAGGCGGATCGTCCGTCTGGGCAAGGAGCGGGGCGGCCGCAAAAAGGACGGCCCCCACCGCCAGTGCCGTCAGCAGCGTGCGTGTCGTCATCGTGTTTCCCTTTCTCTCGTGTCGGGCCGGCCGTCGCGTTCGCCTGCGGGGCCGTGCCACCGTGCGTCGCGGGGACCTGTCCACCGCGTTCGCCTTCCTGAACGCGGGGCGGGGGCAGATTATTGCAGCAAAGTGCATGGTGCGCCGTCCCGTGGTTCAAGCCGGCTGCGGAAGCAGGCGGACATCCCCATCGGCGGTGGCACATGCCAGGGCGGATGCCGATGCCCCGCCGCTTCCGCGGCGGGCGCGACCGGCAGCAGGCTCGAAGGGGCGGCGCAAAGGAACGGGGCACGCCGGTGAGCGTGCCCCGCCAGCCATTCCCTCCGGGTGGCGTAAACCTGTTGGAGCGGGTCAGGCGTTGTCCTCAACGACCGGCAGGAGGACGGAGAAGGTGGACCCGCGGCCGGGCGTGGAGTCCACGTGAATCTCGCCGCCCGCCTGGCGCACCAGGTCGCGGGCGACGGGCAGCCCGAGGCCCGTCCCGCCGCCGCCCGTGCCGGCCGCATCCCCGGCGCCGCGGGTCGTGAAGAACGGGTCGAAGATCTGCCGGAGGTGCTCGGCCGGAATGCCGCACCCCGTGTCGCGAATCCTGATGGCTACGTAGCCGGGCGTGTCGGCGGGCTCGATGATGACCGTCAGCCGACCGCCGCCCGGTTTCATGGCGTTGCGGGCGTTGAGGATGAGATTCAGCAGGACCTGTTCCATCCGGACGGGCACGACGCGAACGCACGCGCTCGTCTCGTACTGGCGGATGAGTTCGACGTGGTACTTCGGCAGGGCCCAGTCGATGAGGCCGAGGGCCCGGTCCGCCAGGCAGTCGGCGGGGATGACGAGGCTCTCCATCTGCTGGCCGTTCGCGTACAGAAGGATGCCCTTGACGATGTCGGCGCCCCGCTGGCCGCAGTCCACCGCCGTGTGGAGCGCCTTCTGGGTGAGGTCGGTGTCGTCTTCGGAGAGGGCGTACCCGGCCCGGCCCATGATGATCATAAGGATGTTCTTGAACTCGTGGGCCATCTGGGCGGCGAGTTGGCCGATGGTCGCCAGCCGCTGCGATTCCACGAGCGACTGTTCCATCCGCTCGACCCGGGTGCGCACCTCGGCCAGTTCGTGCTGAAGGGTCTGGACGTCGGATTCCGGCACGGCGTGCACCTCCCCGAGCGTCCCCCCAGGGCTGCCTATGTGTTATCGGCCCCCGCGCACCGGGCCCTTAAGGCGAATTGGGGAGACGAAGGCCGGGCGGCGCCCGTGTTGGGCCGCAGCGCAGCGGATCTCCGCGCTTCCCTGGATCCGAAAGTCAATCCGGAATCGGGTGCGACTCGCAGAAGTCGGTCACCTCGCCGCGGACGCGGGCCGCCTTGGCGTCCGGGTTGTCGGCGGAGAGGACCTCGTCGATCCACCGGGCCACCTGCCGGGTGCCGTCTTTGTCGACGCCGCGGCTCGTCATCGACGGCGTACCGATGCGGATGCCCGACGGGTCGGACGGCGGCCGCTCGTCGAACGGGATCACGTTCTTGTTGACGACGATGCCGGCGGCCTCGAGGCGGCGCTGGGCCTCCCGGCCGGCCATGCCGTTCGGGTGCAGGTCCACGAGCAGCAGGTGCGTGTCCGTGCCGTCCGAGACGAGGCGGTACCCCAGGGACATCAACTCGTCGGCCATGGCCCGGCAGTTCTCGACCACCTGCCGCTGGTAGGCCCGGAAGGCGTCGGTGCCGGCGAGGGCGAAGGCGGCGGCCTTGCCGGCGATCAGGTGCATGAGCGGCCCGCCCTGGATGCCGGGGAAGACCATGTGGTCGATGCGGCGGGCCCAGTCGGCCGTCGTCAGGATGATCCCGCCGCGCGGGCCGCGCAGCGTCTTGTGGGTGGTCGCGGTCACGAAGTCCGCCACGGGGACGGGGTCCGGATGGACGCCGGCGGCGACGAGGCCGGCGAAGTGGGCCATGTCGATGAGCAGATGCGCGCCGACGTCGCGGGCGATTTCGGCGAGGCGGTCCACCTCGACGGCGCGGGGATACGAACTCGCGCCGCCGACGATCATGGCCGGCCGGACCTCCCGGGCTTGCTCGGCCAGCGCCTCGTAGTCGATGCGCCCGCTCTCGGGCCCCACGCCGTAATGCACGATGTGGTACATGCGGCCGCTGAAGTTCGCGTCCTGGCCGTGCGTCAGGTGCCCGCCGTGGGCCAGGTCCATCGACAGGATCGTCCGGCCGGGTTCGAGGGCGGCGAAGTAGACGGCCATGTTGGCCTGGCTGCCGCTGTGCGGTTGGACGTTGATGTGCTCGGAGCCGAAGAGCGCCTTGCCGCGATCGACCGCGAGTTGTTCAACGCGGTCGACGACGTCGCACCCGCCGTACCATCGCCGGCCGGGGTAGCCTTCGGCGTACTTGTCGGTCAGGATGCTGGCGGCAACCTCGCGGACGGCGCGGGGGCACAGGTTCTCGCTGGCGATGAGGTCGAGCGAGGTGGCGCGGCGTCGGTCCTCGGCCGCGATGAGGTCGGCCAGGGCGGGGTCGTCGCGTTTCAGGGCGTCCAGGTCCATCCGTCCCTCTTTCCGTTCGGCCCACCGGGCCGGCGGGCCCCCTGGTGACTCCCTCTCCCTTGACGGCAGAGGGGTGGGGTGAGGGGCCCGGTGAGCCTGTTTGTCCCCCTCACCCAACCCTCTCCCGCCGGGGGAGAGGCCAATCGAGTCCCCTATCTACCATGCCGCCCGGAAAGAACGAAAAACAATTTCGAACGCAGCCTCGTGGTCGGCGAACGTCTCGGGCGGGGCGGCGGTGGCGGTGACGGTGTAGGCCCGCCCGCCGGCCAGAACGATCATCTGCCGCTGACGCACCGCCTTGCCCGCCGCCCGGTGCTCGATGGTGGTGAGGACGGTCTCGGTGCCGTCGGGCAGGGTCCGTTCCTCGCTGCCATGGTGCGTGATGCCCGTCAGCCGGCCGAGTCGGCGGTCGGCGGCGCGTGCCAGGGCCCCCGCCGTGGAGAACTCCCGGGCCGCGTCGACCGTGACCGTGAGGTTCGCCCGGCCCGGGGCCGATGCCGGGGCCAGGACAAAGGCCGTGACGGTGCCGCGGGACTCGCGGACCCGCCAGCCGTCCGGCAGGTCCATTGCGAACCGGGCCTCGCGGTGGACGTAGTCGCACGCGGCCACCTCCTCGGGCAGCCCCATGTTGCACCCGGGCAGGGCGGCGAGCAGGACGGCGGCCAGGATGGGGGCGACGGTGCGTTGCATGGGCTTATGCGCCTTTGTCATTCTGAGGAGCAGCGAGGCTGCGACGAAGAATCTCGCCTTGGCCGTTGCCGTTTTGGCCGTTCGCACGGCGAGATTCTTCGACCCCGCAAGCGGGGTCCCCGAATGACATATTTCTACCACACGACGAACGAATCGAAACAGGTTTCGGCAGCCGTCTCGGCCCCGTGCCAATCGCTTTCCGGTGCGGTGGCGAGAACGGCGTAGGCGCGGGTCGCGGTCAGCGTCAGGCGCAGGCGCTGGACGAACGGCTCCAGGCCGCGCGGGTTCTTCAGGACGAGGGTCAGGGCCTCGCCTCCGGCCGCGGTTCGGGCCGGCTCGCGCGAGACGACCTCGAGGTCCGCCTGGAGTTCCTTGGCGGCCGCGACGGCCTGGTCGGCCCAATCCTGGAGGGTCATGCCCTCGCGGTCGATGACCGCCACGTGGATGACGGGACCGGTCCGGGCCCGGTAACGGCGCTCGGCCTCGTCGCCGGTATCGGCGGGCGGAGGTGGGGATGCGTCCGCGGCGGCGTCGTCGGACGGGGCCGGGTCCGCCTCGCCGGCGTCCGGCCGGCGGGGGAGGATCTCCAGGACGATGTCGCCGGCGAGGTCCGTCCACGTCCAGCCGTCCGGCACGTCAACGGCAAAGCCGAGGGCGGGGCGGACGACGTCGCGTCCGGCGGCCTCGGGCGGTGGCTCGCCGCCGCACCCGGCGAGAGCCGTTACGCTGAGGAGTACTGTGTAGAACACCGGCGACCGTTTCACTGTGGCTTCCTGGCCTCCTGTTTGCTCCGTTCCATTCTCAGGTAGACGGGGAACATGGGGTACGCATACCTGTACACGCCCTGCTGGGTACGCACCATCACGCCCAGGTCGACCATGCGCTTGAAAAAGTTGTCGAGGTTATTGGCCTGATTTTTCGGCAGGGACTCCGTCAAATCACGGCGGCGAATCTCGCCAGGGAACAAGGTGTCTTTGACGGTGCGGAAGAGGATCTGGCGGAACGAGTCGCTTTGAACGGCATCGTAGACCTGCCGGCTGAAGTACTTCTCTCCGACGCGTCCGGCAGCCTCGACCAGCCCGCTTATCGCATCGTCACCGTCAACCTTGCCGTCCGTGTCCTCCCAATACGTTGCATCTCCAAGTTCGTGCATCATCACCGGATAGCCGCCGCTCATTTCTGCAAGCCAGCGGCTGGCATCCGCCTCGATCACCATGTTGACGCTGGCAAAAGACGTCTCAAAAAATCGCTCCACGTCAGCCTGAGGCATGGGTTTCAGGATAACGCGGTCGAAGATGCGGCCGACGGACTCATGACATCGGACCAAGTCATCCATCCGCTCCTCCAACCCGACCAGTATGAGGAGGACGGGCAGGGGCTGAGCGGCCAGTTCTTCCCAGAGGCTCTTGATGAAGTTGGCGAACTCGGTCTTTCCAGATAGACCGTTCACATCATCCAGGACGATCATGAACCCGGCTTTTCTGTCGGAGACCACTCCCCAAAGGGTCTCGACTGCGCCGGGCATATTCAGTTTCAACTCTTCCAAGTCCTGCTTGTTGCGTGTGAGGCTTACCTTCACATGCAACCCGCGCATCCCAAGCGTCGCCTCTTTGATGTACTTTCCGAGAAAGTCGCGGATTGTACGTAACTGGTCTTCCTCCGTTATCTTTGCCGTCAAGCCTTGGATAATGAGGCGGCAGACATCCGTCACGCTGTCACATGCGCCGCACGCGCTGTAACCGCACAGGAATTTCACGTCGTTTGGAACGAGCGTGTTATCCTGTTCGGTGATGCACTGGCAGAACCGGGCGAGAGAACTCTTTCCCAGCCCTCGGGCTCCGCCGATGAACACGGCCTGGGGCTTGTTTTCGGTTACCTGGAGGATAGAGCGTCGTAAGCGCTCTATTTCCTCGGTCCGTCCGGTGAATATCTCCGGCGGCGCGGGTTGGCCCGGGGTAAACGGGCTGTTCTCGCGAGGTTGTGCGTTTCGCTGATTTGCCACGGCAATCCCCCTTTAGAAAACCTACCCCGCCCCGCTACGGGCGGCGGCGCGGCGGTGGAGTTCCGCTTCGATGAACGCATCGAGGTCTCCGTCCAGGACGTCCTGGACCTTGCCGGTCTCGACGTCGGTCCGGTGGTCCTTGACCATGGTGTAGGGCTGGAGGACGTAGGAGCGGATCTGGTTGCCCCAGGCGATTTCGCCCTTCTGGCCGTAGAGTTTTGCCAGTTCCTCGTCCCGTTTCTGCTCTTCGAGCCGCTTGAGCCGCGCCCGGAGCATCTCCATGGCGTTGCGGCGGTTCTGGTGCTGGGACCGCTCGCTCTGGCACTGGACGACGATGCCGGTCGGCTCGTGGGTGATGCGGACGGCGGAGTCGGTCTTGTTCACGTGCTGGCCGCCGGCGCCCGTGGCGCGGAAGAAGTCGATGCGCAGGTCGTTCTCGTCGACCTCGACCTCGCCGGTGTCTTCGAGTTCCGGCAGGCAGTCGACGCTGGCGAACGAGGTGTGTCGGCGGCCCTGGGCGTCGAACGGGCTGATGCGGACGAGGCGGTGCACGCCGACCTCGGCCGACAGGTACCCGTAGGCGTAGGGGCCGACGATGCGGAGGGTGACGCTGCGGTACCCGGCCTCTTCGCCCTCGGTGGCGTCGACGATGTCGGCCTGCCACCCGGCCCGCTCGATGTAACGGGTGTACATGCGCATGAGCATGGCGGCCCAGTCGCAGGATTCCGTCCCGCCCGCGCCGGCGTGGATGGCGAGGTAGCAGTTGCGCGCATCGTCCGGCCGGGAGAGCAGCGAGAAAAACTCGAGCCGCTCCAGGCGTTTGCGGGCGGCCGAGAGGTCCTCGGCGGCCGCGGGCAGGCCCGAGTCGTCGTCCTCCTCCTCGGCCAATGCGAGCATGACGCAAGCGTCTTCCAGGTGCGAGGCGATTTCCTCCACCGGGTCGGCCACGCCCTTGAGGGCCTTCAGGTCCTGGACGATGCGCTGGGCCCGTTCCTGGTCGTCCCAGAAGGAGGGGGAGGCCATCTGCTGTTCGATGTCCGCAAGGCGGTCGCGTTTGGCGGCGACGTCAAAGAGAGTCCCGGAGCGTCTCGAGACGCTCGCTGAGGGCCTCCGCCTGCCGGTGCAGTTCGTCTCGGTCCATGGGTGCCGCCTTCCGTTCGGCCGCGCCGGTGCCGCCGAGAACACCGATTATAGGTCGTGGGCGGGGTGTGTCAACGCTGGAAGGGAAGACCGCGGTGCACGGTTGGACAAGCCACGCGTGGCATCCCGCACGAGGCGCAAAAAACGCGTGGCGGGCCCCGCCGGCCCGCCACGCAAGGTCTATGGGGTGCGCCATGGTGTGCGGAATGTTGCGTCCCATGGGGCGCCGGGTATCCCCCGGCTACGCTCGGGACAGGTTCCGGCCCACCGCGCGGCGTAGCGCCCGGCGTCTAATGCGCCCCGTGTCTGAGGATGACCTTGGCGCCTTCGGCGGCGTCGAGGTCGAGGGCGCCGAGGGCTTCGCCGGCGGCGTCGCGGAGGTCGTCGTCGGTTTCGCCGGCCATCGCCTGGAGCGCCGCGATCTGGGCGTCGGTCAGTTCGTTGCCGACGATCCGGGCCGCACGGGCCAGGTTCAGCAGCGCCGCCACGCGGACGGGTTTGGCGCGTTCGGTGTCGACGGCGACGTCGGCCATGGCGCGGAGGACCTCGCCGTCCGCGATTTCGGCCAGGGCGCCGAGGACCGAGATGACCAGGGCGTCCGGCCGGTTGACCAGGCTGTCGAGCAGCGACTGCCGGGCCCGCTTCGCCGAATACACGCGGCTGGAGAGGGCGATGCGTTTCAGGACCTCGGCGGCCTCCAGGCTCGCCGACCGGGCCGCCTCTTCTTCCAGCACGAGCGAGCCGGCTTCCTTCTTCAGGGCCGTGATCTGTTCCATCAGGGCCGCCGGCTCGATGGTGTGGTCGACGGCCTGGATGTAGGGCACCCGTTTCTCCAGCCACGAGGCCTTGACGGGGTCGTCCGGCCAGGAGAGGACGACGATGGGCGTCATGGCGGTGTGGTAATCGCTTCGCAGCATGCTGACGACGTCGGCATGGCCGACGTGCTGTGTCTTGGAGGAGAGGACGACGGCGTCGACGCGCGGCATGGCGCGGGCCTTGGCGATGGCGTCGTTGCCGCTGGTGGCCACGACGACGTTCCAGCCCTCGTCTTTGAGTTCCGCCTGGAGTCGGTTGCGGTTATCGTCTTTCGGCTCGACGAGGAGGATACTCCCCGCGGCCTCGAGGTTCAGCGCCTCGCTGAGGGTCGGGATGACCTTGCCGGCGCCGGTGAACGGTTCGGTCGGCCGGATGGCCGTCAGCGCGAACGCCGCCGCGAACCGGACTCGCTGGTCGGGGTACGTCAGGGCCAGGACCAGGGGCGAGCCGGCCTTGGCCTCGGCGTAGAGGTCGAGGAACTCCTCGTTGGCGGTATCCTCCAGCGCCCGGCAGGCGCGGACGGCCACGGGCGTGTTCTCGTCGCGCAGGGCCCGGTCCAGGACGCTGTACAGGTGCTGCTGGCCGACCGCGCGGGCGAAGAAGTCGACCGACGGCATGTCGTCGGGCAGGAAGGGGTCGGCCTCGCGGGCGGTCTGGCCCTCGAGTTCGGCTTCCATCTGCATGACCGAGGAGACCCACAGGGCCACGGCGGCCAGCGCCCCCGGGTCCGCCTTCAGGGCGTCCGAGCAGGCCCGGGAGGCCAGGATCTCGTTCACCGCCTTCGACGGCGCCGCCCGGTACAGCAGGCCCGTGTCCTGCACCCAATCGAAGATGTCGGTGGTGGGCTGATGGGTGTCGGCCACGGGGATCTTGTCATAGTAATACTTATTCGCCAGGTCCAGGTAAAGCGTCTTGGCGGGCGTCTGGAGCATGGACTCATCGGCGATCTGGATGATGGCGTTGGAGGCGGCGCCCTTGGCCCCCTCGCCGGCGTCGGGATTCTCGACAACGGCCTTCAGGGCCGGCAGGGCGTTCGGATGGCCGATGTCGCCCAGGATGCCGATGACGGTTTCCTTCAGGTTCGCGTTGGGCGTGGCCAGGGCGCGGACCAGCGGCCGCACCACCGGGTCGCCCAGGTCCGTCAGCGCCCGCCGCACGAACGGGTGGAGTTCCTTGCGGCCGGGGTCCTGGAGGATGGCCAGGGCGTGCGGCACGACGTACGGGCCGCTGTAGCGAAGTTCCTTCATGGCCAGGAAGTACGGCCGGGGGCCCTTGTCCAGTTTCAGGAGGTTTTCCTGGATGCGGGCGGTATCGGTCTTCTTGGCGCGGGCGCCTTCCTCGGCCAGGGCCAGGATTTTCGGCGCCACTTCCTCCATCGCCTCCACCCGCAGCATCCGGACCACGAGGTCGTACCCGGTGGTGGGCGACTCGACCAGGGCCAGGACGGTGGCGGGGTCGGGGCCGGCCG
>CAZNYC010000007.1:0-18672 GCA_964577175.1 uncultured Anaerolineales bacterium
AATGGTGGAGGCGGTGGGAATCGAACCCACGTCCGGGTGCCCCGGCCACGAGACCTCTACGCGAGTAGTCGATCTATTTTGATCTCGGCCGTGGCGGCTCCGATCGACAGGATCCGCTTGGGCCCAGCCGGGACTCAGAGTTCGCCGGCGTCGCTCCCGGCCGACTGGCCGGCTAGCCCGCGTGTGTGACGCCCGGTCCCGAACCCGCGGGCGAGTCCGGGCGGACGTGGCTACCGCGTTTTAGGCAGCCATGCGCATGCCAGTGTTGGCATTTGTGGGTTGCCGGCGGTTTTGAGAGGGTGCCGACGACCTCTTCGCGCAGCCTCGCGTCCGTCTGGGCCCCGTCGAAGCCAATCGCCCCCACGTGAGCCTCGGACGTCTTCACCTTTAGTATAGCGCATCTTGGGCCGCAAATCAACCCCCCACCCCACCCGTTGCGGTCCGGCTGGGGCACGCGCAAAAAGATGGATTCCCCGCCCCGAAAAACCCAATTTCCCGCTGGACGTTAGGCTCGTGTTAGGTTATGCTTCATGCAGTGGACCGATGCTGCGTGACAATGATTCTGTGTCACACAGCACCTGCTCCGACCGGGCCGCCGTCACGATGCAGCAAACGGAAAGGCCGTTCCCATGAACCGCACCGGACCCCAACGCGTCATTTTCCTGGTCGACATCGACGCCTTCTTCCCGCAGGTGGAGCAGATTCTGCGGCCGGACCTGCGCGGCCGGCCGGTCATCGTCGGCGGACGGGCCGACGACCGCAGCGTCGTCGCTTCGGCGAGTTACGAGGCCCGGGCTCGCGGGGTGCGGACGGCCATGCCCATCGCCCAGGCCCATCGCCTGTGCCCGGAGGCGGCATTCCTGCGGGGCGACTTCCACGCCTACGCCCGTTTCTCCCGCCGCATGATGGACCTCTGCCGGCGGTACACGCCGCTCGTCGAGCCCACATCCATGGACGAGGCGTATCTCGATATCACCGGCTGCCGGCGGCTGCTGGCAACGGGCGGCATCGTGGACGGCGACGGGCCGGCGTGGCCCCTCCAGGCGGCCGACCATCTGAAACGGACCATCCGCCGCGACCTGGACCTGGAGGTCACGGTCGGCGCGGCGACGAACCGGCTGGTGGCCAAGATCGCGTGCTCCCGCGCCAAGCCGCGCGGCGTGGCGTGGGTCCGCCCGGGGCACGAGGCCGCCTTCCTCGCCCCCCTGCCCCTGCGGGACCTGCCCGGCATCGGCCCGCGGACGGCCGAGCGCCTCGCCCGGTACAACCTCCAGCGGATCGGGGACCTGGCGCGCATCCCGGAGCGGATGCTCGTCGAGCATTTCGGCCCGGCCGGCCGGAGGCTCGCCGAACGGGCCCGCGGCATCGACCCGACGCCCGTCACCGCCGGCACCGCCGAGCCCCGCTCCATCAGCCGCGAGACCACCTTCGAGACCAACCTCATCGACACGACGCAGATGACGGCCATGCTCTTCTACCTGCTCCAGCGCGCCTGCCGCCAGTTGCGGGAGGACGGGCTGCTGGCCCGCACCGTGGGCGTCAAGGTCCGGTACGCGGACTTCAAGACCGTCGGCCGGAGCCGGAGCCTGCCGACCTTTTCGGACCACGACGACGACTTCTGGCCGGTGGCCCGCGACCTCTTCGACCGCGTGCATACGCGGCGGGTGGGCGTCCGGCTGGTGGGGGCACGGCTGTCGCACCTGGCGCCGACCGGCCGGCAGATGGACCTCTTCGACGAGGCCGACCGCCGGCGCCGCCGGGCGTTCTACCGCAGCGTGGACCGCGTGCGGGACCGCTTCGGCTTCAGCGCGCTGGTGACGGGGCGCGCGATCGATCTGCTGGCGACGCACGAGCGCGACGCGCGCGGCTTCCGCCTGCGCACGGCGTGCCTGTCCAGATGACTATTTTAACGCAGAGATCGCAGAGGACGCAGAGAAAAACAAACAGACAATCACGCTCGAAAACAATGAGAACTCAAACAGCGGCAAGATGAACATCGGGCCGTCTGGCCGGGTTTTGCCTTTGCTGTGACTGTCTTTCTCGTTGTTCGCTGCGCTCTCTGCGGGCTCTGCGTTAGAAAATCATCTGCGGACTGTATCGACGGCACGGGGATGGGACATGAGGCATGACGTCCAGGCATACCGGACCCACCGGCTTCGTCCACCTGCACGTGCGCAGCGAGCACTCGCACCTGTTCGGCGCGAGCCGCGTCGATGACCTCGTCCGGACGGCCGCCGGCCTCGGCTACCACGACCTCGCCCTGACCGACCGCAACGGCCTGTACGGGGCGGTCGAGTTCTACCGGGCCGCACGCGAGGCCGGCCTCCGCCCGATCGTCGGGTTGGAACTGGCAGCCCCTTCCAGCACCGCGGCTGTCACCCTGCGCGAAGCGAAGGGTCTCGCCGCCGGCCACGGCACGAGCCGTACCCGTGCCAGGGTGCGAACGGCAAACGGCCAACAGCCACGGCGAGATTCTTCGCTCGCGCCGCTCGCTCAGAATGACAACCCTCCCACCGTCCGTCCGGCGCGGCCCACGCGTGCCGTCCTCCTCGCCCGCAACCTGGCCGGATACCGGACGCTGTGCCGGCTGGCGACCGCGCGGCACCTGAACCCGGACTTCCGCCTGGCCGACGCCATTGCCGCCGACCACGAGGACGTGTACGTCCTGGTGCCGGACCCGCGGCTGCTGGCGGACCTGGCCGGCCGGGTGCCGGAGGGACGCCTGCTCGCCCTCGTGGAGGCGTTCGGCGACCGGTCGAGGCGGCTGGCGGGCGACGGCCTGGCCCGCGCGGCCTCGAAGCGCGGAATTCCCCTCGTCGCCGGCGGGGCGGTCGCGTTCCACGCCCCGGGCCGCTTCGCCGCCCATCGGACGCTGCGGGCCGTCGCGCTGCGGGCGACCGTCGCCGACGTGCCGCGACGCGAACTCGCCCATCCCAAGGCCCATCTGAAGGGCCCCGGCGAAATGGCCGCCCTCTTCCGGCGGTACCCGGAGGCCGTCGCGAACACGGTCCGCATCGCGGCGGATTGCCGGCTGGAGTTACCGCTCGGCCGGCCCGCGCTGCCGAAGGCCGAGGTGCCGCCGGGCGAGACGGCCTACTCGCACCTGGCGAAGCGGGCGCTGGCAGGCCTGGAGCATCGGCAGACGCCGCTCCGTCCGGAGGCCGTCCGGCGCCTGGAGCACGAACTGGCCATCATCGACCGGCTCGGCTTCGCCGACTACTTCCTCATCATGCACGAGATCGTGACGTGGGCCCGCGGGCGGGGCATCCCGTGCGTGGCCCGCGGTTCGGCCGCCGGGAGCCTCGTGGCCTGGTGCCTCGGCCTCTCGGGCGTGGACCCGATGGCCTACGGCCTGCTGTTCGAGCGGTTCCTGAACCTGGAGCGGGCCGACGTGCCCGACATTGATCTGGATATCTGCTGGCGACGGCGCGACGAGGTCATCGGCCACGTCTACGACTCCTACGGCGCCGGGCGGGTGGCGATGATCTCGACCCACCAGCGGTTCCAGGCCCGCAGCGCGTTCCGCGAGACGGCCAAGGCGCACGGCCTGCCGCCCGAGGAGGTGGACCGCCTCTCCCGCCGGCTGCCGTACTATTCGGCCACGGGCATCCGCGACGCCGTCGCCTCGTTCCCGGAACTGCGGGACTTCCCGGTGGGGCGGGAGGACATC
Organism: uncultured Anaerolineales bacterium; assembly: GCA_964577175.1. Lineage (GTDB taxonomy): Bacteria > Planctomycetota > Phycisphaerae > FEN-1346 > FEN-1346 > BS750m-G62. Next base: position 3,671 of record CAZNYC010000007.1, read on the forward strand.
GCGCGGATCCTGGAGATCGCCGCCGCCCTCGACGCCCTGCCCCGGCACCTGAGCGTGCACGTGGGCGGTCTCGTGATCGCCGACCGCCCGCTGACCGATTACCTGCCGCTCCAGACGGCCACGAAGGGCGTGGTCATCACCCAGCCGGAGGCCGACGCCGTCGAGGCGCTGGGTCTGGTGAAGATGGACCTGCTGGCCCAGCGGTCGCTCTCGATCATCGAGACGGCCGTGGCCCAGATCGAGAAGAACCACGGCGTCCGCCTCGACCCGCAGGCGATCTCCGACGGCGACGCGGGCGCCCGCACCCTGCTCGCAAATGGCGATACGCTTGGATGTTTCCAGATCGAGTCGCCGGGCATGCGGCACCTGCTGCGGCAGATGCGCGCCCGGGGGCGGATGGACGTCATCCTGGGGCTCTCGCTCATCCGGCCGGGGCCGGCCTCCAGCGGGATGAAGGAGCGGTTCATCCGCCGCCGGCGGGGCCTGGAGCCCGCCGAGTATCTGCACCCCGCCCTCCGCGACGTGCTCGGCGACACCTACGGCGTGATGCTGTACCAGGAGGACGTCATCCGCGTGGCCCATGCGGCCGCCGGTTTCACCCTGGCCGAGGGCGACCGCCTGCGGAAGGATCTGGCGAAGGGGGCGTCGGACGCGGCGCTGGCGGCGTGGCGGACGCGGTTCGTCCGGGGGTGCCTGGCCCGCGGCGCCCGCCGCCCCGACGCCGAGACCCTGTGGGACCGCGTGGCCCAGTTCGCCGCCTACGCCTACTGCAAGGCCCACGCGTGCACGTATGGCGAAATCGCGTACCGGACGGTGGTGCTGCGGGCCCGGTGGCCGGCCGAGTTCGCCGCCGCCGTCCTGGCGAACGACGCCGGGTACTACGAGCGGCGGACGTACCTGGAGGACGCCCGCCGCCGCGGGTGCCCCGTCCTCGGGCCGGACGTCAACGCCTCGGGCATCGAACCGGCGACGGAGGTTCTTCCCGGATCGGGTTTTAACGCAGAGCACGCCGAGAGCGCAGAGAACGCGGAGAACGGCGGAGAACGAGAAGCAGCAAAAAGCGGCGAAAGGCTCGGTTCAGAATGTCATTCTGAGGCCCGCTTGCGGGCCGAAGAATCTCGCCGCGGCCGTTGCTTTTCGGCATGCGCAAGGCGAGATTCTTCGCTCGCTCCGCTCGCTCAGAATGACAACACTGCAACGTTCTCTCCGCGCATCGCCGTCCGGCTGGGCCTCGCGGACGTGCGGGGCCTCTCGGTCCGGGCCATGCGGGCGCTCGTCGAGGCCCGCGAGGCCGACGGGCCGTACCGCTCCGTGGCCGACCTGCTGGCCCGGGTCCGCCTCTCGAAGGAGGAGGCCGAGCACCTCGCGCTCGCCGGGGCGATGGACTCGCTGGCGGCGAACCGGCCGCAGGCCCTCTGGCAGGTCCATGCGCTCGGCGGCGGGGGTCGACCGGACGGGCCGCTGCTCGCCGGCGCCGGTCCGCCCGAGGCGCCGCCCTGCCCCGACCTGGCCGACTATTCGCTCGCCCGGAAGGTGGAACTGGAGGCCCGCCTGCTGAACGGCATGACGCCGACGGCGCACCCGTTGGCGATTTCGGATTTCGCAAATCGGAAATCGGAATCGCGCCCGCTGCGTAAGCAGAGGGGTACTCCCATCTGCCCTGTCCGCGACGTCCCCGCCCGCGCCGGCGGGAAGGTGACGGTCGTCGGCCTCCTCTTCGCCGAACGGCGGGCGCGGACGAAGACCGGCGAGTTCCTCAAGTTCATCAGCCTGGAGGACCCGACCGGCACGGTCGAGGGCGTCCTCCTGCCGGAGGCGTACCAGCGGCTGGGCGGACGCCTGGCCGACCGCGGGCCGTACCGCGTCACCGGCACCGTAGAGGACCATTTCGGAGCGGTCTCGCTCGTGGTGTCGGACCTGGAGCGGGTGGAGGCGGCGGAGGTTGCGGCAGGCGAGGCGCGATCGGACGCCGGCGAGGCGCGCTCCCCTTCGCATCGCGGCTAGCGCGGTGGTTCTCCGTAAACACCGCGCTTAAAGCATTCCATGTTTGGCGCGCGGGGGGTGCGGAGACCCGCCGCGCACCTATCCGAACTTAAAACGCTGTAAACGAGCAACGCCAATCCGAAATCAAAACAGCGTCCCCTGCTCCCCCGGCGGCAGGCCGTCCTCCGCCACGCGTTCCAGGAACGGGTACGTCCGCAGGAGCGGCGAGGGGACGGGCACCTTCCGGCCGGCGAGGCGCGACAGGATCTGCAGCGCGTTCGCCGGCGCCTGGCCGCGATAATGGTTGTTCGTAAAGACGAACGTCTTTTCGCTCCGGCGGGCCACGTCGCGGATACGGTCGATCCATTCCTCCAACTCGTCCTCGCGGTACAGGTAATCGTACCGGGCGTCGCGGCCGGCCTTCGGGTCGAACCATGCCTCGCGATTCCGCCCGTGCAGGCGGACGTACCCGACCGGCGAGGTGACGATGCTCGTGGGGGGCACGCCGCCGCGGCTTCGCGGCTGGTCGATGTTCGCCCACCCCAGGCCGCGGTCGCGGAGGAACGCGACGGCCGACTCGTCGGCCCAACTCGCGTGCCGGACCTCGACGACGAGCGGCAGGTTGCCGAAGTCGCCACGAATCGCCTCCAGGTGCACGCGCGCTGACGCGTTGCAGCGGAACGACCACGGGAACTGGACGAGCACCGCCCCCAGCCGCCCGGCGTCGCGCACGGGGTCGATGCCCCGGCGGAAGGCGTCGCGCTCCGCGGGCGTCCACGGCGTCTGGCGCTCGTGCGTGAACCGCTGGTGGAGTTTGAAGGCGAACGTGAAGTCCTCCGGCGTGCGGCGGAGCCAGGAGGCCGCGGCCTTCGGGCTCGGCGGCCGGTAGAACGAGGCGTTCACCTCCACGCAGTCGAAGAACCGCGCCATGTACGCCAGGCGGTCGAAGCGTGCCGGCACCTTCTCCGGGTAGAACGGGCCGTGCCAGTCGTCGTACGACCAGCCGGACGTGCCGACATGGATGACGTGGGCGGGCTGGCTCGCGTCGGGGGGCATGGCGCACCGGGAGCGAGGGTACCGTTCGCTTCGCGGGGACGCAAGGCGCGGCCCGGAAACGCAACGAGCGCCGACCTGCGGTCGGCGGCTCACCGGATACGTGGGAGCACCCCATGCCGCAAAAGGCTTGAGCGCGGCGGATCTCTGCACCCGCCGTGCAGCAGGCCATGCCTCACTCAAGCGCGGTGGGTACGGAGACCCACCGCGTTCGGGCCTTCCCACGGAGCGCCGGCACTGCGGGCTACTCCGGCTCGGGCAGGCGCAGGCGCATGCCCACGTACAGGCGGGCGTTCAGGGACGAGAGGATGTCCTTGTTGGCCTGGTAGATCTGCGGATACATTGCGGCATCGTTATACATCTTCCTGGCGATGGCGATCAGCGTGTCGCCCTTCTTGACGACGTACACCTTCTGGGGTTTCTTCGGCGCCTCGGCCCGGCGGGCTTCCTCCTCCTTCGGCTTGGGAAGGACGATGCGGTCGCCCACGCGAAGGCGCGACGGGTCGAGCCCCGGGTTCGCCTCCTGGATCGTCCGGACGTAGGCCGGGTCGCCGTACTTCTCGACGGCGATGTCGTAGAGCGTGTCGCCGGAAGCGATGGTGTACGTGTTGTCGGGCTCGGGGGAGCGGCGTCGGCGGAGGGGGACCCGGACGACCTCGCCCTCCACGCCTTCCGGCCGGAGGACGGGACCGGGCGGGTCGGCGCCGGCGACTTCGTCGCCCGTGCCGCCGGCCACGATGGTGCCCTCGTCACGGGAGGTGGAGGTCAGGTCGATCCGGTCGGCCGGCTCGGGCCCCGGGGCGGTGTCGTCCGCGCTCGCCTCGGGCGTGCCGGTGCCGGAGGGGTCGTCGTCAGAGGACGCGGGCGGTCGCGGCAGAGAGGGCGCCCGCCGGGGGGCGCCATCGTCTTCCTCGCGGGCACGGGCCAAGCGGTCCCGCCACCGCTGGTACATGGCCAGCGGGTCGCTGTAATCGCGCTGCCCCTCGCCGGTCCGCGTCACCTCGGACGGGCCGGGCGACTGGTACGTGCCGAGGTCGCTCCAGTCGCGGCTGGCGATGAACAGGGCGCCCACGGCCATGCCCACCAGCAAGAGAACCAGGATGATTTTGGTCAGCGGCCCCATGCGGAATCCTCGCGGCAGTCCGCGTTTCGGGCGAACCCTCTCCCAACCCATATTATCGGGCGACGGGTGGCGGTGCGATTAACTTTTCTCCGCCGCCTTCCCCCAGCCCATGCGGACGAGAATCCACGTCACGGGGATCGTGACGATGGCGCCGACGGCGGCGGGCCCGGCCCAGGCGGCCCTTGCCTCCACCCGCGCGAGGGTGGCCAGCAGGCCCAGCACCACGGCCGCGCCGGGCGCCAGCAGGCTCACCGCCGCCAGCGCCTTGACGAGGACGGTCGATTTCTCGGCCAGGGGCCACGTCCGGCCCTCCGCCCGGGCCCGGACGGCGGTCCACGTGACGGCCACCCAGGCCAACTGGAGCACCGCCCACACCCAGCCGATCCACATGCCGAAAAACGCGTCCGGGGCCTTCCAGAGGAGTGCGTAGTAGGCCAGCAGGCCCACGCCCACGATCGGGTACACCCACACGTACACGCGGAACAGGTACTCGCGGAGGACCAGGATGGGGCTGGCGATGGCGATCGAGGAATACGTGCCCACCAGCGTGCCGAACAGCATCACGAACGCCAGGCCGTGCACCGTGGAGGCCTGCCCCGCGAAGACGTACAGGGCCATGACCGCCAGGAACGTGGTCGTGCTCGTCAAGACGGTCCGCGAGATGACCTGGTTGATGCTGCTGTTGACGACCGAGACGGACATCTCGCCGTGCCGGCCGCGGTTCTCGCGGATGCGGTCGAACACGACGATGGTGTCGTTGATCGAGTACCCGACGAGGGTCAGGAACGCGCCGACGACGGGCAGGTTGATCTTGAAGTCCGCCAGCAGGAGCGCGTCCCCCAGGAACGTATCGGCCAGGAGGGCGGCCACCGTCACGGCGCCGAGGGTGATCACCACGTCGTGCACCAGGGCGACCACCGCCGCCAACCCGGAGGCGAACTGGGCGAAACGGACCCAGATATAGACGATCATCAGCGCGAGCGACAGGAGGATGGCCATGACGGCCTTGTCCCACGCCTCGGAGGCCATCGTCGGCTCGAACGACGTCGTGGACGCGAACGTCTGCTCGGTGCCGAGGGCCCGCTCGACGATCTCGGACCAGAACGCGGGGGTCGGCTGGGCGCCGCGCTTGGCGTCGAACGGCTGCTCGACCCAGAGGTCGAACGCCTTGAATTCGCCTGACCGTTCGGCCGGCACCGTGCCGCGCACCTCCACCAGCGTCCCCACCATGTCCGGGTACCGGTCGCGAAGGAAGACGTCGATGCATCGCTGGACCTCGCCGACCGGCAGGGGCGGGATGACCTCGGCCTGGATGCGCGTCATGCCGAGGAACCGCCGATACGCTCGCGGGATGTGCCGCACCGCCGGCGCCCCCGCCCCGGTGGCCGCCGGCGTGTCGACCGCCTCCTCGCCGGCTTGTTCCGCGGCCGGTTCGGCTTCTTCGCGGCTCGCTTCGCCGGCCGCTTCGGCGGCGGGTTCTTCATCGGCCGTCGGTACCGCCGGTTCGGCTTCCTCGGCCGGTGGAGCGGGCGTCTCGCGTTCATCGGCTTCGGTTTCGGCCTCCGTCTCGCCGGCCGTACCGGCCTCGCCGGGGTCGGCGGCTTCGCCGGGCGAACCGGCGGCGGGCAGACGGCCCTCGGTCTGCATGCGCCGGCGGATCACGTCCTCGGTAATCGGCGACGCCTCCACCGTGGCCTTGCTCGTGCCGAGGTCCGGCCGCATGTCGGCGAACTCGACGGCCAGGGCGTCCTTGACTTTCGCCTCGTCGGCCCCGATCTCGCCGGTGGCGGGCACGCTGATGAGGAACCGGTCCGTCTTCTCGCCGATGGGCTCGTACGCATACTCCAGTTCCTGCACGGTGGCGGTGGGGCCGAGGGCTTCGACCACCCGGCCGCGGACCTCATCGATGGGCACCTCTTCCCGTCCCTGGGGCACCTTGACGGCCAGTTCAACCTGCGTGCCGCCCGTGAACTCGATGTCGTACTTCTCGTCGCCCCGCGCGAAGAACAGCATGGCCCCGATGGCGGCGGCGGCGCCGGAGACGACGACCGCCGGGCGGACGAACTTCATCCAGTCGATGGTCGGGTGGCTGAACAGGCGGAACATGGCGATGTCGCGCACCACGCCCCAGCGGATGCCCGTCTCGAAGATCATCCGCGTCACCACCACGGCCGTGAACATGCTGACCATGATGCCGATGATCATGACGACGGCGAAGCCCTTGACCTCCTCGGTCGCCAGGCCCGGGTACAGCAGGACGAACGCCGGGATGAGGGTGGTGATGTTGGCGTCCAGAATCGTCCGGAACGCACTGTGGTACGCCCGCTTCAGGGCAAACGGGAGGCTGCCCTCCTTGCCCTTCTCCTCGCGCAGCCGCTCGAAGATGAGGACGTTGGCGTCGATGGCCATCGAGAGCGACAGGATCAGGCCCGCGATGCCCGGCAGCGTCCACGCCTGCCGCACCAGCGACATGATGCAGACGATGAGCACGAGGTTCAGCAGGAGGGCGAAGTCCGCCACCAGGCCCGCAAACCGGTAGTAGATGAGGATAAACACGACGACCAGCCCGAAGCCGATGAGGCTGGCCTGGAACCCGCGCCGGATGTTGTCGGCCCCGAGTTCCGGGCCGACGGTCCGCTCGGTCACGGGGTCGCCGAGGCTGGCGGCCAGTTGGCCGGAGTTCAGGACCGTCACGACCTCGTCCCGCTCGCGGAGGGTGTCGTACCCCTCGATGATGCCGCCGGAGGACAGCGTCGCCCTCAGGACGGGGGCGGACTGGATGACGCCGTCCAGGAGGATGGCCATGTGCCGGCCCTTCATCTCCGGCCGCGTCAGCCGGGCCATACGGGCGCCGGCCTCCGCCTTGAGGCTGAAGACGACGATCGGCTCGCCGTTCTGGGTGGACGGCCGGGCCTGGGCCAGGTCCTGGCCGCTCACGTCCTGCCGGTCGGCAACGTCGACGAGGCCCTCGACGGTCCGGGCCTCCTCATCGACCACGTAGACCCAGTTCCAGGCGTCGAGCAGGCCCTCTTTGTACCACGTCCACCCCTTGTCCTGGCGGAGCGGATACCACTTGAACCGCGGGTCGCCGGGCGGCTGGCCGGCCTGCTTCCGGCGGACGATGCGGTCGAAGTTCGCCTTGTCGCGGTCCTCCTGGCGATTGACCATGATGCGGAATTCGAGGAACCCCGCCTGCCCCACCAGCCTTTTGACGCGCGTCACGTCGCGCTGCGTGGCGAGGGCGTCGGTCAGCAGCCGCCGCCAGCGCTCAAGCGCCGCCTCGTCATCCGGGGCGACGGCGACGTAGGCGGCCACCTGCTCCCACCGCTGGTCCTCGCGCTGCCGGCCCACGATGGCGTAAGGGACGCGCTCGTCGGATTCCAGAAGGCGGACCTTCTCGGCCACGCGGTTCCGGACGTCGTCGACCCAGAGGGCCGGCTTCAGATGGACGACCAGCCGCGTGCCCGAGAGCAGCGTCTCGCGGTGCTCCTCGAAGGTCTCGACGGTCATCGTCTCGTCGCGGGCGCGGGCGTTCTGGACGGCTGTGGCCAGATCCTCCAGGGCCACCGGTTCGGTCTCGATCCGGACGCGGGTGCGGCGGCCGGGAAGGACGATCTCCAACCGGTGCTCGCCGATGGGGCGCACCGTGTAGCCGCGCGTCCCCTGGGGATCGATGCGGCCGGTGATGACGCGCCTGGCCTCCTTGGCCGAGGGGGCCTCGCCGCCCTCCGGCGCACGGAGTTGGTAGATCAGGCTCGTTCCGCCCTGGAGGTCGATGCCCAGGCGGAAGAGGTCACGCAGGTCCGCCTGGGGATCCGAGACGACGCCCCACAGCGGGAACCCGACGATGACGGCGATGGCGATCAGACTGACCCAGTAAACCCATCGACTCATTGCAGCCTCGATTCGTGCAGAGGGTATTGCGGCTACGTTTCGCGTCTTGAGCGCGGGGGGGTTCCGTACCCGCCGCGAGGGATAAGCCGCGGCACGCCGCGGCCTACGATCCGGAGCGCGGGGGCTCTCCGTACCCGCCGCGCATCGCACCGTTGTGCCATGTTCCCCGCGCGCCGGCCTATTTCGATTCCTCTTCCTGTTCCTCGTCCTCTTCGCCGAGGACGCGGCTGATGGCGTCGCGGCTGACGCGCATGCGGGCGTCGGTCTTGTCGTCCACGCGGATCGTGATCTCGTCCTCGCCCACGTTCGTCACCACGCCGTGGATACCGCCGATGGTCATCACGTGGTCGTTCCTGGCCAAGTTTTCGAGCATCTCCTGTTTGCGCCGCTCCGCCTCCTTCTGCTTCTTCTGCTGCGGCCGGATGAGCAGCAGGTAGAAGATGACAAACACCCCGCCCATCAGCAGCAGGGTCTGCCAACTGCACGGGGGCCCCTGCTGCTCCTGCTGCTCGGCCGGCGTTTCCTGTGAGTCGGCGGCCACGATCGCGTAGGTTTTCACGGTTCCGTCCTTTCCGAAACGGCTGCGCGACAGGTTATTGGCGCGGCGGGGCTCTGTACCCGCCGCGCTATCCGTACCTGCACCCGTCCAAAGAGCCATACTTTTAGTCGGTTCCGGCGTATCTGTCAAGGATGGCCTGGGCCTCGTCGCGGAATCGGCCGGTCCGGACGGCCTCCCGCAGCCGCCCGAACAGCCGCGTGAAGAACCGCAGGTTGTGGATGCTCACCAGGATCGGCCCGAGCATCTCCCCCGCCTGGAAGAAGTGCCGGATCGCCCCACGGCTAAAGGGCTGTTTCATCACCCCCTCTCCCTCGATGGGAGAGGGACGGCTCGTGCTTCGCAGCGAAGCGCTGCTTCGCCGAGTAGCAGGTGAGGGTGAATGCCGTGAACCAAGCGCCTGATCCCCCTCACCCTGCCCTCTCCCGCCGGGGGAGAGGGTATTGAAACAGCCGCGGCAGGCCGGGCAGTCGCATCCCGGCTCGATCGGCCGCGCGTCCGTCTTGAACCGCTCGTTCCGCAGCCGGATCATCCCCGTTTCCGTGTACGCCGAGGCGTTGCGGCCGTTGCGGGTCGGCAGGACGCAGTCGAAGAGGTCCACCCCCCGCTCGACGGCCGCGATGACGTCCCGCGGTTCGCCCACGCCCATCAGATACCGGGGTTTATCGGCCGGAAGGAGGGGCGCGGTCCAGTCGAGGACGCGGCACAGGTTCGCGTGCCCCTCCCCCACGCTCACGCCCCCGACGGCGTAGCCGGGGAAGTCCATGGCCACGAGGGCCTCGGCGCACTGCCGGCGGAGGTCCTCTTCGACGCCACCCTGGACGATGCCCCACAGGGCCTGGCCGTCGCGGGCGTGGGCCGCCAGGCATCGCGGCGCCCAGGCGAGGGTCCGCCGGACGGCCTCCACCACCTCCGGCCGCGGGCACGGGTACGGCGGGCAGATGTCCAGCGCCATGATGACGTCCGCCCCGAGCGCGTTCTGGGCCGCTACCGCCGATTCCGGCGTCAGGGCCACTTCCGCCCCGTCGATGTGGCTGCGGAACGTCAGGCCGTCGTCGGTCACCTCGCGGCGGTCGGCCAGGCTGAAGACCTGGTACCCGCCGCTGTCGGTCAGGACGGGCCGGTCCCAGCCCATGACGGCGTGCAGGCCGCCGAGGTCCCGGACGACCGCCTCCCCCGGCCGGAGCATCAGGTGATACGTGTTCGCCAGGACGATCTGGGCACCCACGGCCTCGAGCGTGTCGGGCAGGACGCCGCGCACCGTCGCCCGCGTCCCGACGGGGATGAACGCCGGCGTCTCGACGGTCCCGTGCGGCGTGGTGAGTCGCCCCGCGCGCGGCCCGGCCGCCGCGTCGCCGGCGAGCGGTTGCCATGTGACGGGGGAGGTCATGGGACGTGTGCTCGCTTCGCGCCCATCAACGGCACGCGCCGCGCAAGCGCGGCGGCACCATGTAAACGACACCGCCCACAGTTAGCCGCCCTGCTTGCAGGGCGCGTCTCTACCGGCGCGCGCCGAGTAAACTCCGGCGGCTACATGTGCGATCAATACGCACGAAGCAGGTCCACGCCGGGGTAGTAATACCGCAGAATCTGCTCGCCCGTCTGGCCGTGCGTCGCCAGGAACTGGGCGCCGAACTGGCACATCCCCACGCCGTGACCGAAGCCCCGCCCGCGCACCAGCGCGATCCGGTCGCCGTGGTCCTCGATCCAGAACCACGTGCTGGGCACCTTGGCGGCGCCGACCCAGATGCGCCAGTCGGAGGCCCGCACGAGGACGCGGCGGCCGGTCTCATCGACCAGGCGGATCCGCTTCGCCCGTCCGCCCGCCCCGGTCCGCTCGGCCACCTCGATGCGAGCGACGTTGCCCAGGGTCCGCAGCACGCCGGACCCGTTTCGCCGGATGGCCGCCGTGATCCCCGCCTTCGTCAGCACCACGGGGCTCTTCCAGCGATAGCGGGACGACTCGCGGCAATAGGTGCATCCCGTGCCGCCGCGAAGGGGCGGCGGCGTCCGGCCGCCGAAGACCGTCCCGGCGGGCGCCGTGTCGCCGCCGCACGTTGAATGGTAGTACGTAGGGAGCAGGAGCCGCCGGCCGTCCGCCTCGTACGTCGCCACGATGCCGGCCGTGGCACGGACGGCCTTCCAGGCCTTGGGCGTCTCGGCCTCCACCCCGCCGTAAACCTGGCTCATCGTCGTGTCGTACAGGTCGAAGCCGTCGCGGCGGCGCCGGTTCCGGTGCCGAAGGGCGTACGTCCGGGCGGCCACCGCCTGGGCCTTCAGCGCCTCCGCGTGCCAGGTGCGGTACATTTCCTTGGTCACCACGCCCGCCAGGTACGCCTCCATCGGGACGAGGTTGACGACCCGCACGCGGCCGCCCACCGGCTCCAGCCGCAGGGACCCGCGATAGCGGCGCGGTCCGCGGCCGGGCACGTCGACCGTCACGAGGTTCTCGCCGGTGGCGTGAAGTTCCACCGGACCGTTGACGGTGGCGATGTCGCCGACGGCCAGGCCGCCGCCTGCGGCCCGGACGCCGGTCCAGTCGAGGCGGGCGCCGTGGGCGAGGTCGTCGTCGGCCCCCACCAGCCGCCACGGGCCATTGACCGCCACGCTGACGGCCGGGGCGTCCTTGCCGATCTTGACACGGATGCGGGGCACGTCCTCCGCCATCCAGGGCTGTCGCGGCCGTTCGCACGCGCAGCCGCTGAAGGCGAGGACGGCCACGCCCGCCGCCAGGAAGGCATGAGGCACGCATCGACGAAGCGGGACGGACGGGCGCCGGCCACGGGGGATCATGCGTCCCTTTCCGGATGGAGGATCTCGCCGCCGCCCTCGCCGCGATACACGTGCCGGCGGGTCGGCCCGAACCGTTCCTGTTCGCTGAACAGGCACCCGCAGTACTGCTGGCGGTAGAGGTTCCGCCGCTTCGCCTCGCGCGGGCCGCGCTCCGCCAGTGGACGCCAGTCTTCGTAAAGAAACCTCAGGCCGCGGGCGTCGCCCTCTTCCTCGCCGAGGCGCCGGACCGCCTCGTGGTCCTGGTGGATCGACACCAGCAGCGTGGTCGTGAATGCCTCGAAACCCCGGTCCGCCGCGGCGCGGGCCGTCTCGGCCAGCCGCAGACGGTAACACGCCTCGCACCGCGCGGGCCGGTCCCACGGCACGCGGCCGAGCCAGCCCTTGGGATCGTACCGCAGGTCGACGAGCAGGTCGAGGCCTTCGGCGTCGGCCAGGACCTGGAGACTCTTGGCCCGCCGGCGGAACTCCAAAAGCGGCATGACGTTCGGGTTGTAGAAGAAGAGCGTGAACGGCGACCTTTGCCGCAACGGCTCCAGGATCGCCGCCGCGCACTCGCCGCAGCACGCGTGAACCAGCAGCGGGGGGTTCATTCGTTCAACGTCAGGCCGCATCGGCGGAGGACCTGCTTGACCTCGTTCAGGCTCGTCTCGCCGAAGTTCTTACAGGCCAGGAGTTTCTCTTCGGTCAGGTTGGCGAGGTCGCCGACCGTTTCCAGACCGAGGCGCTCCAGGGCCTTCCGGCTGCGGGCGCTGAGTTCGACGTCCTCCAGCGACGTCTCCTCGGCACCGGACCGCGCCGGGGCCGGCCGGCTGGCCGGCGCGGGCTGCGGCATGGCCTGCCGCTGGCCCTGGTCCTCCACGGCCATTCCGAGGTACAGGCCCTTGGACGCGAGCATCTCCTTGATCTCCTGGAGACTCGTCTCGCCGAAGTTCTTGTACGAGAGGAGTTCCTGCTCCGTGTGCTGGATGAGTTCGCCCAGCGTCCGGATGTTCATCTTCTTGAGGCAGTTGCGGCTGCGGACGCTGAGTTCGAAATCCGTGACCGGGATCTCGAGCACCTGGTTCCGTTTGTCGCGCCGGCGTTCGCGCTCCTCGTCGTAGTACATCGTGTGCGAGGCTTCGGCGTCGCGGAGGAACAGCCGAGCCCGCGCGTGGTTCGGGTTCACCGCCAGCACCCGCTCGTAGCACTCGATGGCCTCGTCGTACTGGCCGGCGTCCTCGTACAGGACGCCCAGGTTCACCAGGGCCCCCTCGTGGACGGGCGGCTGCTGGATGCACTGCTTGTAATAGTCCATGGCCAGGTCTTCCTGGCCCCGCAGGTCGTACAGATACGCCATGCGGAACAGCGTGCCGCGATGGGCCGGCTCCAGTTGCAGGGCCCGCTCGTAGGCGTCGAGGGCGTCTTCGTATCGGCCCTGGACCTCGCGGACCATCCCCAGATGGTAATGGTAGGCGGCGGTGTCGGTCTCGCCGTCGGGGGTCTGCTGAAGGAGTTGCTCGGCCTCCTCGGCATGGCCGCTGAGGTAGGCCTTTTCGATATCGCTGAGCGTCTGTGCCACGGTTTTGCCTCCTGTAGGGTGGGTGCTCCGCACCCACCGTTCTCCTCCGACCGCGTGGGTGCAATCACCCACCGTACGCCTACGGCTCCAGCAGAATGGGATAGTATATCAAGAAACCGGCGGTCTTCAAGGCCTCTTGGACTCCGGCGGCCTCTCGCGGATCAGGTGCCACGGATTGCTTGCCAATCCGTGCTGGCCGCCCGTGACACACGGCCTGACATGTGCCCTCGCGCAGTCGCCCCTGGCGGGGCTCCTCCCCCGCGCGGGCGTCACCGTTTTCCGGCCTCGCGTCCGGGGCTACGCGCAGCCGCCCCTGGCGGGGCGGAGGGCGGCACCTCGCCGCCGCCTTCGCTTACGCGCCGCATCTCAAAGCGGTCCCTGGGGACCGCACTCCAAAGCGGCTGCGCCGCAACGCCGCACGGCGAGATCTCTCCGCTCGTCGCCGGCCTCGCTTCCGCGATGCCGCCGCCTCGGTCGAGATGACAGATGCGGACGGCCCACCCGAAATGCATCCTACTCACACCCGGCCCTATGTGCCGCGATTCGGCGCTTCCGCAGATTCGTCCGCCCCCTCGCGCCCGTCGGCGCGGACGACCTTCAGCAGCGCCGCCACCGTCCCGGCCGAACAGAGGGCCAGCAGGGGTCCGACGGCGGCGGCCATACCGACCACCCCGCCGAAGACGGGCGCCAGTTTCCGTCCCACGAGGCCGAGGCACGGGCCGAGGGCGAACCCGCCGCCGATCAGCCCCTCGTGGGCCCCGCCCGCCTCCACGGCCGCGTTCTTCACCACCATCCCGTAATAGAGCGACCCGACGTACGTCATCCCGGCCGAGAGGCCGAACACCAGTTCCCCCGCAAGCACCATCGGCAGCCCCGCCGCCGAAATCGCCAGGAAGAACCCGACCGGCAGCCCGACGACCACGAGGGCCAGCGGCCACGCCCGGCTGTGCCATCCGTGCCACACCTGGAGGGCCGCGAACGCCGTCAGGCGGAACACGTCCAGCAGCCCCGCCAGGGCCGTCGCCACGGTCACCGGGACGCCGAGGTCGGCAAAGACGCCCGGCAAGAGGGCGGCCAGAATCCAGATGAGGGAGTAACACGAGATCATCGACCACCGGCTGGCGGCCAGGAGGCCGGCCAGGCGCTGCATCTGGACGGGCGTCGGCCGTTCGGGATGGTCCTCCCGCAGATGGACCGGCCGGCGCGCCAGGCCCGTCGCGAGCACCATGCTGACGGCCGTCAGCCCCAGGCCCGCCAGGAAGAGTCCTTCCGGCCGCCAGGCGATGAGCGGGCCGGCGACGGCCATGCACGGCGGGATGGCCCCCGCCCAGGCCAGGTTGAACCGCCCCACCGTCCGGACCTGGTCGCGCGGCGTGCGGCCGGCACTGACGTAACTTTCGACAATCGGCCACTTCGTCCCCGCCAGGTACCCGATGACGCCGTTCGTGATCGCCACGGCGTACGGCCCGTGGCGGAGGCAGAGGACGACAAACGCGGCCGCCTGGGCCACGAGGGCGAGCAGCAGGACCCGCTTCTCCGTCAGGCGCCGGGCGAGGGCGTGGCTTGTGAGGGCCCCGACGACGTACGCCCCGCCGAAACCGAGCGCGAGGGCCAGGTTCTCGATGTCGTCGAACCGCAGCCGCTCGTGCGCGAAGAAGTAGATGCCCCGCTCGATGAGCATGGTGGCGAACGACTCGCCGAACGTGATCGCCATCAGGCGGGTGAAGCGGGACACGGCGGTGACTCCCCGGACGCAGGTTGCTGCGCGGCGGGTGCGGAGACCCGCCGCGCTCAGGTCGTTGGCCCACGCCAACCGGTTCGAGGTCCCCGACCTTACGCCCCGGCCCGCCGGAATGCAAGCCGCCGCGCCGGCGGCGTGGCAATTGCGTTCCGTCGGCGACCACCGTATAATGGGTCCTTCCCGCGGCGCGAGGCGTGCCGCGGCTGCGACCGAGGCCGACGCATGCAGACCCAGTTCCCCAACGCCTACGTCCTGAACATCATGGCCGACGACCATCCCGGCATCGTCTCGGCCGTCAGCA
>CAZNYC010000007.1:18772-51784 GCA_964577175.1 uncultured Anaerolineales bacterium
TACGTCCTGAACATCATGGCCGACGACCATCCCGGCATCGTCTCGGCCGTCAGCAGCACGGTGTCGGACCTGGGCGGGAACATCGACACGGCCAGCCAGACGGTCGTGGGCGGGTACTTTACGCTGCTCATGGTGGTCAGCCTGCCGGAGCCCGTCGAGCCGGCCGACCTGGCGGCCCGGGTGGCGGCGGGCGGCCCGCACGCCGAGCCGTTCCAGGTGGTGGCCCGCCCCTACCGGGCGGAAGCGGAGCGGTCCGGCGGCGGCCAGGCGATCGAGCGGTTCGTCATCACGGCCTTCGGCAGGGACAAGCCCGGCATCATCGCCCGGTTCAGCGGGTATCTGGCGGGGAAGGATATCAACATTACCGATTTGTTCTGGAACCGCTCGGACGGCAACTTCACGATGATCAGCCAGTTGGAGGTGCCGCAGCGGCTGGACCTGGCGCTGTTGCAGGCCGACCTGGAGGAACTCGCCGGCGAGCAGGGCTTCACCGTCAAACTCCAGCACGAGAACGTCTTCGTCGCGACGAACCAGTTGCGGCTGACGCGAACCCCCATCCCGCACCAATCCGCCCATGTTACGGACTGACGAAATCCTGTCGACGATCCAGATGCTCCACGCCGAGCATCTCGACGTGCGTACCGTCACGCTCGCCCTGAACGTGGACGACTGCTCCGCCACCAGCATGGAGCAGATCGGCCGGAAACTGCGCGCCAAGATCGTCCGGTGCGCGGGCCGGCTCGTCAGCGCCTGCGACCGCATCGGGCGCAAGTACGGCATCCCGGTGATCAACAAGCGGCTGGCGATCTCGCCGGCCTCGCACCTGCTGGCGGGGCACGGCAAGGCCACGGCGATGACGGTCGCGCGGACGCTGGACGAGGCGGCCGCCGAGTGCGGCGTGGACCTGGTGGGGGGCTTTTCGGCCCTCGTGCACAAGGGCATCACCCCGGCCGACGAAATCGTCATGGCCAGTCTGCCGGAGGTCCTCGCCGGCACCGAGCGCGTCTGCGCCTCGATCAACGTGGCCAGCCACCGGGCCGGCATCAACATGGACGCCGTCGCCCGGATGGGCGAGGTGCTGAAGGAGATCGCCGACGCCACGGCCGGCGCCCGCGGCTTCGGCTGCGCCAAACTCGTCACCTTCGCCAACATCCCGGAGGACAACCCGTTCATGGCGGGGGCCTACGTGGGCGACGGCGAGGCGGAGGCCACCGTCAACATCGGCGTCTCCGGGCCCGGCGTGGTGGGCAGCGCGCTCCGGCGCCGCATCGAACTGGAGGGCGAGAACCTGACCCTCGGCGACCTGGCCGAGGAGATCAAGATCACCTGCTTCCGCGTGACGCGGGTCGGCGAACTCATCGGCCGCGAGGTCGCCGAGGAACTCGGCGTGGCGTTCGGCATCGTGGACCTGTCGCTCGCCCCCACCCCGGAGGTGGGCGACAGCGTCGGCGAAATCCTCCGGACGCTGGGCCTGGCGCGGATCGGCGCGCCGGGCTCCACCGCCGCCGTCGCCATGCTCACCGACGCCGTCAAGAAAGGCGGCGCGTTCGCCTCCTCCAGCGTGGGCGGCCTGAGCGGGGCGTTCATCCCCGTGAGCGAGGACGCCGCCCTGGCCAAGGCCGTCGCCGACGGGCACCTGACCCTCGAAAAACTCGAAGCCATGACGAGCGTCTGCTCGGTGGGCCTCGACATGATCGCCGTCCCCGGCGACACGCCGGCAGCCACCCTGGCGGCCATCATTGCCGACGAGGTGGCCATCGGCGTCGTGAACAACAAGACGACCGCCGTCCGCGTCATTCCCGTGCCGGGCGGCAAGCCGGGCGAAACGGTGGAGTTCGGCGGCCTGTTCGGCTCCGCCGTGGTGATGGACGTGCCGGGCGCCGGGGCGAGCGAGGCGTTCGTGAAATTCGGCGGCCGCATCCCGGCGCCGATTCAGTCGCTCAGGAACTGAACGTAAGGGGGGGCGCCGCACCCACCGTCTTCCGCCGGCGGCGTGGCGCCAGCACCCGCCCTACTCTTCCTTGCCGGCGGGCACCCACTTCAGCCGGGCGATGCGGATGCCCTTCAGCGACGGCAGGAGGGCGGCAATGTAATCGCGGCCCTCGTGGCGGATGATCTCCGGCGCCGCCACCGGCAGCGTGCCCACGATGTACTTGTCCGTATCGACGCCGAAGTCGAGCGGGTCCTGCGAGCGATACTGCGTATTGAGATTCTTCGGTCCGTACCGCTGGTTGCGGAAGAGGTAGAACGCCCCGTGCCGGCGGACCACGTGGGGACACTCGGCGTCGCCGCCCCACCAGCGGTCCTGGGTGGCGGGCGAGCCCCCGCCGGACACCATCACGGGCTCGCTCCAGGTTTTGAGGTCGCGCGAGGTGCGGCAGAAGATGGCCGACTGGATCGCCGCATCCTTCTTGTGCCCCATGTAGTAGCAATAATACGTGCCGTCGTGCTTCATGACCATGGCGTCGCGGGTGTTGTCGTACGGGCCGCTGAAGAGTTGGGGCCGGCCGCCCGAGCCGAGGACGCGCGTGAACGTCTTGCCGTCGTCGCTTTCGGCGAGGCAGATGTGCCCCCAGTCGCCGTAGAACATGAGGTACTTGCCGCGATCGCGGATGACGTGGGGGGCCTGGAGGCCGCCGAGGCTTTCGCCGAGGTCGGGGTCGGCCGTCATGGCGATGCCCATGGGTTTCCAGTCGGGCGCGGTGAGGCGCTTGCCCTCCCAGCGGTAGAACAGCCGCGTGTGGCCGCCGCATTTCGTATTGCGGATGCAGGACCAGAGTTGCCAGGTGCCGTCGCGGGCCTGCCAGACGCCGAAGTCGACGGGCTGCTGGCCGGGGCTGGTCCACTTGCCGAGGTCGGGGTCGCCCGCCACCGGCCACCAGTCGCCGTCGATGGCGGGACGGAGGACGGCCTGGCCCTCCTCTCCGCCGACGACGGTACACGCGAGAACGCCAAGCAGAACCAACGCGACGGCATGCCGCATACGAGCCTCCCTTCGTCCCTTTCGTCCTATGCCCCTATATCCCTATGCCCCTTGCAGTCCTACACGTCGCAGATCTCGACCGCCTGCCGGAGGCTGTCCAGCGGCGGCTTGCGGCTGGGGACGAACTCGTGGGCCACCCACCCCTTGAAGCCCGTCTCGGCGATGGCCCGCATGATGGCCGGGTAATACAATTCCTGCGTCTCGTCGATCTCGTGCCGGCCGGGGTTGCCGCCCGTATGGAAGTGGCCGATGTGCTCGATGTTGTCTCGGATGGTTCGGATGATATCCCCCTCCATAATCTGCATGTGATAGATATCATAGAGGGCCTTGAACCGCGGGCTGCCCACCCGCTTGACCACGTCGACGACCCACTTCGTGCGGTCGCCCTGGTAACCGGGGTGGTTGACCTTCGAGTTCAAGAGTTCCATGACCAGCGTCACGCCCTTCTTTTCGGCCAGGCCGACGACCTGCTTCAGGGCGTCGACGCAGTTCTTCCGGCCCTCCTCGTCGTCGATGCCCTTGCGGTTGCCGGCCATGACGATGACGTTCGGGAAACCGGCGTCGGCGGTGTCCTCGATGGCCTTGCGGATGCGGGGGATGGCGCGCTCGTGGTTCGCCCGGTCGTTCAGGCCCTTGTTGATGCCCGTGCCGCCGGGCGTGCACGTGCCGACGAGGCCGTACTTCTTCATGACGGGCCAGTCCTTCGGCCCCACCAGGTCGATGCCGCCGATGCCCATATCGCGGCAGGCCTTGCAGAACGCCTCCATGGGGATCTTGCCGAAACACCAGCGGGAGACGGACTGTCGGATGCGGCCTTTGCGTTCGGCGCCGCGTGCGTGACCGGCAAGCGGTCCGCCCGCGGCGGCGCCGACGGCGGCCATCGCCGCACTGCCCGCCATGCCTTTGAGGAGTCCGCGCCGGCTCACGCCGGCCGAGGATGCATCGTGTCGCTTCGCCATCGCCTGTTCCTTTCGTGGGACGGTTGGGGTTTGCGGACATGCTACGCGGAATGGCAGGCCGGAGCAACAACCGGTCTGCACGTATGCGACACACGTTGTCATTCTGAGGGGGCGCGGTTCACCGCGACGACGAAACATCTCGCCTTGGTGGTCGCCGTGACAGCCGTTCGCACGGCGAGATTCTTCGCTGCGCTCAGAATGACAGCGCTCGTTCCCTATCGTTGCTGCGTCTCCCGCCCCGCCTCGGCCGCCTCGGCGTAATCGCACAGCGCCCGCATGTTCCGCACGAACGTCTCGCAGCGGATGCGGCCGTCGTCGTCGATCCACCGGCCCTTCTCGTCGAGCGCCTCGATCGCCCGTCGGGCACGCGGGGCCAGCGACGGCGCCCGCTTCGCCAGCGACGCCCGCGACGGTGTCCGTGTGTGGGCGGCCTCCTGCCGGTCGGCCCACGCGTCGAGGCCGATCTCGCGGACCTGCTCGTAGAGCCGACGGGCGCGCGCCACACCGTAATCGCCCTGCCACGAGTAACCGGTGCGGCGTTCCTTGCTGATCTCCTCCAGCGTGTAATGGATCTTACGGTCGCGGTCGCCGTAGATCGGCCGGTTCGTACCGAGTTCGTAGAGCCGCGCCCACGTGCCCTTCGTCAGTTCCGATCGGCCCAGCCACGCGAGCGCCGCCGGGATCGGTTCCAGGTACTTCGCGTCGCGCGTGTAGACGGCCAGGTCGAGGAGCGTGCGGATGTTGCGGGCGGTGACGGCGCTGCACACGCCGGGCGGCTCGAACGCGCGGGCCCACGCGGGCTTCAGGTCGTGGGCGTACTGCTGGGCCCATCCGGCCTGGGGCCCATCCAGTTGGGAGGCGATGATGAAGTCTCCGCCGCGCTTCGCCGCCTCCAGATACTCCGCCCGGCCGTACTGACGGTGCGCGTCGAGCAGCACGCGGATGCAATCGTTAATCGTGTTATCGTTGAACGTGTAATAGTCGTGATACCCTCCGCGGAGCGGATACCACTGCGGCCATCCGCCGCTCGGAAACTGGGCCTCCAGCAGGTACGCAAGGCCCAGCCGCACGCCGTCGTCGAGCCACGGCTCGTCCAGCGTGCGGTCGAGGTCCATCAGGAAATCGATCGCCCCCTGTGTGATGTCGTCGTCCAGGGTACACCGCCCCTCGCGGCGGTCGGGCATGGAGGCGCCGGGCATCAGGTGCGAGACGTCGACCCGGTGGTCCCAGCCGCCGACCGTCCGCTGCCCCCAGACGAGGGCGCGGCCGGCGTTGCGTGCGGCCGCGAGGTACCGCTTCTCGCCCGTCACGCGCCAGGCACGGAGGAGCGTCTTGCCGACGGTCGGCGTCCCGGGCGGCTGGACCCAGATTTCGTTCGGCCGGGCCTTCTCGTAGACGGCCTCGCCGTAGCGCTTGGAGAGGTCCTTGCTGTAAATACCCACCCATCCGCCACCCGTGGAGATGGCCGTGAAGAAGTCCGTCGCCCGGGCCATGGCGTGGCGGGCGTCGGCGAGGAGGTCGTCCTGCGCCGCGGCCGCCGTGCCCAAGACGCCGACGAGGAACAGCGCGCACGCGAAGGCAAAAAGCAGCGCGGCGGTTGCGGAGAACCGCCGCGCATGGCGCCTTTCCCCCTGTCCCTTGACGGGAGAGGGATGGGGTGAGGGTGAACGGCGTGGGTGCATCCGGAAACCCCCGTCACGCGAGCGTCTCGCGGCGTGACATCACGATTCCGCTTGGGCGGCGGGTTCGGAGACCCGCCGCGCGGAATTCCGGGCGACGGTGTGTTAGAGCGTGACGTTCGGGTTCGTGAACTTCAGGGCGTCCATCGAGTGGTACGAGGCGTACTCGGTAACGATGGCGCCGTCGGGGCCGCCCACCTGGGAATGGCGGGCGAGCGGCCGGTTGAGTTTCCCGACCTCGCCCCTGTTCACGCGCTGCATGTGGCGGACGGTCGTGTGTTCCCACTCGCTGGCGGGAATAATCTTCTTGGCCTCCGGCGACGCGTCGCCCTCGCCGAACAGGATCGTCTGGCCGTAGCGGCACATCCAGCCCTCGATCTTAGGCAGGATGGCCTCGTGCTTCACGTGCCAGTGTTCGGGAATCATCTGGCCGGGCAGCAGGTAGATCTCGTGGCCGAGGTACCCGTACTGGCCCTGCTCGTCCCACTCGTTGATCCAGAACACGCCGCCCATGCCGACGTCGGCGAACCGGCCGAGGCCGAAGTCGAGGACCCAGAGTTGCTCCTGCAGGCTCTCGTACTGCGGATAGCCGTGAGCGGCCATCAGGTCGAAGTACGCCTGCTTGGCGGCGTCCGGGTCGAACGTGCCGTCGGCCTTGTAGAAGTTCTCATTTTTCACGGCAGGCATATCGCCCTTTCGTTTCATGCCCTCGCATCCGGCGCCGGCCGCGACGATGCCCGCGGCGGCGGTGCCGGCCAACCATTGGCGTCGGTTCATCTTCGGCATCTCTGTGCACTCCTTTCTGACGGCTCGCCTGGCTTCGGCGCGGTGGGCAGTCTTGCCCACCGCGCGGGAATCTGGCGTTAAGCCCGACAACGAGATTCCTCGACTCGCTGCGCTCGCTCCAAATGACATCCTACGCCGCCGCGGGCCGCGAGACCCGCCCCGCGGGACACTGGAAGGTTATGCCTTGGCGGCGTCGCTTTTCAAGTCCTGGTACATCGCATGCGCGTCGTCGGCGCTTGCGCCCTCGTGGACGACGGCCCGGACGGCCCGGCCCATCGCCACCGGATTCTCGGCAGCGAAGATGTTGCGGCCCATGTCCACGCCGCGGGCGCCCTGGTCGATCGCCCGCCACGCCATAGCGAGGGCATCCTGCTCGGGAATCTTTTTCCCGCCCGCGATGACGATGGGCACCGGGCACCCCGCCACCACCTCTTCAAACCCTTCCTCGCAGAAGTAGGTCTTGACGAAATGGGCGCCGAGTTCGGCCAGCACGCGGCTGGCCAGGCCCAGGTACCGCGCGTCGCGGGCCATCTCCTTGCCGACCGCCGTCACGCCCAGCGTCGCCACGCCCATTCGGTTCCCCGCGTTGACGACGCGGGAGAGGTTCTCCAGCGTCTGCCGCTCCCGCGCCCCGCCCACGTAGCACTGGACGGCCATGGCGGCGGCGTTCAGGCGGACGGCATCCTCGATGTCCACGCCCACGCACTCGTCGCTCATGTCGTCTTTCAGGACGGTGGCGCCGGCGCTGACGCGCAGGCACACCGGCTTGTTCGTCTGCGGCGGGATGCAGGTCCGCAGCGCCCCGCGCGTGCACATGAGGCAGTCGACCTGCGGCAGGAGGGGCTGGATGTTCAGGTCCAGCCGCTCCAGGCCCGTCGTCGGGCCCATCAGGTACCCGTGGTCGAACGCCAGCATGACGGCGTTGCCGGAGTCGGGGTTGAAGATGCGGGCGAGGCGGTTTTTTACGCCCCAGTCCAGGTGGCCCGACCCGCGCAGGTAGTACCCCGCCGAGTCCATCGGCGTGTCGAGGTGGAAATCCTTCTGGCTCTTCAGTTCCTCTTTGGAAGGCATGCGGCGTATCTCCTTACGTGCATATTAAATACGAGCGAGCGACCCCGGCATTGGGCAACCGGACCGCCCTGTTGGGAACGTTCACGGTTGTCATTCTGAGCAGCGGCGGAGCCGCGACGAAGAATCTCGCCTTGTCGCCTTTCGCACGGCGAGATTCTTCGGCCCGCAAGCGGACCTCAGAATGACATTCTATCCCGTTTCTTCGGACGCAAGTCCGTCGGCGAACCCGCGGAACATCAGGGCGACCGACGTGGCCCCCGGGTCCGGCGTACCCTTGCTCCGCTCGCCCAGGTTCCGGGCCCGGCCGAAACGGGCCTGCATGTCGGTGGTGGCCTCGGCCCCCCGCTCGGCGGCGTCGGCGGCGTCGGCGAGGGCGGCGGCGGGCGGCTTGCCGGCGTCCGCCGAGGCCCGCATCGTCTCGACGGCCGGGATGAGGGCGTCGAGCATCGTCTTGTCGCCCGGCGCGGCCTTGGTCTGCTTGCGGACGGAGGCAAGGGCGTTCTCGAACACGCCTGCCAGGGCCGGCGCGTCCAGCGAGGCCTTGTCGCTGGTGGCCTCGGCCATGCCCATGAAGAACGTGCCGAACAGCGGGCCCGTCGACCCGCCGCCGGCGCCCAGGACGGCCCAGGCCACCTCGCCGAGGACACTGCCCATGTCGCGGGCCCGGTGGCCGGCCACCGCCCGGGCCAGCAGCGACATGGCCTTGCGCATCGCCGTGCCGTGGTCGCCGTCGCCGATGGCGGCGTCGAGTTTCGAGAGGTGCTCGTGGTGCGTCGTCACCTTCTCGGCGGCGCCGCGAAGCATGTGGACCATCTCGTCGTATCCGACCGTGTCGGGCATGGTTCTGACGTCTCGCACGTTGGTGCGCGGTGGGTCGCCGTCCCCACCGCCCGGCATCACGTTCTCTTGTCGCGGCGGGTGGGGAGACCCGCCGCGACAAAGCATCCGGCGTGTCGCCCTACCGCACCGTCCAGAACGGTGTGTCGCACGGGCCGTCGAGCAGGTCGACCATCTCGTCGGTCACGCGGGCCACGTGCATCTGGAAGCCGGCCATCTCCTGGACCGTCAGGAACTCGCCGATGCGGCCGCGGGCGACCTCGATGCCCCGCGCCTCGCACACCTGGTGCACGCGGCGGTAGACGATGAACAGTTCCATCAGCGTGGTGGCGCCGGCGCCGTTGAGGAGGACGAAGACCTTCTCGCCCTTCTCGACGCCCAGGTCGCCGAGCAACCGGCCAAGCATCGCCTCGGCGGTTTCGTCGGCGGACTTGAGTTGCATGCGGCCGGTGCCGGCCTCGCCGTGCTGGCCCATGCCGATTTCCATCTCGTCGTCGGCGAGTTCGAACATCGCCTCGCCGGTGGCGGGATGGCTGGCGCTGGTGAGGGCGACGGCCAGGGTAGCCATGTTCCGCTCGTACGCCTCGGCCAGGGCGAGGACCTCGTCCAGGCTCTTGCCGGCCTCGCACGCGGCGCCCGCGATCTTCATCAACGGGATGCACCCGACCAGGCCGCGACGGTTCTCCGGTTCGGACCGCGGGCCGCCGGCGATGTCCTCGTGCGTCAGGACCTGCCGGACGTTCAGCCCCTCCTTCTCCACCATCTGCATGGTCATGTTGGCGGCCATGACGTCGCCGGCGTGGTTGAGAACGACGAACAGGACGCCGGCGCCGCGGTCGGCGCATTTCAGGGCCTCGAGGCACGCCGGCGCACCCGGGGCGGCGAAGACCTCGCCCGGCACGCTGACGTCGAGCATGCCCTCGCCCACGAAGCCGCTCAGCGCCGGCTCGTGCCCGCTGCCGCCCAGGGTCACCATGGCCACCTTGCCTTCCGGCTTCGGCTGGGCCCGGACCACCAGGCCGTTGTCGGTCAGCCGGATCTTGTCCGGGTAGGCCAGGGCGTAGCCTTCCAGCAGTTCGCTGACGAGATTGTCCGGATCGTTGATGAACTTCTTCATGGCCATCGGCGGCTGCCTTTCATGGGAGACGGATGCACTCGGTGCGGCCCGGCGACGGGCGGGCGGCGGTCACAGGTTCTGCATCAGTTCCAGCACGACGCCGTCCTTGACGATGAAGGCGCAGCGCCGGCCCTCGAACGGTTCGAACGGTTCCAGGAGGACGCTCTCGCCGTCGAGGGCGGCGTCGAGATCCGCCACCATGTACGCCACGTGCGGATGCTTCTGCATCCGTTCGGGAAGCGGACTGTCGGCCTCGAACCGCAGGTACTCGAAGTGGTACGGGTGCGAGGCGCCGTCCGTGATGTGGACCTTGGCGTCCTCGAGGAAGGTCTCGCCCGGCTGGGGCTCGTCCACGGGCACGCCGACGTGATGGAATTCAGCCACGCTCATCTCCTTCGTGTTGCGGCGCCGGCGCGGAGCCTCCGGGCCCTCCGGCGCCAAACCGGACCGGTCATTCTGCCACCGCACCGGCGGAGCGTCAACATCAATCCCGGCGCGGGCGCCTTCGCGCGACACCGCTTACGCGGAGGCCGGTTCAAACCGGATGGAAGCACGCCCTTGCAAGGAGCACCGCATGCGCCCCCTGCGTCTCACGCGCCGACTCCTGCTCACACTGGCCGTCCTCCTCGCCGCCGCTGTCGCCGTCGCCGCCGCTGCCGAAAAACCCGCCGACCCGCCGCCCGAACGGTGGACGAAGCAGGTGGAGGCGTACGAGAAGCGCGATGCCGAGCACCCCCCGGCCGAGGGCGGCGTCGTCTTCGCCGGCAGCAGTTCCATCCGCAGGTGGCCGGACCTGGAGAAGACGTTCAAGCGGCACGGGGCCCTGAAGCGCGGCATCGGCGGCAGCCACATCTCCGACCAGATCCATTGGGCCGACCGCCTCATCCTGCGCTACAAACCGTCGCAGATCGTCTTCTACGCCGGAGACAACGACGTGGCGGGCGGCAAGCGCGGCCAGCAGATCCTGGAGGATTTCAAGGAGTTCGTCGCGACGGTGCGGAAGGTCCTGCCGAAGGTATGGATCCATTTCATCGCGATCAAGCCGAGCCCGCGGCGGGAATCGATGTGGCCGGACATGGCCCGGGCCAATCGCATCATCGCCGAGTATGCCGAAACGGACCCGCGCCTGACGTTCATCAACATCGCCTCGCCCATGCTCGACGAGGACGGCCGGCCCCGCCGCGATATCTTCCTGAAGGACATGCTCCACATGAACCGCAAGGGCTACGCCTTGTGGAATCCGCTCGTCGCCAAGGCGCTGGCGAAGGGCGCGAAAGAGGCCCGGGACGGCAGGGGAAAGTGACCCCGCCCACCGGAGGGCTGGCACTGCAGTGCGATCCCGGGGATGGGCTTCGCGTTGTCATTCTGAGGCCCGCTTGCGGGTCGAAGAATCTCGCCTTGGTTATCGCCTCTTTGCTGTTCGCGCGGCGAGAGTCTTCGCTTCGCTCCGGGTGACAACCTTGCGGCGGCGCCATGCAGCCTGGCGCGCGGCGGGTCGGGCAACCCGCCGCCCGGAAACGCGCATCAGACCGCTACCGCTCCGGCCGCTCGCTCGCCGCGTACAGCAGGATGTTCGTTGCCACGGCCCTGGCGTCGGGGGTGGCGTAGCCCTGGCACCCGCACGCCTCGTACGGGGTGCTCGAGAAGACGACGTCGATCGGCGAGAAGATGCCCACCAACCGGTTATCCATGTACATGCCATGGACATCGGCATGCGCCCGGCCAGTGCGGATCACCTTCAGGGCCTGCCGGAACTGGACGTTCTTCGCCAGGTCGAACCCTTTCGGCCCGCCCATCTTGCCGCTGACCATCGGGTGCCCGCCGGCGAGCCGCGTCACCCGCCAGCCCGCCTCCGCCGCCGCCTTGCGGAAGGACTTGGTGAACGCGACGGAGCCGGTGGCGGCCTCGAACCACAGCCATCCGCCCTGCTTCGCGAACGCAGCCAGGGCCTCGAGGTCCGCCGGCCGGAACGCGGCCGCCTCGCTGCCCGTCACGTACGCCACGTCGAACCCGTCGAGGTCGGCCGGGGCCACGCCGTCCCGGGGCTCCAGGGTCAGGTCGGCCTTCTGTTTCAGGTAGGCCGCCAGCCCCTTGAGCGGCGCGTAGTTGGCCCCGACGTTCCAGTTGCCGGCGTGCCGGACGCGCGCCAGGCGGACGCGTTTCGTGGCCCCCGCCCGCACGGTCTGCGACTCGTATCGTTTGTCGGGCCGGGGCAGCCGTTCGGCGAGTTTCGCCCGCAGGGGCGCGCTGTCGGTCGCGTGGGCCACCAGGTTGATGCCCCAGTTGAAGAGGTACAGCCGTCCTGCCAACGCCTTCAGGTGCCACGGACACGAGATGTCGTCCGGCGCGTAGAAGAGGAACGTGCGGACGCCGTCGTCGACGCCCAGGATCTCCGGCCGCTTCCGCAGCGGGTACGGGTCTACATACACCGGATGCTCCGGCCCCAGGGGCTTCAGGTCCCACTCCGGCCAGATCTCGTCGATGAACCCGGCGGCCCACGCCTTGACCTTCGGGTTTCCGCACGAGGCCTCCAGCAGGATCGTGCCGCCCGTGTCGGTGAACCGGCGGAGTTTCTGCTTGTGCGCGTCGCTGAACTCCGGGACGGATTCCGGCGTGATGAACAGGACGGGGGCGTCGTGCAGTTCCTCCAGGGGGGCTTTCAGGTTGACGACCTGCCAGTGGCACAACTGCTCCTTGGTGCGCGAGATGTACGAGACGAGGTTGTAGATATCGCGGCGATGGCTGTTCCACTTGCCCTCGAACTCGAGTTTGTTGAACAGGATCGGCCCGCGCCCCTTGTACAGGAACATGACCGAGAAACACGTGGAGACCAGTTTGCCGTAATGCCCGTTCCAGGACCCGTCCTTGTTCTGGCTGCCGATGAGGTGGCCGGCGATCTCCTTGAACCAGTCGTGACCGCCGAAGTACTTGTACCCGGCGGCCATGCCGACGCGTTCCACGCTGTACTGCCAGTAGTGGACGCGTTTTTCGCGCCGGCCCTTGCCGTTCGGGTTCTTCGTGGCGTGAAAGTGCTTTTCGAGCCACGCGAGGGCGGCGTCGATGCGGCGGTCGATCTCCGGGTTGTGCCGGCCGGACCGCCCGCCCCGGCACGGGCATCCGCTGGCGGCGTCGAGGTTGTCCAGGGTGATGAACAGGGTCGCCAGGCCCGCCGCCGTCATCGACCCGTACCCCTCGGCGTCGTTCAGGTCGATATAACTCCACGACCCGTCGCGGTGCTGCACCCCGAAGTACCGGTTCTGGACGCGCTGCCAGGTGGCGCGGGGGATCTCGACGCCCGCCACCGCGGCCTCCCGCAGCGCCAGCACTACGAGTTGCGTCACGGAGAAGTCCTCGTACCGGGTGCTCGGCTTGCCGCCCCGGACCGCCGTGTACCCCCATCCCCCGTGGCGGCCCTGGCTGGCCACCAGCCACCGGACGTCGCGCTTCAGCGCCTGGCGGATGAGGTCGCGTTTCCGTTCGACGAGTTGGTTCTGGACGTGCGCCAGCGCCATCACGCGCATCGCGACGGCGTAGGTGAACGTGATCGGCCGCTGGGCCACCACGTTCAGCGCCTTCGAGACGTACTCGCGGTTCGGGTGCTCGCCGGTGTAGATGAGCGTCAGCAGGGCGAGTTCGGAGTGCCCGCACGCCTCGTTCGCATGGTGATACGTCTTCTCCTCCCACAGGCCGTCGCCGTTCTGCTTCTTGATGAGGTAGTCGATGCCCCCCTGGATGGCCTTGCGGACGGCCTCGTCGGTCACCTTCGGCGGCGCCTTGCCGGCCTCGGCCGCCGGGTGCCCGGCGACGGCCCACAGCACCCCCACCAGCCCTGCGAGAATTGCGACACGTGTCATGTCGTCCTCCGGCCCTCGTCTATTCCTCTTGACACCGCCCCGGTCCGTCTCCACTATAAGGTACGCACCGGCCCGCGTTTTCGCAAGCGATTCGGTGCCGACCGGCCGGCGTGAGGAAGGCCACCTGGTGGCATCGGACCACGATGTCATTCCGAGCGAGGGCCGAAGGCCCGAGTCGAGGACTCTCGTTGTTGACGTATGAAGGAAAGGAATTGCCCGATGCGACGTGCCGGCCGAATCGCCGTCCTGTTCGCTGCGCTCGCCGTGCTCGGCCCCGCGCGGTCCGTCACGGGCGAAGGCGAGATCGTCTTCGAGAACGACCGTTTCCGCGCACGGCTAGGCCAGGACGCCGTCTGGCGGTCGCTTCGCGACAAGACGGCCGACCGCGATTGCCTGGCCGCATCGCCCCGCCCCGCCTTCGCCGCCGTCAAGGTTGACGGCAAATGGTACCAGGCCGACGCCGCCGCGATGGACGGAGAGCGCCTCTCGATCGGCTTCGCCGGCGTCGAGACGCGCCTCGTCTACCGCGTGGAGATGCGGCCTGGATGGGCGGCATGGCGGATCGACGAGGTCACGGGTCCCCGGCCGACGGAGGTGGTCCTGGCGCGCCTCGCGACTTGCGTTTCCGAGCACGTGGGCCCGCGCCTCTCGGGCGGCTGGGACGGTACAACCGGCGTCTGCCTTATGACCACCAATCTTCAGGCCCACGGCCGGGCCCGCCGCCGCGGCAAGGCCGCCGAGTTGACCGTCCGGAGCCAGGACGCCCCCGGCCCGCGGCTCGAAGGCGCGGGGGCGGCGCTCGTGGTCGCCCCCATCGACCGCCTGGACGCCACGCTCGCCGCGCTCGCGCAGGCGTGCGACCTGCCGACCAACGCCGCCCCCGACGGCACGCCGTCGAAGGACCTCCCCCTGGCCCGCCGGTCGTACTGGTTCCTCCGGTTCGGCGAGGCGGACGTCGACCGCGTCCTCGACCTCTGCCGGCGGAGCGGCCTGCGGCAGGTGATGATGCTCTCGCACTCCTGGTGCAAGGACGTCGGCCACTACACCTTCCGCACGAATGCCTACCCGGACGGCGCCGACTCGCTGCGGCGGACCGTCGCGCGGCTGCACGAGGCGGACGTCCTCGTGGGCATGCATTGTTATGCGTCGAAGATCTCCAAGACCGACGCCTACGTCACGCCCGTGCCCGACCGGCGGTTCTGGGTGGACCGGGCGGCGACGCTTGCCGCCGCCGTCGACGCGAAGGCCACCGCCATCCGGACGCGGACGGACCTCCGCGAGTGGCCGGGCAGCCCCGTCGCCTCGCGGAAGACCTGGGAGGGCGGCGTGGCCAAGCACCGGGAGGTCGTCATCGACGACGAGATCGTCCGGTACGCCTCCATCGGCCCCGAGGGCAAGTGGAACACGTTCCTCGGCTGCACGCGCGGCGCGTGGGGCACCAGGCCCGCCGCCCATGCCGCCGGCGCCACCTGCCGCCACTACGGCGTCGACGGCTGCATCAACGGGTACATCATCGACCAGGAGACGGACCTGTTGCGCGAGGCCACCGGCCGCCTGGCCCGCATCTTCAACACGTGCGGCTTCGACATGGTCTACTTCGACGGCGGCGAGGACGTCGACCGCCGGCGGTTCCATCACTACGTCTCGAAATTTCAGGCCGTCGCCATGGAACAGTTCACGAAACGGCCGCTCGTCCACATGGGCACCATCATGACGCACCCGCTGTGGCACTCGTTCACGCGGAGCGGGACGGTGGACACGTATCCGCATACGATCCGCGGCCGGCTCATCGCCGGCGGCACGTGGAAAACGGTGCCGACCGTCCGCGACCACATCGATAAATCCGTCGCCTACCTCCTCAAGTGCCGCGAGGACCGCGTGCCCAGCGAACTCGGCTGGTTCGGCATCTGGCCGAGGAGCAAGGATTTTGAAGGGCTCCAGTTGGACGAGATCGAGTACCTGATGGCCCGGTCGCTGGCGCAGGATGCGCCGATTTCGCTCCAGACGAGTTTCCGCCAGTTGGACGCTCACCCGCTGACGCCCGGCATCCTGGAAATCGTCCGGGCCTACGAGACGCTGCGGATGGCGGGCGGGGTGGACGCCGGCGTCCTCCGGCGGCTCGGCGAGACGGGGCAGGACGTGGTCCTCCTTCGCCGCACGCCCGAGGCCGCGCCCGAGTTCGTCCCGGTAGAGCCACTGGACGGCGTCGCGGGCGAGAAGGACCTCCGCGCGTGCGTCGGCGAGACGGGCGAAGGCGCGGTCGTCACCCTCTGGCACGCCGTCGGAAAACCCGGCCGCCTCATCGTAAAGGCCGACGCCGGTCGCGTCCGCGCCACCGACGTCTTCGGCAAACCCGTCGCCCTGCCGACCACCGGGCAGGGAACCGCGGCCCTGCCATTCGGTCACCGGCGGACAACGGTGCTGTTCGATGGGCTCAGCGCGGACATCGTTCGCAAAAAGTTGACGCAGGCTTCGGTGAAGATGGGGCAGGCGGACAATGACGAATGACGAGGCCCGAATGACGATTGAATGACGAGTGACCCACGGTCATGCCGTCACCACCATTCGCCATTGGTCATTCCCTCGTCATTCGCAATTCGGAATTCGTCATTTCCGTTTGCGCCCCGCCTCAATCATCTCCGCGAGGTGCCGCCGGGCCTTCTCGTACGCCGCCGGGTCCTTCTCCCACTCGACCCACGACGCGGCGAGGGGCCGGACGACGGCCTGGGCCTCCTCGGCCCGACCCGCGCGCTCCAGGATCGAGAAGTACTCATAGTCCTCGACGGCGTCGCGGAGGGCCTTCAGGCGCAGGCTCGGCGCGATGCCCTCGTACCCGCACGCCCGCCCGGGATATACGATGCTCCCCTCGCCGTTCCAGACGAGCCCTTTGCCGCGATCGCGGCGGTCCAGGGTCTCCGGCTGCGTCCACGGGTCGTCCACCTGCCGCCAGAACGACAGGCCGCCCCAATACAGGAGCCCGCGAATGCGATACCGCCAGGCGATCCACGCGGGGACGCGGTAATGCAGGAGCGGAAAGTCGATGTGCCACCACGGCGTCGGGTCCCGCTGGCAGAGCGCGGTGTACGTCCACACGGTCTCGCCCTTCGCCTGTCGCGCGGCCGCGCTCTCGGCCTTGAAGAGGGGGAAGAGGGCGCACCAGATGTCGACGGCCCCGTACAGGTCGCCCCACGCCTCTTTCTGCGGCGAGGTCTGCTCGACCACGAGCACCTGGACGACCGAATCCGCCTCGCGGACCGCCCGCCCCCACCTCCTCACGAAGCGGTACGCCTCCGCGTCGTTCGGCTCGTCCTTCAGGTACGTGTAGAACGTGATGGGCGGCCGGTCGAGGCGCTTCGCCAGGCGATCGAACGCCGCCAGCCACGCGTGAAGTTTGTCCTTCTCTTTATCGGGATCCTTGACGACGGACGTCGGCCGCCCCACACGCAGGGCGTTGACGTGGTACGTATCGACGAACGTTCTCAAGCCCGCCACCTGCGCGTCGGTGAAACCGTACGTGCCGTCCTCGCGCCGCTCGGGCGCCAGCAGGTCGGGCGGCGGCGTGGCGTTAATGCGGTGCCGCGACAGCATCGCCGCGCACTGCCGGTCCACGGCGTCCCAGTCGGCGGGTTCCTCCTTCCCCGCGTCCGCCCGGCGGCGATAGTGGCCGCGCATGCGATGGGCCGGCGAGCCGAACGCCGTCCGAAGCGCGGAGACGCGCGGCAGGCGGAAGCCGCGGACGGTCAGCGCGACGGGCACCTCGACCGCCTCCGTCCCCTCGGCCGTGAGGCGCAGGGCCCCCCGGTACGCGCCCGGCGCCGCGTCGGCCGGGACGTGCACGTCGGCGAGGAAGCCGTGCGTCTGGCCGGCCGGCAGGTCGAACGGGACCGCCCGGAACCGGGCGTCGGCGGGCAGCGGGGCGCCCGTCAGCGGGTGGCGCAGCGGAATGAGCGCGTCGGCGTACCACCCCGGCTCGAACGACTCGTTGCGGTGCGTCGGAACGGCCAGGTGCAGGAAGTGCTGGCGGAAGAGACGGACCGCTTCGGCCGGGATGACCGCGCCGCCGGGACCCTCGAGACGGCCGGCCTCCAGGCGGATGCCGCGGACGGGCGCGCCGGTGCGCATGAGAACCTGGAAACTCTCCGTCTCGTCGCGGGCGGCCGAGAGACGGACCGCCCGGCCCTCGCCGGCCGGCGTGTCGCGCCGCGCCCGCACGGTTCCCGTGACGGTCCAGACGCGCCACGCGGCCCGGGCGAGAGGCGGGCTGGCGAGGAGAGTGACACACGCAGCGATCGCAGCGATTCGTTTGCGCACCGTGCACCTCCTGTGCCGGCCCTCGGGCTGTCATTCTGATGAGCGGCGAAGCCGCGACGAAGAATCTCGCCTTGATGTCTTCCGCACGGCGAGATTCTTCGCTCGCTGCGCTCCCTCAGAATGACATCGCCTGCGGGTGCGCCGCACACGGTCCTACCGGATCGACTCCTCCGGCAGTTCCTTCTTGATGCCCTCGTAGACGGGCATCTCGTCGGGCACGGCGCCGGTCTCGCGTTTCAGGCGCGCGAGTTCCTGCTCCATCCGCTTCACGACATCCGCGTATTGCGGATCGTCGATAAGGTTGTTGCGCTCCCCGGGGTCCTCCTTCAGGTTGTAGAGTTCCGCCTTGTAGGTGCGGGCGTCCGGCCCCCCGGGCGGATACGTCATGTATTTCCACTCGTCGGTCCGCACGCCGCGGACGTTCGGCGTGTACGGGAACTGCTTCTCGTAGTTGTACTCGTAGTACCACGCGGTGCGCCAGCCTTCCGTCTTGCCCGCCAGGAGCGGCTTCCACGAGGCGCCGTGAATATTGCCGAGCGGCTCGGCCCCGCAGATGTCCAGCACCGACGGCGCCAGGTCGATGTTCAGCACCTGCTCGGTCACCTTCGTGCCGGCCGGAATGACCGCGGGCAAGCGGGCCAGCATCGGCACACGAATGCTCTCCTCGTGCATCGACCGCTTGTCGGTCATCCCGTGCTCGCCCAGGAACATGCCGTTATCGCCCGC
This sequence comes from uncultured Anaerolineales bacterium, assembly GCA_964577175.1. Taxonomy (GTDB): domain Bacteria; phylum Planctomycetota; class Phycisphaerae; order FEN-1346; family FEN-1346; genus BS750m-G62. The sequence goes on from CAZNYC010000007.1 coordinate 37,096, forward strand.
GAAGACGATGAGCGTGTTGTCGAGTTGCCCGTTCGCCTTCAGCACCTCGTAGATGCGGCCCATGGAATCGTCGACGGACTTCAGGCACGCCCAGTACGAGCGGACGAACGTGGCGAACTCCTTCACGCTTTCCGGGCTGGTGTCCGGGAAATCCTCCCGGAACCCGTAGATCGGCCCGTAAATGCCGTGCCACGTGTCGATCCGTTCCTTGATCCACTCGGGGTTGTCCTCCAGGTCGAACGCGGATTCCGGGTACGCCACCTCCACGTCGTCGAAGAGGTCCTCGTACTTCGGCTCGGGCGTGAACGGCGTGTGGCTGGCCTTGTGGCCGAGGATGAGGCACCACGGTTTCTCGTGCGGCCGCTCCAGCCACTTGACGGCCTCGTCCGTGACGACGTGCGTGTAGTACCCCTTCAGGACCTGGCGGGTGCCGTTGACGTTGAACTCCGTATCGAAATACTTGCCCTGTCCCTTGTGGCTGATCCAGTAGTCGAACGGGGGCCGCCTGGAGTCGTCCTCCTCGCCCATGTGCCACTTGCCGATGTAGGCGGTCTCGTACCCCTCCTCGTGGAGCCGCATCGGCCAACTCGTCATCTGGCTCGGGTAATCGGTGAAGTTGTTCGTCACGCCGTGCGTGTGGGCGTAAAGGCCCGAGAGGAACGAGGCCCGGCTCGGCGAGCAAATCGAGGTGGTCACGAACGCGTTCGTGAAGTGGGCACCCTCGGCGGCGAGGCGGTCGAGGTGCGGCGTCTTGAGGTGCGGATGGCCCGCCACGCCCAGGCAGTCCCACCGCTGGTCGTCGGTCAGGATGAAGAGGACGTTCGGCCGCTTCGCCGCCTCCGCCGTCTTCGGGGCGCAGCCGGCCACCGCCGCCGTCGCCGCCGAGAAGCCCACCGTCCGGAGAAAGTCGCGCCTGCGCATCGTGCATTCCTTTCTGCTGGTGTCGCGGATGGCGGCGCCGCGCGCCGACCGCCTACCATGATACCGCCCTCCCCCGGCTCCTCAAGAAAAACGTTTAGGTCCCGCGCGGCAGGCCTCCCCGCCCGCCGCGCACCCTGAGCCGCTCGGCGCGGTCGCCCCGGAGGGCCACCGCGCGGAACGTGCGGCTCACCGGTATCTTGGTTGACTCCGCCGCCTGCCTGCGGTACACCGGTCAGGGTACACGTGCCGCGCGATCGGCCTCCGAGGGGCCCTGCGTACCGCCGGGGGCTGCGCCGCCGCCAGCGGAGGAACCACCATGTCGCATCGCCTGTCCCGCCGATCCTTCCTCAAGCACACGGGCACCGCCGGCGCCGCGGCGGCGATGACGGCCGCCTCGTACTCGCGGGTCCGGGGCGCCAACGCCCGCATCCGCATCGGCGTCATCGGGTGCGGCGGCCGGGGCTACGGCGCCCACATGCCCGGCGTCCACAAACACAAGGCCGAGGTCGACCACGAGATCGTCGCCGTCGCCGACCCGTGGCGCCAGCGCCGCGAGCGCGCCGCCGCCCGCTGCAAGGAATGGTACGGCCGGGAAGCGAAGGCCGTCGTCTCGTACCGCGACATCGTCTCGCGCGACGACGTCGACGCCGTCATGATCGCCTCGTGCGACCACCAGCACACCACCCACCTCGAAGCCGCCGCCAGGGCCAAGAAGGACGTCTACTGCGAGAAGCCGCTCGCGATGAATCTCGACCGGCTGAAACGCGCCTGCGACGCCGTCCGCGAGAACGGGGTCGTCTTCCAGGCCGGCACGCAACTCCGGAGTTACCCCACCTTCACCGGCTGCCGCAAGGTGTACCGCACGGGCATCCTCGGCACCGTCGGCCGTATCGAACAGATGCGCAACGCCGGCCAGCCCTACTGGTACAGCCGCGTGGCGAAGGTCGAGGAGAAGGACGTCGACTGGAAAGAGTTCCTGATGGACCGGCCGATGCGGCCGTTCGACCCGGTCCTCTTCTCCGGCTGGTACGGGTACCGCGAGTTCTCGGACGGCCCGGTGCCGGGCCTCGGCAGCCACTTCCTGGACCTCGTCCACTACATCACCGGGGCCACCCTGCCCCTGAACGCGGCCTGCCTGGGCGGCACGTACACGTGGAAGGACGAGCATCAGTTCACGTGCCCGGACCACGTGCACGCCCTGTGGGAGTACCCGGAGGGGTTCATGGTGAGTTACTCCACGAATTTCGGCAATTCGTGGGGCAACTCGCTGACGATCTTCGGCGACGTCGGCACGCTGGACATGGTCAACTGGCACGCGCCCGTGCTGACGGCGAAGGGCGGGTTTCGCGAGAAGGGCAAGATCCGCGGCGAAACGCCCGTCGAGCCCGTCGAGCGGCCGGACCACTTCCTCGACTGGCTCCGGTGCCTCCACAGCCGCAAGCCCTGCAACGCCGACATCGACGCCGCCTACCAGCACGCCCTGCCCGCCATCATGGCGATGACGGCGTTCGATACCGGCCGCCGGCAGGTCTACAACCGTGAAAAACGCGAGATTCGCGACGGATGACTGGAGATGGCACGGCGGGTCTCCGCACCCGCCGCGCCACGACCGGCCATGAGCGAAGCGAATGGCCGGGGCCCCCGGCCGGACAAGACCGGCCGGGCCACACATGGACGTTCTCTGGTCGGGCAAGGCCGGCCGTGTCACGCAGCCTAACCCAACGCAGCGAGGAGCACGCACAATGACCCCATCCGCCATCAACCGCCGCGACCTTCTCAAGGGCGCCGCCGCGGCCGTCGCCGTCTCCGCGGTCGCACCGACCGCATGGGCGGCCGGTGAGACGCCGCCGAAGGACCGTTGGCAGGTCGGCATCTACACCCGTCCCTGGGCCAAGTTCGACTGGCGCGTGGCCCTCGACGCCATCGCCGAGGCCGGGTACCGCTGCGCCGGCCTCATGACGACCAACTCCAGGCACCGCCTCGTCATCTCGGCCGCGACGACGCCCGAGGAGGCGCAGACGGTCGGCGAGGCGTGCCGCAAGCGCGGCCTCCGCGTGCCGAGCGTCTACGGCGGGGGTATCCCCGTGGCCGAGTCGCTCGGGGCCGGCATCGCCGCCATGCGCACACTGATAGATAACTGTGCCGCCTGCGGGGCGGCGAACCTCCTCATGGGCGGCACGGGCAACACGGATCTCTACGACCGCTACTACAAGGCCATCGCCGAAACGTGCGCCTACGCCGCCGAGAAGGGCGTCGGCATCGGCATCAAGCCGCACGGCGGCCTGAACGCCACCGGCCCCCAGTGCCGCAAGACCGTCGAGACGGTCGGCCACCCGAACTTTCGCATCTGGTACGACCCCGGCAATATCTATTACTATTCGAACGGCGAGCGCGACCCGGTGGAGGACGCGCCGACCGTGGCGGGCCTCGTCGCCGGCATGTGCGTCAAGGATTACGTCCATCCGAAAAAGGTGACCGTGACCCCCGGCGAGGGACGGGTCGATTTCCCGGCCGTCATGAAACAGTTGAAGGCGGGGGGCTTTACGTCCGGGGCGCTCCTCATCGAGTGCCTCGCGCCCGGCGACGAAACGCACCTGCTCGCCGAGGCGAAGAAGGCCCGCCGCTTCGTCGAAGACCTTGTCGCGTAAGCCGCGCGCCGGGTGCCACTGGCGGCTTGTCCGCCAGTGCGTTGCCGGCGCCCCGGGCTAACACCCGGCCATGAGCGGAGTGAATGGCCGCCCCCCCCCGGCCGGGCAAGACCGGCCGGGCCACACAGGCACCCGGCGCGCACGGCCGGGCAAGACCCGCCGCGGCACCCGGCGCCTCATCCCGCCGCGACGTGTTCGGCCAGGGCCTCGCCGAGCGCGTCCCAGCCCTCCGGCCCGTACCCGAGGTGCAGCCGGCGTCGCCAGCCCTCGGCATACTCGAACCGGCCGGACATCTCGCCGACCTCCCGGCTGAAGGCCTCCATCGCCGCCAGGTACGAGTCCATGCCCTGGGTCGCATCGAGCCAGGCCCGCTGGCTCTCGTGGCAGGCGAGCATCGCCCGCTTGCGGTCCAGGATGCCCGTGGCGTCGACGAACACGTCCGGCCGCACCCGACGCCGCAGCGGGTCGCGGTTGCCGTGCGGCTGGGCGTGGTAGACGGCCACGTCGCCGCAGGCGGGCTCGCGCGGCGGGTCGGTCGCGACGTTCGGCATGCCTCGCACGAACGCCGCCGTCACGGCGAGGCGCGCCGCGTTCTGATGGTCCTCCATGTAATCGGCGGGCGACTGGACGAGCAGGATTTCCGGGGCCACCTCCCGCATCAGCGCCGCCACGCGCGCAAGCAACCGCGGCTCGTAGAAGATCTCCAGGTCCGCGACCAGCGGTTCGTGGAAGATCGCGCCGACGGACTCGGCGGCGGCCCTCGCCTCGGCCGTCCGGAGACGGACGATCTCCCCCGGCGGCAGCGTCGCCGTCCCGCACGAGCCGTTCGCGATATTGAGATAGTGGAGTTCGTACCCTGCCTCGCCCAGCCGCATGAGCGTGCCGGCCATGAGGAACTCGATATCGTCGGGATGGGCGGCGACGGCGAAGGCGCGGGGGGGCATGTCGTGTGCTCCAAAGGCACGCGCCGGCCAAGGCCGGCTGAAGTCTTCAAGATTGTCATCCTGAGGAGCGGCGCAGCCGCGACGAACAATCTCGCCTTGACGCTGCTGGCACGGCGAGATGCTTCGGCCTCGCGAGCGAGACCGCAGAATGACATCGTCGCATCTCACATAGCAGCACCACGTACTACTAATGCATCTCCGACTCGCACGTGCCGAGGCCCGGCCGGTAGAAGTTGAACTGCACGTTCGGATGATCCGCCAGCAGCGACATCGGCACGGCCGCGTCCGCCAGGCCGTTGGCGATCATCAGCGTCGTCAGCCGCATCCCGAACGGGTTGTCGTGGCACCCGGCGTGCCAGATGGAGACCTTCTCGGCCCGCCACGTCTCGACGGGGCCGACCGTGACGGCCCGGCTCGGCACGTTCTGGACCACGCCGCCGCCGGACGTCCGCGCGTTCTGGATGAGCGTCATCGGGTGCAGGTCCACCACGCGCGTGCCGAGTGTGCGGTACTCCTCGGGCGGGGGCGGCTCGTCCTCGTGCGGCGGCTCGCGCCGCGGCGGATCGTTGAACGCCCAGTGCTTGACCTCGCCCTGCCCGCCCTGCATGACGACGCATCGCACGCCGTCCCAACTCGCCGTGTAGGCCGACGCGTCGGCTTTCGGGAAGTGCAGGTTCGCCTCCGGCATGGCGAGGTCCGGCCGGATGCGGTTGAAACACAGGTCGCGGTCGGCCCGGGCGAAACTCAACGGGTGGTCCTCGCCCACCTCCGTCTCGCCCACGACCCATTCGTCCATTCCCCAGAAGTGGGCGTCGCCGAGGCCGAGGTCCAGGGCGTTGACGAGCCGGGCGACCAGCGGCAACTGCTCGGTCGGCCCGATGGGCCCGCAGACGCCCGCCGGGGTGTCCGCCGTCGCCTGGCGCCACGCATGGATATATTCGAGGGCCTCGGCCAGATAGAACTCTTCCAGCGTGCCGTAGAAGACGACCTGAAACCCCGGCCGGGCGAGGCCCGCCAGGTCGTCCGGCGCGAGGCGCGCCGCGTCGTCCAGGACCGCGCGATCGAGCGTGGTGTAATCCCACCAGCCGGGGGCGACTTTGCTCTGCGGGCGCACGGGAGGTCTCCGTCACGCGTACACAATGGCTGCCGCGGCACGCCGCGGCCTACGTACTCCGTCACGTATACACAATGGCTGCCGCGGCACGCCGCGGCCTACGTACAGGCTGTCATTCTGAGGAGCCCGGAGGGCGACGAAGAATCTCGCCTTGGTCGTCGCCTTTCGTCGGTATCGCACGGCGAGATTCTTCGGCCTCGCAAGCGAGGCCTCAAAATGACATCCTCATGTCATGGCAGTTCACTTTGTCAGCGATTTCTGATCCATCCCCTCGACCCACTTCCGGACGGTCGCCGGGTTCCATTTCTCGGGCGGCTTCTCATCGAGGTTGCGGGCCAGGTCCTCCGGCGTGGGGCGGTCAGACGCCACGCCGCCCGCGGGCACCTCGGCGCCCGCCGTCCAGACCATGGCGTTCAGCAGCAGCCGGCGGAAATCGTCGTGCGCCAGGTTCCAGTGCCAGTGCAGGCCCGTGAAGCCGAACCCCCGCCCGCCGTCCGGCCGCTCGCGGACCCACGCCAGGGTTTCCGGCTGGCCCTTGCGGGCCTCCAGGTGCGGCTTGCCGCGACGCCCGGCGTCCGGCGGGACGGCCGAGAGGATCGGCACGACGCCCTCGCCGTCCTCGCGGAACCGGATGCCGAAATACCACTCGTCCTTCAGCGCGAACGGCCGGACGCCCCGCGTAATCGGATGGTCGGGCAACTTCTTCACCTCGGCCACCCATATCGGGTTGGCGGAGTACCCGCTCTGCCAGTATCCGCCGACGGTGTCGAGGGCCAGGTCCACCGCCTCCTGCGGTACGCCGGTGGCGTAATGCAGCAGCGCGAGGCCGACGCCGTCGCGGGCGAGCGCCTCGACCTCGGCCACGCGACCTTTCAGCAGGTGCCCGCCGCCGCCGTCGCAGTTGAGAACGAGGGCGTCGGCGTCGGCGAGGGCCTTCTCATCCGTCGGCCATCCGCGATGGACCTGGACACGGACGCCCGGCACGTTCTCGCGGAGGGCCTCGGCCAAGAGGGCGAACGCCGCGTAATGCTCGTGCGTCCCGTAACCGTGGCTTTGGCCGCCGGCGATGCAGACGATCGTCCGCACGTCCTTTTCGGCGGCCGCAACCGGACCCGCCGCCGCGAGCAGGACCATAAGCAGACACGCCGTGAGCGCTATCGTTCTCGTTTGCATGGCAGCAGGCTCCTTCATTCATCAATCGGAATCGAGAGTTCCTCGAGGGTTTTCCGCATCCAGGCCAGGGACTTCTCGATGAGCGGGCCGCCCTGCCCTTCGCACTCGATGCTGAGGGCCCCGTCGTAGCCGTGGTCGCGGAGCATCTCCAGGCACCCGCGGATGTTGTCGGCGTTCACGCCGTCGCCGATCGCGCTCTCGCTCATGGCGATGCCCGTGTCCTTGCCGCGCAGCGCATCGGCCAGCGCCTGCGACACGTCCTTGATGTGCACGTGCGCGACGCGGTCGATAAACCGCTTGAGGAACTCCGTCGGTTCCTGCCCCGCGATGAACGTGTTCCCCGTATCCATGTTCATCCGAAGATACGGGCTGTCGACGAAGTCGAGCATCTCGGCCATGCGGTCCGGGTTCGTCGTGAAGTAGCCGTGCGGCTCGATGTTGACGGCCACCTCGTACGCCTCGGCGACCTCGATGATCCGCTCGTAGCACCGCTTCATGAGGGCCATGGCCTCGTCGTCGTCGAGCCCCTCCGGGGCGTGGAGGCCGTCGGTCGTGTCGACGTGCGCGATGCCCGCCAGTTTCGCCCACCGGATGCAGTCCATCGTGTACCGCACGCCGTAGAGGAGCGCGTCCTCGCCGGACATCGGGTAGGCGGCGTCGACCTGCGAGAACCGCACGCCGTAGCCCGCCATCTTGCGGGCGAGCAGGGCCGGGTCCTGGTGCAGCGCCACGTGCGGGAAGTACCCGAGGCCGTGGATCCAGTTCGGCCCGCTGAACACGCCGCACTCGATCCAGTGCAGGCCGTTGGCCTGGGCCCACTGGAGGCACTTCTCGAAACTCCAGTTCACCGAGTTGAACGCGTCGCAGTGGAAGCCGAGTTTCATGGGTTCGTTCCTTTCAAAAGGCGCCGCTCCGCCGGGCGACGCGCTCCGCTGCGCGTGGCGGCACCAATCCGCGGGTGCCACTGGCGGCTTGTCCGCCAGTGCGCTTGCGGCGCGGCGGGTGCGGAGACCCGCCGCGCATCTCGTATTACGATTTCGGTTCGAGCCCCGCCGCCCATGCCGTGCCGCGGCGGTACATCGCCCGCACGGGCTGGGGCGCGAGGGCCTTCGTGTCGTGCCCGAGGACGCAGTGAAACACCCGCCCCTTGCCGGGCGTCAGCACGAACGCCATCGGATACTCCTTCTTGTCCACCTTCGAGGTCGCCTTCGCCAGCAGGTGGACGGGCGTCGCGCCGGTGAGGCACGTGTAGAGTTCGTCCGTGGTCTCGAACGTCTCCGGCAGGGCGCGCGTGATCGGATGGTCCCCGTCGACGACGTTCACGGTGAACGGTCCGCGCGGGTCGTGACCGCGGAGTTTGGGGTCCCACACGCGGCCGGCGATTTCGACGAAGCCCGGCCAGTCCTGCCAGGCCCCGCACGCAAAGTGGACGAGGACGAGCCCGCCGCCCCCGCGGACGAACCGCGCGAGGTTCTCCCGCGCCGCCTCGCCGGGCGGGGACACCTTCCAGTCCATCCAGTGATGGACGACCACCTTATATGGCGCCAGGTCACCGGTTTCGAGCCAGTGGGGATCCGCGACCACGTCCACCGCCAGCCGCTCGTCCCGCTCGATCGCCTCCCGCAGGACGGCCGTCGTCTTCCGCCACGGGTGCCCCGGATGGTCCACGCCCGTCACGAGCAGGACGCGGGCGGGCGCCTGCCGCGGCGACCGCTCGACGACGGCCGGCTTTGCCTTCGCCTTGCGACCCGAGGCCGGCGCCGCCTCCGCCGGCGCCGCGTCGCCCCAGGCGGTATACGCGTCGGCGGGCGGGTCGCTCGTCGCGCCGCTCTCGAAGAGCCACACCTCGCTCACCACGGCGTTGGGCTGCGACTCGTTGCGGAAGGCGATGCGGACGGTCTTGGCCGCCGTCACGGGCCGCGGCAATTCCACGACCTTCTCGCCGGGCTTCTCGCCGCGGGCGCCGGACGGCAGGTCCGTCCGCGGGAGGAGGCGGACGGCCTTTTCCCCGCCGGCCGGCGTCGCCCACACCGACTGGGCCCGCGTATTGTGGTCGTAGTCCCACCACGAGAAACCCAGGCGGTACGCCCGCCGCGGGTCCAGGCCCGACGCCTCGATCGCCACCTCCTGCCCTGTGAACACAATCGTGCCGTACCGGACGTCGGCATCGTCCGCCGCCCCGCCCCAGAAGTACGGCGAACCCGCGGTCACGCGAAGGCGCGGCCCGTCCTCCCCGCCGGCGGTGGTCTGCGGGCCGCAGTCCATGTAACACGCCAGGTGGAAGCCCTCGGGGGCGGCCTTCTCGAGTTCCTTCCTGCGGGTGGCGAGGCGTTTGGGATCGGCCTCCGGCACGGGCGCGCCGGCGCGGGGCCGGCGCTTCTGCGCCGTCCGGATCTTCTCGATGGCGGCCTCGGCCTCCGCCTTGACGGCCGGGTCGTCGAGGAACGATTCGGCAGCCGCCAGGGCCCACGGCTCGGGCACCTCCGCCAGCGCCGCCAGCAGCATCTTCTTGGCATCCGGCGTGGTGGCGAGCGGGCGGACCCGCTGCATCATCCGCTGACGGGCGGCGGCGTCCGGCATCTCCTTCATCAGCCGAAGGTACGCCCGCAGCGCGAGGACCCGGTGCGTCCGGTTCTCCGACTCCTTCGCCACCTCCAGGATGGGCCCGGCGGCGGCGGTGTCCGGCCACGTCACCAGCGCCCGGACGGCGGCATCGCGGAGGGGCGCGGCGTCGGCGTCGACGTACGGCTCCAGGAGCGCGAGCCCCTTGGCCTCGCCCAGCGCCGGCAGGAGCCCCAGCACCCGGGCCGTCGCCGCGGGCGACGCCTCGGCGAGCACCTCCCGGATCGGCGCGAGGCGGGCCGCGCTCTCCTCCACGCGCCGGGCGACGGCAACGGCGGCGGCGTGGGCGGCTTTTCTGACGCCGCCCTCCTCCACGCCCGCGAGGAGACCGACGAGGTCGGAATAATCGGCGGGCCTGCCGACGACGGCCAGGGCCTCCAGCGCCGCCGTCCGGACGGGCGCGTCGCCCTCGCGGGCCGCCTTCAAGAGCACGTCGCTCGCGCCGTCCATCCGCCGGTCGGCGACGGCGCCGATGGCGGCGAGACGTACGGCGCCTGCCGCCTTCGCCGCGGCATCGAGGATGCGCTTGCCCGCACCGCCGGCGTCGAGGCGCGCGAGGGCCTCGCCGGCCGCGTCCCGGACGGGGCCGTCGGCCGTGGCGGCGAGGTCCAGGAGGCGCGGCACGTCCTCGGCCGTCCCGAGCGACCCGAGCACCCGGACGGCCGCGGCGCGGACCTCCGCTTCCTTCGCGTCCACGAGTTTCAGCACACCCGGCCGGGCGGCGGCGTCACCGCGGTCGGCGAGGACGTCGAGCAGCAGCACCTGGTCGCGAACGGAGAGGTCCGGCAGCCCCTCGATGAGTCCCTCGGTAACGGCCCGGCCGTCGAGGCGCCGCGCGGCCTGGAAGGCGGCGGCCCGCAGTCTCGCGTCGCCGTCGTCAAGGACCGTCCGGATAGCCTCCCACCCCGCCTCATCGCTGCAATGAACGATGCCCATCATGGCGGCGATGCGCCAGCGGACGGGGAGGTCGGCGGCGAAGATCTTGCGGGTGATGGCCAGGGCCTCCTCGCGCCGGTCCGCGTCGGCCAGACGCTGGGCGCAGCGGAGGCGGGCGCCGCGGAGACGGTCGGCCCACTCGCCCTCGGCCTGCTTCGCGGCCCTCGCGAGAACGTCGGCGGCTTCAATGGTGCCGATGTGGCCGAGGGCATCGGCCGCGGCCACGGTGACCGCGGCATCCTTACTGTCCAGGTGTTCGGCGATGAGGCCGACTCCCTTCTCGTCCCGCCGCGCGCCGACGGCGCCCATGAGGCCGATGAGGGCCTCACCCTGAGCCTCGCGCAGCGCGTCGCGGAGAACCTTGGCGGAGGCCTCACCCGGAATTTCCGCCAGGGCCTGTCGGGCGATCTCAAACGTCTCCTCCTCTTGCAGGAGGCGCGGCAGGACGGGCACGTGCTGGTCGCCCGCCACGAGGGGCATCCACCGGCAAACGAACCGCCTGGCGTCGAGCGTCGCCTTCGGGTTATCGAGGACGGCGGCGAGGCGGTCGGCGACAACCGTCGCGCGGTCGGCGTCGCCGGCGGCGTGTTGAATCTCCGCCTCCAGGAATCGCAGCAGCCGGCGCGGCTGGTCGTAGGTGTAGGCGGGCAGATCGCGCCAGGCCTCCTCCGGCGTAAGGTCGTCGGCGGGTTCGGCGGCGCCGGCAGCGGCCGACAGGCACAGCACGAGCGTCATCGCGAGAAACGTTGGTTTATGCATAGGCGATTCCTCGTTCGTGCAGTTGTCATTCTGAGGCTCCGCTTGCGGGGCCGAAGAATCTCGCCGCGGTCGCGTTTTCAAGAACGGCATCGAGGCGAGATTCTTCGTCGCGGCTTCGCCGCTCCTCAGAATGACAACATGAAAATGCCTTTCGCCAGATGGCCTTACATCCTCCACGGCGGTCGCATGGCGCGGCTCAGCATCCGGTTCGCGGCATCGTCGCCCGCGAAGCGTTCATCCTGCCAGTTCCACGTGAGCGGGCGGCCGAGGCGCGTCGCGATGTCCGCCACGATGGTCAGCGTGGTGGCGGCGTGCCCCGCCTCGACGGGCGCCACCGGGTCGCGGCGCGTGTGCATGCAGTCGATCCAGTTCTGATGGTGCCCGCGGGAGACGTCCAGCCGCTCGTCGCCCGGCGCCAGCCCCACCTGCAGCAGCGACGGCGGGTCCGCCTGGATGCCGCCGCGCCGCACGTGGACCCACCCGTCGGTGCCGATGAAGCGGCACCCCTGGGAGTGCTTCCGGTTGTCGGTGAAACTCAGCGTGAGGCCCGCCGGCGTGCGGGCGGTCACGTCCCACGTGATGGACGTGTTCGCGATGCCGGTCTCCGGGAAGACCGCGGTGCCCTCGACGGCGAGCGGCTCGGTGCCGAGCGCCGGCGCCCCCCACAGGGCGATGTCCACGTGATGGACGCCCCACGATTGGACCCATCCCACGCAGTAATCGAGAATGAAGTACCAGTTGAACGAACACTTCAGGCGGTTGTAGGGCGTCCATCGGGCCGGGCCGAGCCAGAGGTCGTAATCGAGGCCCTCCGGGACGGGCTCCGGCGGCACGTCGGGCAGCGCCCGCCCGCCGGGCACGCCCACCTCCACGCGCGTCAGGTCCCCCAGGTACCCGTTCCGCGCCAGTTCGCACGCGAACCGGAAGTTGCCGCCCGACCGCTGCTGCGTGCCCACCTGTAGGATGCGGCCGTGGCGGCGGATCGTCTCGACCAGGGCCCGCCCCTCGGCCACCGTCAGCGACAGGGCCTTCTCGCAGTACACGTCCTTGCCGGCGCGGGCGGCGTGGCCGGCCTGCAGGGGGTGCCAGTTCTCCGGCGACGCCACGACCACCGCGTCGATGTCCGGCCGGGCCAGGACCTCGCGGAAGTCCGGCGTGGCCAGGCACCCCTCGAACGATTCGCGTCCGGCGCGGTCGGCGTAGTAAGACTGGACGGCCTTGCGGGCGCCCTCGCGCTTCGGCTTCTGCGGATCGCAGACGGCCCGGATTTCGAGGTCGCCGTGACCCCGCAGGCCGCCGATGTGGCTCGACCCGCGTCCGCCCGTGCCGATGGAGCCGACGCCGATGCGTTCGCTCGGCGACGCGACGCCGCCCGCGCCGAGGACGGTCGCCGGGACGATCGCCGGCGCCGCCACGGCGGCGGCGGTCCGCGCGAGGAAACCGCGGCGGGTCAGGCCGCGACGACGGTCCGCCCCGGACGGGGCCGATGTATGGGACGGATGAGGCATGAGACGCTCCTTCCGGTTCGCGCCGGTGTGCCGGGGCCATTCCGCGGTGCGACGGCGCGGCCGGCCGACGCACGGACGGTTCTACCGCGCGGGGCGGGGCGCGTCCACCCGAAATCGCGCGCCCGGCGCCGGGCGCCCGTAAGAAGACTTTCCAGGACCGCCCCGCCGCGGTACGATGGCGGCGCGAACCATTCCAACCGACCCGAGTCCGAGACACGAAAGGATTCCGCAATGCGACCGACCCGACGCGCGTTCCTGGCTGCAACGTCCTGTGCCTCGCTGGGGTGGCTGTCGTCCGCGGCGCATGCCGCGCCGTCGGAGGAGCCCGCCCTGCCCAAGGCCTCCATCGACGGCACGGAGGACCACTGGCGGCCGATGGGCGAGGACGACTTCGGCCCCGTCAACTGCGACCCGGACACCTGGTCGTGGAAGGACGGCCTCATCCAGTGCACGGGCAAACCCGTCGGCGTCATTCAGACCAGGAAACCGCTGAAGAACTTCGAACTCGTCGTCGAGTGGCGGCACCTGCGGCCGGCGGGGAACTCCGGCGTCTTCGTCTGGGCCACGCCCGAGTCGCTCGCGGAACTGAAGAAGGGCAAGGGCCGCCTCCCCAAGGGCATCGAGTGCCAGGTGCTCGACCTCGGCTACGCCGAGAACTGGGAGAAGAAGCACGGCAAGAAGTCCGACTGGTTCACGTGCCACGGCGACGTGTTCCCGGTGGGTGTGACGATGAAGCCGTTCCCGCCGCTGTCGGCCAACGGCAGCCGGAGTTTCCCGTCGAAAAACCGCACGAAACCCTCGCCCCAGTGGAACCATTATTACATCCGGGCCATCAACGGCGAAGTGCGGCTGTGGGTGAACGGGGAGGAGGTCTCGGGCGGCACGGGCTGCGACCCCGCCGAAGGGTACCTGTGCCTGGAATCGGAAGGGTCACCGGTCGAGTTCCGGCACTTGCGGATTCGCGAGGTGCCGTAAGGCCCAAACAACAGCGCGCCGCACGCAAAACACATATGCAAGGCGGACATTAAGGTTGTCACCCTGAGCATGGCGAAGGGTCTCGCCGTGCGAACGACAAGAAGACAAGGATCACGGCGAGATTTTTCGGCTCCGCAAGCGGAGCCTCAGAATGACAGCGCCTTTCGCACAAGCCAACGCAAACCGGCCAGCGTCCCGCCCGGCGGGTGCCACTGGCGGCTCGCCCGCCAGTGCGTTTTCGGCGCGGGGGGTGCGGAGACCCATCGCGCACCATGGTGCACATCACCCTTCCGCCTCGATCCGCCCGCGCACGCACTGGCTCACCAGGTGCGAGAGGACCGCGTGCAGGTCCTCCACGTGGCCGTAGTTGCGGGAGCCGACCGTGACGGCGACGTCGACGAGGTCCGCCAGGCGTCCCCCGCCGCAGCCGACGAGGCCGGCCGTCGCCGCCCCGCGGGCGCCGGCCCAGCGGACGGCCTCCACGACGTTCGCCGAGTTCCCCGAGACCGAGATCGCCAGGACCACGTCGCCCGGTTCCATGAAGACCTTCAGTTGCTCCGTGAAGACGTGCTCGTACCCAACGTCGTTGCCGAGGGCCGTCAGCAGGGCCGCGTTGTCCGTGAGGCTCAGGGCCTTGACGCGCGGGCAGCCGTCCACGGCGCACCCCTTCGCCAGGTCGCACATCCAGTGGCTGGCGGTGGCCGCCGAACCCCCGTTGCCGACGAGGAACACTCGCCGGCCGGCCCGGTACGCCTCCCACACGAGGTCGATGACGCGGGCAACGGCCGTGCGGTCCACCTCGTCGAGGACGGCCTTCAGGCCCTGGAGATAACGGTCGACGGGTGCCTCGTCCATCGGGTCTCCTCGTGTCACTGCCGTCATACGACGCGGGCATTCCACCAGGCTGTCATTCTGAGGCTCCGCTTGCGGAGCCGAAACATCTCGCCGTGCGAACGGCAAAAACGGCAACGGCCAAGGCGAGATTCTTCGTCGGCCTTACGGCCTCCTCAGAATGACATATTCAGGATTCTGCGCTCGCCGTGCGAACGGCAAAAACGGCAACGGCCAAGGCGAGATTCTTCGTCGGCC
>CAZNYC010000007.1:51884-55171 GCA_964577175.1 uncultured Anaerolineales bacterium
CTCGCCGTGCGAACGGCAAAAACGGCAACGGCCAAGGCGAGATTCTTCGTCGGCCCTGGCGGGCCTCCTCAGAATGACATAGACGGCAACATGCTGCCGTCACGGAAACGTCTCACATACACATCCGCCACGGCGCCCGTTTGGGCCGGTCGAGCCAGCGGGCGATCTCCGCATCGCCCACGACCTCTTCCGTCTCGGGGTTCCACTTGAAGCCGCGCCCCACCCAGTAGGCGATGTTGCCCAGGTGGCAGACGGTGACGGTGCGATGGGCGACCTCGATGTCGCGGAAGGGGCGCTCGCGCGTCTTGACGCAGTGGAGGAAGTCGCCGATGATGCCGCCGCGGCCTTTGTAGTTGGGGATGTCGTAGTCGGGCGGCCGCTCGCCGCGCTCGTTCCAGGCGACGGTCCGCTTCGTGCCGACGATCTTCATGCGGCCCTGGGCCACCTCGCCCGGGGCGCGGTACATGCGGATGCCGCTGGCGTAGATATACGTCAGGTACTTGTAGTCCTTGCCGTCCGGCGGGTGGACCTCGACGGGCCCGGTGTCCTGGAGGTTCGCGGCAAAGAGGGCGCCGCCGAAGTTGTGGGCGCCCCAGTCGGTCATCCCGCCGCCGGAGTACGCCCGCCACGGGCGGAAGTTCAGCCGGCCGCGGTTGAACGGCGCCCACGGCGCGGGGCCGAGCCACAGGTCCCAGTCCAGGCCCGCCGGGACGTCCTGCTCCGGCAGATAGCACAGCCGCGACGGGCCGCCGCAACTGACGTAGATTTCCTTGATGTCGCCGACCGCCCCGCTGCGGGTCCAGCGATGGAGCCAGTTGCAGTCGCCCCACACGCGCTGGCTGCCGCCCGAATACACCCGGCCGAGACGGCGGGCCGTCTCGGTCAGGACCCGCCCCTCCCGCACGTCCAGCGTCTCGGGCTTCTCGCTGAACACATCCTTGCCGTGACGCATCGCGTCCATGCCGATGATGGCGTGCCAGTGGTCGGGCGTGGCGATCATGATGGCGTCGACGTCGTCGCGGCGGGTGATGTCGCGGAAATCGTTGACGGCGTCGCAGCCCGTGTCGCCGTACCGCTCGTCGACGACGCGTTTGGCGGCGTAGCGTTTCTCGGCCACCACGTCGCAGACGGAGTTGACCTGGACCTCCTCGTGGCCGAGGAAACCGCGCATGTCGCCCGAGCCGCGTCCGCCCATGCCGATGCAGCCGGTGGCGATGCGGTTGCTGGGCGCGGGGCGGTCGCCCGCGCCGAGGACGGTGGCGGGGACGACCCACGGGGCCGCGGCCCCCGCCGCCGCCAGGGCCTTCAGGAACCGCCGCCGCGTGGTGGTGATCGTGCGAGTGGCCATGAACGTGTCTCCTCCTGGTTCGATGACTTGGTGCGGCGCCCGGACCGCAACGTCCCTCGCCGGCGGGGTGGCATGCCCGCCCGTTTTAACGGCCCGGCCGAATGGGAGTATCGGTCATCCCGCGCCGGGGGCATCGTAGCACGGAGCGCCGGCGGCGTCCACCGTTTCGGTGCGACGGTTGCGTCCCGCCGCCGGGCCTGCTATAGATGGGGCGAACGTCCGGCCGTGGCACGCGGCGCACGAACGGTCCACGCAGGCTGCCCGGCGCGGAGCGGCCCGTGTTCGCCGGCCCGCTTGCGGGCCGCGCGCCGTTTCCAACGCCCGGCCATGAGCGACGGCGGTGGCCAGGCCCCCGGCCGGGCAAGACCGGCCGGGCCACACGTGCGCGTTCGCACGGCCGGGCAAGACCGGCCGTGGCACGCGGGGCGTGCAGCGCGGCGGGTACGGAGACCTGCCCCGCCCGTCGCGCGGTGCCCCATCTTGGGCACCGCGCGACGGGCAAGACTGCCCACCGCGCAAAACTCGGAACAGATGACACAGGAAACCCCATGACCGAATCCATCGCCGACCTCGAATCCCGCCTCGACGCCTTCGACCGGGCGGAGCGCGAGCGCGCCCTCGATGAACTCCTCGCCCGCGTCCGCGACGGCCGCATCGCCCTGCCCGCCCCGGAGGCGAAGGTCAACCTGCACGCCCACTCGTTCTACTCGTTCAACGCGCTGGGGTACTCGCCGACGCACATCGTCTGGCGGGCCCGGCGGGAGGGGCTCCGGGCCGTCGGCCTCGTGGACTTCGACCTCCTCGACGGCGCCGACGAGTTCCACCGGGCCGGACGCCGGCTCGGCATCCCGACCGTGGCGGGCCTGGAGACACGGGCGTACATCCCGGAGTTCGCCGACCGCGAAATCAACTCGCCCGGCGAGCCCGGCATCGTCTACCACATGGTGACGGGCGTGGCGGGCTCGGCGGTGGAGGACCCGTGGGCCCGCGCGTTCGCCGAGATGCTCCGCACCTCCGCCCGCCGGCGGAACGAGTCCGTCGTCGAGCGCGTCAACGCGTACCTCGGCCCGGTCGTCCTGGATTACGGGGCGGACGTGCTGCCCCTCTCCCCCTCCGGCACGCCGACGGAGCGGCACCTGTGCGTCGCCTACGAGCGGAAGGCCGAGTCCGTCTACCCGGACGCCGGCGACCGCGCCCGGTTCTGGGCCGACCGTCTCGATACGCCGGCCGACGAGACGGCCGACCTCCTCTCGGACAGCCGCCGCCTCCAGGCCCTCATCCGCCGCAAGACCATGAAGCGCGGCGGCGTGGGGTACCAGGAACCCGGCCCGGACACCTTCCCCATGATGACGGAGGTCAACCGCTTCGCGCTGGCGGTCGGGGCCATTCCGACCGCCACGTGGCTCGACGGCACCCGCCGGGGCGAGCAGGACATCGAGGAACTCCTCGACCTGCACCAGGCCGCCGGCTCCGCCGCCCTCAACGTCATCCCCGACCGCAACTGGAACGTGCCCGACCCGGACACGAAGGGCACGAAACTCGCGAACCTGTACGACATCGTCGAGCGGGCCGAGCGGCGCCAGATGCCGCTGGTGGTCGGCACGGAGATGAACGCCCCGGGCCAGCGGTTCGTGGATGCGTTCGAGGCGGCGGAACTCAAGCCCGTGCGCGACGCCTTTCTCCGCAGCGCCGACGTCCTGCTCGGGCACAGCGCCGCGGTGCTCGCGGGCGAGCCCGGCTACGCCGCCGCAGAAACCAGCGACCGGTTCGATACGGCGGAGGAGAAGAACGCCCGCTTCGCCGAGCGCGGCCGCGCGTGGCGGGAGGAGGTCTTCGGGAATTCCTAAATGGCAACCGTAGGGTGGGTGCTCTGCACCCACCGTCGTTCCTCAAGCTGCGTGGGTGCAAGCACCCACCGTCGTTCCTCAAGCTGCGTGGG
>CAZNYC010000008.1:0-54023 GCA_964577175.1 uncultured Anaerolineales bacterium
TGGCCGCCGAGCGCGAAGCGGCCATCTGCTGAGGGGGTCATCATGAACGTCCGCACCGTTCCATGCCAACGTGGCCGAACCGGGCGTGTTACGGCAGCACAAGGTGGCGCGCCCGATCTGCGGCTACGACGACGCGGCCAGGTCAGCCCGCCGTGGTGAACGGCAGGAAGGCACAACGTGATCTGCGGCCGCGCAATAAACGGCGGTGGCCGGACGGGGGGACATCCGACCACCGCACTGGCAGCACGGGAACATCCCATGTGCCGACAGCATTGTACGCCGCGAAAACGGCGAGTCAATAGGGCCGGAGGGTACGGTACTGTCAAGCATTGTGTGTAATTTCCGGTACGAGGTGCCAGCGGAGCAGTTGACCGAAGACGGCGCGGTCGGCGGCGGCGGGGTTGTCGAACGTCCCCATTGGCCGCAGCCGGCGCCGGAGTTTTCGGATCAAACGCGCGGCGAGGCTCGTCGTACGCGCCCATCGCCACCAGCGTTTCGGCAAGTCGTAGAACAGCAGCATCTCCTCCAAGCCATCGAGGAACCAAGCCACCGCCGGGCCCGCACGCCCGACTCTCGTCTCGCGTTCGTGGGCGACCCCCCGCTGTTCCTGCCGGAGGCGGATATGGTGCACGTCTCGTGCGCGTTCACGTGGGACCGGGCCGAGGCCCGGCGCCTTAAAGGAGTCGGCCCGGGCCCGGAACGCCGCCCTGTCGGCCTCGGGCCGGGACATCGGCGACCTGCCCGAGATCGCGCACCCGCGGCGCAAGAAGCGTGCCCGGAGGAGCTTCGAGACCTTCTGCAAGTCGTACTTCCCGGAGACCTTCCACCTGCCGTGGTCGCCGGACCACCTGAAGGCCATCGCCCGGATCGAGGACGCGGTCCTCCGCGGAAGCCTCTTCGCCTTCGCCATGCCGCGCGGCAGCGGTAAGACGAGCCTCTGCGAGACGGCCTGTATCTGGGCCATGCTGAACCGTTGCAACAAAGAGTGGCCTATCTCTGTTGCCTTCTGTTGAGTCTGCCCCCAACATCGATTCAACGTGCCACAGGGTGCGTTTTCCGTCGACCACCGAATGGGGAGGTTATTCTCGAGTGATCCCCAAGGCTTTCGCCTCGGGGAGTGCTTCTTGTGTACGACGCGGGCAAACCCGGGTTGATTGCTCCGGGCTCGTACACTTCGTCGTACAGGCCCTTGATCTTCTTGTTGTAGCTGCAGCCGAACCAGCCGCGGAAGAAAAAGACGTCGCCCGCGGCGACGCCCTCGAGAAATCGCCCGCGCAGTTCCTCCCAATCCTCCGGCTTGAGATTGACCGTCTGGCTGACGCTAAACGCGCCCGGCAGAAGCGCGCGCCAGAACGGCCGGGTAACCGGTGGGCTGTAGGGCGGCTGCAAATAGGAGGTCGTGTAGGCCAATTGGCCCGGGTTGGGGGCAAACTCGGGAATCAGCAGGACGTCGGGATGGCGCCGGTGGATCTCGCGCCACATGTGCGGATCGAGAAGCGTCCACTTAGGCTCTTGCTTTTCACCTACCGGGCGGTGGACCCCGTTGGTGTCTACGTAGATGAGCGTGCAGCCCCAATGCTTCTTGGCGAATTCGATCTTGCGGCACATTCGCTCGACGATCGGATAGAATCGCTCCGCCGGCACGCCTTTCGGCCGGATGTCGGAGAAGTCGTCGCCCAGCGGGTTGCGGTCCGGCTCGAAGCAGCCCGGGCCGTGCCCGCCGACCGTGCGGCCGAAGCGGCGCGAACAGTCGCCGGCCCGGTTCAGACACAGGTTGTTGCCCTCGCCGCCGTAGACTCGGAACTCCCGGATGCTGCACCAGTCGCCGTCGTACCGGTGGGCGCCGGTGACCGTGAGTTTCACGTACCGGACCTTGACCGGGCGGAACGTGTCGGTGATGGGCGCTTCGGCCGAGCCGGGCATGGTGTTCTTCGTTCGATCGACGATCCGGGAGTACTCTCCTCCGTCCGGTTTGGCCTCGATCGTGTACTGATAGGCTCGATCCTTGAAGCAGACGACTTCCGTTTTGTCGATGGTCTGGTCGGAACCGAAATCGACCTCCAGCCACTGCGGGAACTGCTGCACCGACCATCGCGATTCGACGTCGCCGTCGCAGGCCGCCGTGAAGGGAGTCATGTAGACCTGCGTGGGTCGAATGCAGCACCCGGTTTGAAGGCCGGCATCGAGGAATCGCTTGAAATATTCGGGGTAGATGTCTTCCATCTCGGGCGCGACGAGCCTCACCATCCGGGGATCGCCGATGTACGTGGTCGGATGCGGATTCTCCGAGCCCTCGGGATCCCACACAACCATCCCCTGGGCATTCATTCCTTTCAAGATGCCGATGCAGCGGTCGGCGTGCTCCATCATTCGCTCGCGCAACTCCGCTTTGCCGGCCTCGGTCCGAACGTCCAACTCGCTGTCCCGGAACCAGTAGCGGGGATTGTTCTCCGGCCCCCGGCCATTGCCCAGGAAAATGGTGCCGATCGGTCGGCGGTCTTTCCAGGCCATCCTGGGTTTGTGGTAGTCCCGGAAGGCTTCGACCATGTCGGCAATCGGCTCGTCGCCGCCCGCGTCGGCGGCGACGAAGCGGAGCGACATCTTGATCACGAGCGCCTTGCCGGCTTCAATCCGGGGCAGCCCGTAATGGTAGTAGACCACGCCGCCCGGCTCGGTGATGTTGACATTGCCGCGCAGGATCACCGGCAGCACCTTGTTTTTTTCTCTCGGGTTGCCGAACCCGAAGTGCAGGGGCATCACGGTCTCGCAGCACAGCAGCAGTCTCTGGCCGCCGTAGACGGCTTCGACGACGTTGAAGTTCCCGGGAAGATCGGCGGAGCCTCGCCACTTTTTCGGTCGATCGATAGGCTGAGGCAGCGACAGGCTGAAGGGGGTGACGTGGAACATGGCGATCGTCCGGTCCGACGTGTTGCGGATCGTCGTGGTCAGTTCCAGCCGGTCGGGCTTCACGCCGTAGCCAAGCGAGACGGAGCCCCAGGGGTATTCGTAAGCGAGCACGCGGTTTTCCCGGTCGAAGCGCACCTCCGGCTCGGCGACGTCGGCTTCCTCGAAGTCGTACTGGTTCCGCCCGTCGTCGCCCAGCCACTTCTTCTCCAGGATGATCCGCGAGACGCGCGGGCTGCCGTCCTCGAGCACATCCGCGCCGGCCCATCGCAGCGCCTCCAAGCCCTCCGCACCGAAGACGGCTTCGAGCCGTTTCTCCGCGGCCACCGCGCCGCTTCCCCACGCCAATGAACTGGCAAGCGCAACCACACTCAAACCCTGTAGCGAAACTCTTTTCATGGTGATCCTCCACATTGCCTCGTAGCTGAAGTCGTAAGACTTCAGGGAGTGACGAAAGAGCCCGAATTCTCACGAATCCGGCTGCGAAGTCGGTTGTTTCTCGCCCGCCCCTTGCGTCTCAAGGCCGCACGAACCGCCATCCTTTCTCCGTTCGCTGGAAACGGATCGTCGGGCCGCCGCCAAACTCGACTTCCACCTCGCCCCGGCCGAAGCGGCAGACGGGGACCGGCGGGAGCGGCTCCTTGGCCGCGGCAGTTTGCAGGACCGTGACCAGCGGGCGGTCTGCGTCGGCGGTGTAGGTGCCGGATACCGTGTGCCAGTCGCCGGGCCCGGATTCGGAGATCTTCTCCCAACACCAGCCGGCCTTACGGAACGTGCGGTCCTCCGCCGAGAGGTTGATTTCATGACCGAGGCACGTCAACCGCAGCGTGCCGTTCTGGCCGGCGAGTTGCATCGAATTCGGCGATTGGGCGTCGATCCGCGGCACCCAGGCCGCCTGATACTGGGCCGTGATCAGCCCCGGTGCATCGTCGGCCGCAACGATGTCGTCGAGGACGACCACGCGATCGGCCCCGTGCATGACGATCAGCCGCCGCACGCGCGCGGCGGCCTTGCCGTAGCCTTCGGTCGAATCGAGCGTCATCTGCCGCCAAGGGCCTTGCTCCCACGCCTCGGTAATGCTCGAGCCCGTCACGTCCGGGCCCTGGCCGTCCACGAGCGGAAGCGTATGATCGGTCGCTTTCCCCTCGTAGTAACCGGGATCGACGAGATACGCCTCGCCGTTGGCGTGCAGGACGAGGCTGCCCAAGTCGTTTTGCTTATGATGCGTCAACGGCCCTTGGCTCCCCTTGACGCCGACGACCAGTTTCGGTGTGAATGTGCCGTCCGACCGCATCGCGCCCCACTGCATGTCTTTGAGCCAGGCCAGTGTCGGGACGCCGGGGAACTGCTCGGGCGCGGGCGTTTCGCTCCGCCACAGGAAAGCGAACGGCGCCCAGACGTCGCGGGCCCGCGTCTTTCCTCCGCCCTTGGCGGCGCGGTCGGCGATCCACAACATGAGCGGCTGCTCGTAGCGGCTTCCAAGATCGGCGCAGATCGCGTAACCGTCCAGGAACGGCTCGCGGGTGTCGCCGAACGCAAACAGTCCGCCGTGCCCGCCGAGTTGCGTGCGGATGAAGTTCACGTTGTTCTTCAGGTGTGGATGATCCAGCAGTCCGCGATCGTCGCCCGTGACGTTCTTCAAGGCGTGGGCGAGCATCAAGTGGAAACTCAGCCCGTAGTCCCAATACTGGATGCCCTCGCGGCAGCCTCCTTCCGGCGAAATGCACGTGTCGGGATAGATTCTGGCCTTTTTCGCGGCGACGTCCACGGCCTCGACGGCTTTCGGCGTGCTGTGCATCAGGGCCAGCCCGGCCAGCATCCCGCCGCAGTTGCCCACCGGCACGGTGTTGCTGAAGTTGAAGGAGCCCCCCAGGTCCCACGCGCCTTGGGCACTCTGGAGATAACCGTCGAGCATGCGGTCGAAGTAGTCTTGCATCGCCGCCCGGTCTTCGGGCGAGAGTTCCGGAGACAACACGTCGTAGGCGACGGCCATACCCGAGACGCTCATCAGATGGAACCCGTCGTACCGGGTGGCCAGCCGGCCGCGACGGATCCACGACAGGAGTTTCTCCTTGTAGGCCCCGTTATCCGTCAACACGTAGGCCATCGCCAGTGTCGTGGTCGCGTGGACGGAGGCGTTGACGTTCTCGCCGACCTCTTCTTCCAGCAGCCGGTCCGCCTGTTGCACGATCCGCCGGCGATAGTGACGAAAGGCGGGCTGCTGGAACTTCGCCCTTAACTTCGGGATTTCTTCGGCCGTGAAGAACAGGTAGGGGTGCGGGGCGTATCCGAAATCGGGGCAGCCCGCGAAGTCTTCTCCGCCGCCTTTCGCGCTGATCTTCGCGGGTCCGACGTCGCCGGGCGGGACGCGCAAGCGAACCTGCGACGGGCCGATGTACTGGACGACCTCCGCCGCCTGGTCGCCGACATGGAACGCCGTGTCGCGGTCGAATCCGGCGCCGACGAGCGTCACCACGTCGCCCCCGCGCGGCAGCGCCTCGCGCGGGCGGACCTGTTCGAGCATGCGTCCGTAAGGTACACCTTCAAACGTGGCGAACAGATTGTTGGGATTAACGACCGTCAGCGGATGGCGCATCGCCGGCGGCAGGCTCGGCAGCGTGCACGTCAGTTCCGTGGCGCAGCGGACCTGCACGTCCTTGGCCGGCTTTCCGCCGATCTCGACACGGCAGCCTTCCACGAAGTGCTCGCCGTGGACCGTCAGCCCCACGCCCTCGGCAAGGACCGCTTCCCGCGCGCTGCAGCCTTGCACCTGCGGTCCGGGCGCTGCGTCGAGGAGCCGCCCCTGGATGTTCTGCACGGAACCCTGCATGACGAAGCCGGGGTAGCTGATGTGGACCTTCATCACCGGCATCCGCTTCACGCAGACATAACGAAGCGGCACGGCGGCAATCTCGTCGGGCATCTGCCACTGGCCGGTCCAGTACGGGCGGCCGCGGTCGCCGGGCAAGCCCGGCCAGTGGATGCCAAACTGCACGAGGCCGTCTTCGGTGCGGCGGATCGAGCACCTCAGCCGATTTCCGCCGGGCTGCTTCATGGGCCAACCGACGCTGGCCGCCCCCCCGCTGCTGCGGTCGATCAGGTCCGAGAGGACCTTGTCGCGGAAATTGGCCCAGGCACCGCGCCCTTCGGTGTGCAGGTCGTAGAAGCCGCCTTGGCGTACGGCCGCCGCCAAACCGGCCATGTGAACGCCGATCGAGATTGCGATATCGTCCTTTGCGAATTGATTCGGCGGAGCGGAGGTCATTGCCACGGCCACCCCCGGATAAAACCAGTTCTGCTCCAGACCTTCGTCGAGTTGCACATCCCAGCTCACCTCGAACGGCTGGGTGCCCGCATTCCACTCGGCCCAGGCGTAGCCGTGGCTCTGGATGTAGTCCTCGACGGCGACCGACTTGAAGTGGAAGCCCGGCGCTTCGTCTTCCAAATGCCGGCGGAGACAAGGCGGATCGAGTGTCGAAGAGATCGTCCATGTTTTGCCCGGCCCGCCTCCGAAGCGCTCGACGAACGTCTGCTCGTTACCCTGCGCCGACAGCGCCGTTGCGAGCAGCAAAAGGGCCCCGGTGCAACCGATACGAGCGGTTGTGCGAGTGGTCATTCTCGACTCTCCAAATTCAAAGGTTTTCTTGGCATGAGGTATTCAGCCGATCGCGGGCCGGCGGCTTGCCTCCTGTGAATCGGATCGCGGAACCGGGGCGGCAAGTCGTGCCGAACGAATCACGGCGGCTCCGCGCGCTGCCGGCCGTTTCCTCGCGCTGCCAGCCATTATTGTCAAGAGCAAACCGGATCGCCTCAGCGCCGGAGGAAGATCTCGGATTGCGTGGTGGCTGCCTTGTACGCGACCTGGGGGCAAGGCGGCGCGCGAAAAGACTGCCTATTATTGTATTGTCTCGACGGGCGACATTTTGCCCCGGCGGCCGGCTAAATCCTCGGCTCAGAGACAATTCAGTAGTAGAGGCGGTGGCGCACCGGGACCTGCTCGGCACCTACCACCCCCATCGGGACCGTTGCCTATGCCAGTTTCATCCCGCTTGCGTGGTCGTGGATTCCTCACCACGGCCGACTTGCCGTTCGGAACCGTGCCAAGCGGCGGGCGTGCGAACGGGCCAGGCCTATTTCGCGGGCTCCTTGCGATAAAAACGGATACGAGAATCATGAAACACGCCTCCCGCCCACTGATGACGTTTGCCGCTTTCGTGACCGCTGCACTGATGACGTGCGGTTTTGTTTCTGCCGTCGAGGCGGCCGAGAACCCCACGTCGTACGGGCCGGTTGCAAGAATCGACACGCCGATTCTGCGCATCCCGCTTACCAAGACCCCGCCGACGATCGACGGGGTGATGGACGAAGGCGAGTGGGAGGACTCGGCCGCGTTGTCCGGGTTCTGGTACGATTTTGCCATGGCACACTTCGTGTTCATGGCGCCGATGCAAACCCAGTTACAGGTCTACGCCGCGTACGATAAGGAGCATTTGTACATCGCGTACTCCTCGCCGGTCTTTCCCGAGAATTCCTGGTTGCGCAGCCGCGGGCGGTTTCCCGACGTGACCCACCATCCGCAGTATGGGCTGATCTGGGACGACCACGTCGAGCTGGAACTGCGGCCTTACGAAGAACTGAACGACGCGTTTCGTCTGGGACTTTTCAAGTGGTTCATCAACCCGTTCGACACGTCGGCCGATTTGTACTGGAGCATCAATCACGGCGAGCAGCGCGAGTGGCAATCGAAGGCCGTGGTTCGCAACGGCGTGACGGGCGACCGCTGGACCCTGGAAATCGCCATCCCGCTGGAGTCGATGGTCTATGGGAACTATGCCGGCGAGGATGAGAACGGCAAGCCGCTGGTCACGCTGCCGCCCGCCGACGGCACGGCCTATCGCTGCTGGTTCACCCGCGGAATCGGGGGCAACGGGGCATTCTACAACGCCTTCGACAAACACGTTTGGAACACCACCAAGACGAAGCTCATCTTCGATTCCGCCTCGCCGGTCATCCAGATCAACGAGATGGGCCCGATCATGGAGGACATTATCAACCTCCAGGTCACACTCAAGAACCATAACACCCGCTCGGAAACCGTCCAATTGGGATTCTTCGTCGAGAGCCAGGAAGGATTGATCTATTCGAGTTACGACGCACCGGAGTTGAACGAAGGGTTGGTCGAACTGCGGCCCGGGGAAGTGAAGCGGCTGCGGCTGCGGAAACCGTTTCCGGGCATCAGCATTGACGGTAACACTTTATGGTTCGACGTGCGCAGCGCCGGCCGGCCCGCCAAGCCGCTGTTTCTTACCCGGCTGATCGACTTCCACTCGATGGACGGCGGGGTCGTGTACCAAGGCGAACGCCCCGTATCCTTCAAGGAGCGGCGCCTGGATGTGATCGACATGATGCGGCCCCCGCGACGCGACTTCGAGTTCAACTACACGTTCTCCTCCTACACCAAGAAAATGCAAGCGGTTGTCGATACCGCCAGCCACGGGGCCAGCGAGGATGCGAAGCGGGCGGCCGAGGCGAAGCTGACGGTGATGAAAAATGATGAGACCGGGACGGTGGTGGCCACCAAGACGAACCCGTTTCACGGCCCCTATGCGACGTTCCTGATCGACGTTCCCTTCGAGGACCAGCAGGAATATCGGATCTCGCTGCTACTGTTCGACCGGAACAAGCGGATTGTGGGCGAGCGCAATCCGGAGCCGTTCACCTACGAGGAGTGGTACTGGCAGGACAACCAGAAGGGCCTGGAAGACATCGTCTGGGAACCGTTTGAGCCGATCGAGGCGACGGAAGCGGGGTTCGAGACCCTGAAGCATCGTTTCACGGTAGCCGAGACGGGGCTGCCCGCCCAGATCTTCATCAAGCCGGACGTGCAAGACCTGCCGCTGGAACGCCGCGACGGCGCGGAGCTTTCGGGCCAGGAACTGATGCACATCGGCCGCGGGCCGCAATTGCGGGCACCCGTGCGCTTGGAGGCGGTGATCGACGGCAACCGGTATCAGGCCGACGTCGTTGAACCCGCCAAGCCGGTGCGGCAGTGGAAGAGTGAAATCGAGTATCGGTCGAAGTTGAAGATCGGGCCGATCGACGTCGCCGTCACGACCCAATACGACTGCGACGGCGCCTTGCATTGCACGCTTAAGTACGGCAGCCGGCAAAGCGCGCCGGTGGACGCCTTGGAGATGCGGATGGACGTGGCCGGCCCGGTTGACTTGAAAGCCACGGCCATCCGCGGCGGGGGCATGGACGGCGTCGATGTCCGCGAGTGCAGCCTGCCGACCAGGCCCGGCATCGTCTGGGACAGTGCCGACATGGAATACCCGGACTTCTTCTACACCCACTTCATGCCGTGGCTGTGGTTCGGCAGCGGGGACCGGGCGTTCACCTACTTCTGCGACTCCGGCAAGGGATGGCTGCTTGACCGCGAAGGTTCGACGATGCATCTGGAACGCAACCGCGCGGGGGAATTGTCGTGGGTCACGAAGTTCGTCAATCACCCCGCGGACGTGCAAGGCGAGCGGACCATCCGGTTCACGCTGCTGACCCATCCGGCGAAGCCCAAGCCGGAGAACTTCCGCGAGCAGGCCTGGTTGTACCGTGGCTCGGCCTGGGCGGACGAATACTTTGGCGGAGACTTCCTCAAGTCGAAAGAGGACCTGGTGGCCAAGGCCCGCGCCATGGCCACACGCTGCAGCCAGATCGACGGCAAAAGCATGACCGAGGAAGAGGTCCTTCAGTGGCGTCCCGAAGGCCCGATCTACTGGCGTTATTACCAAAACCGATCCATCGGCAACGTGCCGGGCAAGCGTTTCAGCACGGACGGCCTCAGCGACGAAGACAAGAAGAGGCTCAAGTTCGACGAACTCGGCGGGCGCGGCGGCTCGCTGGAGCGCTACTTCCCCAACAAGATCGCCTATTTCTTCGACCGCCACGTCCAGTTCGGCCGCCGACACGGTTGGTGGTGGGACGAGACGTGGCCCGTTTACCGCACCAACCGGTTCTGCGAAG
This sequence comes from uncultured Anaerolineales bacterium, assembly GCA_964577175.1. Lineage (GTDB taxonomy): Bacteria > Planctomycetota > Phycisphaerae > FEN-1346 > FEN-1346 > BS750m-G62. Next base: position 9,925 of record CAZNYC010000008.1, read on the forward strand.
GAACGGCCTATCTGCGGGATACGGCGGAGGTGCGGGCAGACGAGTTGCCCTATCAACCCGGCTTCGTCAGCGGGCACATGCGCGATGCGATGAAGCGGCTCGCCCGCATTATGAAAAAGCACAATATGCCCAATCGTAACTACTACTGGGCGAACAATGAAGCCACGTGCTACGAGTCGTTCGGCTTCGACGCGGCGTTGGTGGAAGACTGCGGCGGCACGAACGCCACGTTCGAACTCGACATGCTGCAGATCTATCCGAACTCGCTCTTCCGGTACGTGGCCCACAACTGGACCGGCTTGGTGACGCGGATCATGGCCGAGAACAGCGGCGGCTTCCCCGCGGGCGACGACGAACGCCTGAATCGGCAGGTGCTCGGGATCGCGCTGTTGCACGATATGGGTGTCTCGATGGAAGGCCCGCACGGCACCTTCGTACAGAAGGAGGAGGCGGTTCCGCTGTTGGGCAAACTCTACGAGTTCGGGTTCTTCGAGCCGGACCACATCGAAAAACTGCCCTTCTGGAGGAACGACAAGATCATTCGTCTCGAGCCCGGCCGCAAGCCGGCCAAGAAAGGCGTCCTCAGCCAACTCGAAGGAGACGTGGAAATCACCGTCTACCGCCGGCCGCTCGACGACGGACGCAACGGCACCAAGGCACTGATCCTGATCCTCAACGAAACCGACGGACCGGTTGAGGGACCACTGGTCCTCCAAGACGTCCAACGGATATTGGGCGGGCCCAACACACTCACCGCCGAGGCGGTCCGCCGACAGGTCGAAGTGCCCGCAGAATTGCAGTCATGGTGGAGCCGGCTCGGCGGACGCAACCGTAACGCCACCGTCTTGAAGGACGTCGAGACGGGCGACGTAATCGCCAAGTCCGGTACGTCGGGCGAAACTTATGGACCGGTCTACGTCCCCTATCACGATTACCGTCTGCTTTATGCCGAACACGCCCAGTGAAGGATATCAAGAGACGATGACGCGACCATCTCATACCAGCCTGGCCGTATTGGTTGCCACACTTGCCGTGGCAACGGCCCACGATCTCTGCCTCTACGCGGCGCCGCTGCCGGAGGTGAAACTATCGGGCAACCGGGTCGAAACGGCCCGGCACGTCATCACCCTGGCGCCCAGCGGACTGCCGCAGCAGATTGCGATGAAGATCGAGGAGTACGAAATCCCGCTTGCCTGGCGCGGCAAACGGCTTTCCGTCGGCCGGCTGAGCGCCCTGGGACGCGGCGACGTGCTTCGTGGACCGGTCGCCGTGCAGGCAGTCGTCGATCGGCAGCCGGTCGAGGCCGACGTTCGTCAGCCTGCCAGGCCGGCGGTTAAAAACGGTCAAGTGGTTTGCCGGTCCACGCTGGAAGTCGGCCCCGTGCAGGTCTCGCTCGATCTGGCATACGGCCGCGACGGAAGCGTTCGGGGAACCCTCACGTATCGCGGCGGCAAGGTGGACGTTCTCGAGTTGGTCGTGCCGATCGACAGCCGCGTAGACACGGTGGTTGCCGGCCAGCCCGTGGCGGATCGTGTCCAGGCGTATCCAAACGCCGCCTTCACGGTCGCAGCGAAGCAGGGGCTGGCCTGGGGGAACTCGGCCGCAGACGCCAGGCAGGCAGGCAACCGCCCGCAGCCCGGCGTGCTCTCCCATTTCTATGTCGGCAGCGGCGATCAGGGATTCACCTGGTTGTGCGACGGCGCCGACGGCTGGACGGTTGACCCGGAAGCCTCCACCATGCTCATCGATCGCAACGACGGCCTGGACCCCACATGGCACATTCGCCTCGTCAACCACACGGCCAGTCTGGGTAGCCAGTCGGTCGAGTTCGCACTGCTCACGCATCCGGCCACCGCCAAGCCGTCCGACCATCGGCGGCAGGCGTGGCTCGCCTGGGCCGATCCGCAAAGCGCGGCCGCAACGGCAAGGCTTTCGCTGGCTGACTGGGAAAGGGCGAAGGCCCGGCCGCTGCTTCGGGCCGACGCCGCCGTCGCGCTGGAAAGCAGCGTGGACCACGCCATTCTGTCGGGGCCCGCGGGCGGCGACGCCCTAAGTGCGAAGCAGAACCACACGGATACCTACCCGATTTCGCTGATGCGATACCTGGCGGGCACGCAGACCGGCAATGTCGTGCGGCTTCGATCGAACGCCGTGGAGATCACCACCCCGGGAGCGGATCCGGCCACCGACCGGGTGCTGCTGGGCCGGGCCTTGCTCTTGGATATCGGGGTGGATGCGGCGAGGTTGGCGAACCTCGCGCACGCCAGAGACGTGCTGGTGGCGCTCGATCGATTCGGCTATTTCGAGGATGACGGCCAGACCGAGTTCATACCGTTCTGGCGTTCGTCGTCGATCGTCCGTTTTGGACAGCCGTTTAGCCGCGAGGACCTCTTCGAGACGGAATCGGAAGCCCCGCTGGCCGAAGTCTATGTGTCCGCCTATTGCCGCCCGACCGGCGACGGCCGCCGCAAGGTGATGATCGTGATCGTCAACGAAAGCGACCAACCCGTACGCGACTCATTGTACATCCTGGATCCCGCCCGCGTGTTCGACGGCGAAAACATTCTCAGTGGCAGAGAGGTCGTCGGGCAGTATGATTTCAGCGCCCTCGACGAGCGCAGCGACTGGGGCCGGCCCGGGGCCGTGTGGACGTCGCGGGGGGCCTGTCTGGAAGACCTGGAGGACCACGGCCGCGTTGACCGTTTCCGGTTCGAAGACGGGGTCGATAGCTACGGGCCGACCGTCTTTATCCCGGCTCACGGCTTCCGTATACTGGGAGCCGTGGGCGGGAAGATCGGCAAGTGACAAACGCCGTCGCGGTTTCGGGTTTCTTCTTTACCGGGCGCCACTTGCTAGGCACATCAACAACCCGAGGAAACATCATGAAAGTCATATCGCTTTCTCTTGCCGTGGCACTTCTTGTCGGCGGGGCTGCTCGGGCGTCCGACCAGCCCGACCAGGACGAGAAACCGGTGCTGGTCGTCACGACGCTGGAGAAGATCCCCGCCCGCAGCCGCCGGGCTCTTGAGCAACCGCTTGAGGAACTCCCGGAAGGCTACAGGCTGCAGGTCACCATCGACCGTTTCTACGACTTCGGCCAGACGAACAGTTCGAAACGGTTCGAGCCCTACGTGGCCGAGTACGTTCCGCTGAATCGCCAGGGCAAGAAGGACGGCCAGGAGTGTTTTCTCAGCCGGTCCAACCGCATCTACCGGACCGTCCCCTGGGAAAACGGCGTGAAGAACGGCACGGAACAGGTATTCAACGAACACCCTCGTTACCTGACCGACGAAATCCCGTGGAAGAACGGCGTACTGGAGGGGGTCCGCAAGACCTATTATGAAGACGGGTCGCTCCGCAGCGAAACGCCGTACGCCGGCGGACAACCGCACGGAGTGGCCAAGGGCTACTCGAACGACGGCAAGGTGACGCGCACGTGCACGATGAAAGAGGGTAAGCGGCACGGCACGCTTGTCGATACATGGCCGCAGACCGGGAAGACCCGGCGCATTATCCAATATGATATGGGCGAAGTCACCGGCGTGGTCAAGGAGTTCTATGCCAACGGGCAGATCAAACGCCGCGTTCCGTTCGTCAACAACGTCATGCACGGCGAAGAAAAGGTGTATGAAGAAGACGGCGAGCCGGCGCCTTCACGCTACTGGATTGGCGGAGATCTCGTCTCCAAAACGGAATTCGAGTTGAGCAAAGGGGGGCGGTGAAGAGGGCTGTTCCCTGGTGGCCGGAACAATCGCAGCGCGGTTCCGGCGAAAACCGGCCTCGCATAAGAACACTTTGCCGCAACGGCGTCGCCGTCGCTCCTGCTTGCCGGCCTATCACGATCCAGATGAGGACGATCGAATGACGAACGTGCCAATAGTTAGAAGGGCTATAGGGGCAGCCGTCACGATCTGTGCCGTTTTGCTTACCTCCCCGCTGCCGGGCGCCGAGAAATGGCAGAATATCAACGCCCACAACACGCCCGGGTTGGCCGGCAACGAGATCCAGTTCATCAAGCCGATCGGCGGGGAAGTCTGGATCGGGACCCTATCGGGGCTCAGCTACTATCGCGCGGGCAAATTCGCGACCGTCACCACGCAGAAGACCAGGCGAGTCCGTCAGGGCGGCAAGCAGGTCGAGGTTGCCGAAGAAGTCCCCGCCAAGTTCCAGGCCTGGGACGTTCTCGATGTGGGCGGCGGTTCGTATCTCGTGGGCAGCCAGGCAGGAGTCTATCCGCTTAAGGACGGGAAGGTCGGCGGCGTGTCGCTCGAACCGTTCACCGTGTCGCCCATCTTTCGATACAAAACGGATGAGGTGTGGACGCTTTGCAAAGACCGCGGCACCGAGCGCAATACGCTCTACCGTCGGGTGAAAGGTGAATGGACTCCGATCAAGGAATTCGCCGGAAAGCACCTCGCCGACGTCGCCCGGACATCGGACGGTCATGTCTGGGTGGTCATCGACGGCGACGGCGTGCTCGAGATTGATCCGACGGTGGGAGTCGCCAAGGCGGCACATCATTTGCAGGGGTTGAACGTGACCAGCGTCTTCCGGACCGGCAAGGGGCACGTCTGGTGCGGGACGTGGGGCCGCGGGGTGTTTTCAAGAACGAACGGCAAATGGATATCCCACCTGGGAAAACTGAAGTCCGCGGTGCTCGACATCGACGAAGGCAAGGACGGCGCCATCTGGGTGGCTACTACCGCCGATGGGCTGTGGCGCTACGATGGCGACCAGTGGACGGGGCAATTGGCCGGCGAAGGCCCGATCAATCTGCTTTACGTCGATGGGGAAGGCCGAGTCTGGGTCAGCTCGCAACTCGGCGGCGGACTCCGTTACACAAGCGGCGACGGGTGGACCGTATCGCTGCCCGGCCCGCTGCCGATGCGGTGCCTGGTTGAAGACCAACAAGGCAGGCTTTGGGCCGGCGGTGTCCTCGACGGCGTGCACGTGAGGGGCGGTTTGTGAGTCGGCCTTGACTAGCGTTGAATGGCGCGCGTTTTGAACGATCGGATTGGGTGAGAAGCATGGCAACAGATACCAAGCCGCCTGAGGGCACCGCGGAACAGTTCCGCGAACTGATCGACAAGGTCAGGCACGAAGTTCACAAAGTCATCGTCGGGCAAAACGACCTGGTAGACCTGGCCCTCCAGTGCATCTTCTGCCAGAACCACGCCCTGCTGATGGGTGTGCCGGGACTGGCCAAGACCTTGCTCGTGTCAACGATCTCCGAGGTCATCGGCATCTCGTTCCGCCGGATCCAGTTCACTCCCGACCTGATGCCGTCGGACATTACGGGCACCGAGATCATCCAGGAAGACGCCGAGACCGGTCGCCGCCGGTTCGTCTTCGTGCGCGGCCCGGTCTTCGCCAACATGGTGCTGGCCGACGAAATCAACCGGACACCCCCCAAGACGCAAGCCGCGCTGCTCGAAGCGATGCAGGAAAGACAGGTCTCGGTGGGCAACACGCGCTACGAGTTGGACAAGCCGTTTTTTGTCCTGGCGACCCAGAATCCGATCGAGCAGGAAGGCACGTACAACTTGCCGGAAGCCCAACTCGACCGGTTCATGTACAAAATCGTGGTCGATTACCCGGAGCCGGCGGACGAAGTCGAGATCCTCCGCCGCACGACGTCGAACTACGAGGACCCGCCGCAGAAGGTCCTCTCCGACGAAGAGATCATGAAATATCAGCGCATCGCCCGCGACGTGCTGGTCCGCGACAGCATCTACGAGTACGTGGTCCGCCTCGTCGGCGCCACGCGTGTGTCGAACGACTCGTGCCACGAATTCGCCAAGCGGTGGGTGTCCTGGGGCGCCGGCCCGCGCGCGTGCCAGAACCTCATCCTCGGCGGCAAGATTCACGCCTTTTTCGAAGGCCGCGGGCATGTCACGAGCGCCGATATCCACGCCGTGGCCAAGCCGGTGCTCCGGCACCGCCTCATCCCGAACTACGCAGCCCTATCCGAAGGAATTACTTCAGACAAAGTCATCGATACACTCCTCGATTCGGTCCCCACCCCGGCAAAAGCAGCGGCCTCTTCATGAGCAGGGATACTTACCATCTCGACGACATTCTCACGCCCCAGGCGCGGCAGTCGTTGCGGCATCTGGAGTTGTATGCGCGAAAGGTGGTTGACGGAGTGTTGCACGGCGGGCATCGAAGCCGGCGAAAGGGCGTCAGCACCGATTTCGATCATCACAAGAATTACCAACCCGGCGATTCGCTGAAACATATCGACTGGAAGGTCTCCGCGCGGCACGACGAGTACTTCGTCAAGCGCTACATCGAAGATACGGCCCTTTCCGTGCGGCTGGTCGTCGATCGCAGTGCGAGTATGTTGCAGGAGTCCGGGGGGCCAACACGGTATCTCCAGGGCGCGCGGCTGGCAGCCAGCCTGGCCTATGTGATTCTCGAGCAGCACGATTCGGTCGGCCTGGTGCTTACCGCGTCGGACGAGACGTTCTGGCTGCCGATCCGCTCCAACGAGCGGCACCTTGTGCAGATTCTCAAGGCGCTGGCCACGAAATCCGCCGCCGCCGAGGACAATCTCCGCGCCTCGCTGGAGACGATCCTCGTCCGTGCCGAACGCCGCGGCTTGATTGCGGTCGTTTCCGACTTGATGTTCGACCCCGCCCCGGTCCAGGGCCAACTGGCGCAGCTTCAGGCCCAGGGCCACGAAGTGCTGGTATTCCAATTGCGCGATCCGACCGAAGAGGCGTTTCCGTTTCGCCGCTGGGTCCGGTTCGTCGACCGCGAGAATTCGGCCGTCCGGCACCGGATCGACCCGGTTCCGCTGAAGAAGATCTATCTCGAGGAATACCGGGCGCTGATCGAACAGTGGAGACGCTGGGCGCGCAGACAGGACGTGCACTTCGTAACGTTTCCCAGCGACGAATCGGTGCAGACCATGGTCGCTGAGTATCTTTCTTACCGGATGGAAGTGGCCGGGACACGTTGATGAGATTCTACTATCCATCCTTCCTCTGGGCGCTGCTGCTGGCGGCGATTCCGATCGTTATCTATTACGTGATGCGATTTCGTTCGCTCAAGGTCGCCTGGGGGGCTACGTATGTCTTGGAACGGGCCCTTACGCGCCTGCGAAAAAGGCTCTATCTGAAGCAGTTGATCCTGCTTGCCCTGCGGGTGCTCGTCGTCGTGGCGCTGGTCCTCGCGTTTGCCCGACCGCAAGCGGTCGGCCGCAGCGCGACGGTTTCGGGCACAGGGGTCCATCGCATTCTCGTGGTCGATGGTTCGTACAGCATGCACGCGGGCCGAGGCGATGCGACGGCATGGCAGCGGGCCGTCGCCACCATGCGGGAGATGGTTGCCACCTGGGGCCGGTCCGAGCGATGGTCGCTGGCGCTGGTAACCGATAAGGTCGAGTGGGTTGTAGACGACCAGCCGATCGAATCGACCGAGGCGTGCTACGAGATCCTCGCCGAATTGCAGCCCCGGGAAGCCGCCGCCGCGCTGGCCCCCGCGCTGGAAACGATCCTCGAGCGGACCGGTGGCCGCCGGACGGAAATCTACGTCATGGCGGACAACCAGGCGTCGACCTGGCACGACGTGAACGGAGTTGTTCGACCGGAGGGGCCCGACGTCCGCCTCTATTGGGTCGATACCTCGCCCGAGACCGGCGACAACCTCGGCGTGACGGAGGTCCGACCGAGCCAGCAGCGCGTGTTGCCGCAGCATCCGGTGCGCGTTTTCGCCCGCGTCCGCAACTTCTCCCAAGTTCCCAAAGAGGACGTGGACGTGATCTTCCTGATCGACGGGCGGCATGCCGCCAAAGAGCGAATCTCGCTGCTGCCGGGGCAGGAAGCGTGGACCTACGCCGACGTCGTTTTCGACGAAGCCGGCTCCCACTACGTCACCGCCCGCCTCCCCCGGGATGTGCTCGAGACGGACGACGCCATGTCGGCGGGTATCCAGGTCAGTCCGCCGCCGGCGGTGCGCGTCGTTCGCGATCCGCATCGCGGAGGGAAGTTCGATTCGGCCGAGGGATTCCTCGAACTGTTCGCCCGGGTGGCTGCCGGACTGGAAGACCCGATCGAGATCCAGCCCGCTTGTGACTCGGATTGCTCGGCCGAGGACCTTGCCGAGGCGGAGGTCGTTGTGGTGGACGGCGGGACGACGCTCACGGCTGAACTCGGGGAGACCCTCAAGGCCTACGTCGATCGTGGCGGCTGTCTTCTGTTGGGTGCCGACGATGCCGTGCGTCGCGACGCGTGGCGTCACTGCTTGGGCCCCTCCGGGCTGATGCCGGCGGATCTGGGTTCGCTCCAAGTGGAACCGCTGGGCGGCGAGACGTATCGCCGGATCTCGAGAACCGGATTTCAATCACCGGCGCTGCGGGCGTTCGAGACGGACGACGCGGGCGACATCACCGCCACGAAGTTCTACTCGTGGTTTCGCCTGGAAAATATCGACGAAGATGCCGAGATCCTCGCCACCTTCGACAACGGTCAACCGTTTGCGGTCATCAGCCGCCGGGACCCCGGCACGGTCGTCCTGATGGCGTCCGGGTTGAACTGTCGCAATAACAACCTGATCGCCCGCGAAACCGGGTATGCGCTGGTCATGCGTTTGTTGATGACCGGTTTTGCGGGCGGTATTTATCCCCGCACGCTCAAGCCGGGCAGTCCCCTGCGACTGGAACTCGACGGCGACCAACCGCCCACCGCCGTCCAGTTCGGCTTTCCCGGGGAGGAGACCACCCCACTGAGCGTCGAGACGGTCGGCTCGCGACAGGTGGCCGTACTGCCCCAAGGCGCGCGACGGACGGGGCTCGGCTCCGTCCTGGTTCTGGAGGGTGACGCGCACCGCCGAGTGTGGTTCGGCATCCAGGGTGAGCGAATCGATTCCGACCTTACACCCGTCAGTCCGAATATCGTGGAGGAACTTCAGGATCGGTGGAACCTTGCGGTCGCAACCGACTGGGAGCAACTCAGCGCGATCCTGGCCGACTCCCGCCATGGCCGGCCGTGGTACACCTGGGCGATCGTCCTGGTGCTGGCTGCCATGGCCGGGGAAATGGCCATGCAGAGGCTATTCGTATGACGCAAATTGTAGAACATGCCGTAGCGGAAGTCGTGAGACTTCCGGGTCCCGACCTCCCACGAGTTCGGCTACAGGAATCATCATGACGCCGGACCGAACCACCGAATGGATCCTGCAATACGCCAGCCGCGTTTCGCCGCTGTGGCTGCTGCTCGCGCTGCCGGCCGGTATGGCGGCGGCCTGGTGGTTGTACGGGAAAGAACGCCGCGCCACGACCGGCGCCCATGCGATGCTGCTGCCGACGTTGCGCTGCGGGCTGGCGGCCATGCTCGTGTTCCTCGCCTTTCGTCCGAGCCTGATCTGGCGCGAGATCACCACCTGGCCGGGGCGGGTGATCCTCCTGGCCGACGATTCCGAAAGCATGGCGCCACGCGACACCTCGATGCCCGCGGAAGAAGCAGTCCTCCTGTACCGGCAGATTCACGGAGACGTCGCCGGCGCGCCCCAGCAGTTCCACGACATGGCAGCCGAAGTGCGGGGCCTGATCCGGCTGGTCTATAGGTTGCGGCCCTTGTCCGCCGGCGGCGATCGGCAGCGGGACGAATTCTGGGATCAGGCCGAGGCGATCCAATCGCGGATCGACGAGACGTTCGACGTCATCCTCGACGCCGGCTCCGAGACCGCGGGCCTGCCAGACGCGCTGAGAGAGAAAGCGAACGAATCGGTCAGTTTGCTGAAAGGGATCCGGCAACGTTGTCGCTCCCTGCTTACCGGGGACCGGCATCCGGGCAACGAAGCCTTCGATTCGGTAGCCGATGCACTCCGGGACACCGCCGATACCCTTCTCCGCTTGCAGGCGGCCGCAGACCGTGAAGCCGACGCGGACGCTGCCGGTTCCCTTCAGCGTGCCGCGGACGAAATCCGCAACACGCCCCGCATCGACCTGCTGGCAGCGGCACTCGAACAGGCGGCCGACGCGCTGCCCGACGTGTTGCCCGGTCAGAACTTTCAGGTCGTGCGCCTGATGGGCGGTCGGCACAGCGAATTGACCGGGTTCAGCGCCGATGATCTTCAGCCCGTACACGGCGAGACCCGGATCGCGGATCGGTTGCTGGCGTTGTTGTCCGACTACGGGTCCGACGAAGAGGACAAGTTCCCGATCACCACCATCGTCTTGCTCGGCGATGGGCGCGATCTCTCGGGAACAACCGTTCAGACCGTCAGCCAGGCCGCAACGCGGGAACACGTTCCGATTTCCGGCGGAGCGGTAGGGAGTGTGAACGAACCATCCGACGTTGCGGTGCTCGACGTGGTCGCACCGCCCTACGCCGTGCAAGGCACAACGCTTCGGGTTTGCGTTCGGCTCAAAGTCGCGTTGCCCCAACCGGGCGAGATCCAGGTGCAACTGAAGCACGGCACGAAGGTGCTTGCGGAAGAGACCGTGTCGCCTTCTCCACGAGAGGCCGCCCTTCCGGGAAGCGAGAAGCAGCGATCCACAGACGGATACGACATCGTGGAAACCGTGCTCGCGTTTACTCCGCAAACCGCCGGCCGCTTCCGCTACACGGTGGAAGTCGCGTCGGTGCCCGGTGAGATCTTCCCGCGGCGCAATAACGCTGAAGACCTGGTGGTCCAAGTTCGCCCGGAAACGATTCGCATCCTGCTGGTCGATTGGAAACCGCGGTGGGAAACGAGATTTGCGTTGAACATCCTGCGCCGCTTGGATTACGTCGAGTTGAACGACATCATCGTGATCGTAAGCGAGGACGGCAATCTTCCGCGCGGCGCCGTCAAAGGCACCTGGCCGCAGGATGACGCGACCCTGGCGCTCTACGACGTCGTCGTGCTGGGGGCTTTGCCTTCCGACGTGCTGACCGAGGAGGAATGGGATTTGCTGCGCCGCCTCGTCGAAGAAGACGGCAAGACGCTCCTGCTGCTGGCGAGCGGCCCCGGCACACTCGATGCGCTGGATATGCGCCCGTACGTCGAGCCGCCCGAGGCGAGCCGTAGCCGAAATCGTGAGATTTCGGGGCCGGCGGTCACGCAAACCGCCCGAAGTCTCGTGACTTCGGCTACCGTGCACGTGGACCTTTCGAAGATATGCGTGACACAAGCGGGCTCTTCTCAGCCGCTGACCCGAGCACTCGGCCGGGTGGTTTCCTCGAATGGGGAAGTCGAAATCGCGACGTTGCACGCCCAACTGCAGCCGCTGCTTCTGGCCGCTCCCGGCAAGGGGCCCGTCGTGGCTACGCGGTATAAGGGCGCCGGCAAAATCGCTTACCTCGGCACGGATCAATTCTGGAAGCGCTTCAACCCGACCGCGCTCGACGCCCATGCCGCCCTCTACGTCAACAGCGTGTCCTGGGCCGTCGAAGGCGACTCCCCGGTCCCCGATCGAACGGCACCCCAATTGTTGCTGGACACGCCGTGGACCACCACCCGCGAGGCGTTTCAGGCCTGGGTCGTCCATCCGTCCGAGGACGCCCGATTGGAGGCGGTGTCTGAGGGCGAGGTCGTCGCGACGGTCCCTGTCGAACCGGTTCACCCGGCATCCGTGCTGGGACGTGCCGTCTTCCCGTCCCTGCCCGCGGGCGAAGTCGAGATTCGCATGGCCGCGGCGCCGGACGTCGAGCCGCGCCATGTTGAAGTGCTCGAGCGCTACCCGGAGTTGCACTTCCTGGCTCGCGACGACGCGCTGCTCACGTCGCTGGCGGCCGACACCGGCGGCCGGTATGGATCGTTCACCGACCTTGCGACCCTGATCTGCGGCGTCGAGCCCAAGTCGCGGATTGAGAAGCAAGAGAGCATCTACCGGCTGTGGGACGCACGAATCGTCTTCGCTTTCATCCTGCTCGGGCTAACGGTCGAGTGGGTCTGGCGAAAGCTGGCGGGGTTGATTTGAGCGTAAGAGCGAAACGACCCGATGCCATCGTTCCTAAGACAACTACCGAAACCCGTCGCCCGGCAATTGCGAGCGTTCTACCGACGCAAGCGCTTGTATGAGTTGTTGCGCGTCGTGCTGTCGGTCGTCACGGTCTATTTGCTCTGCGCGCTGGTCGTGATGCACGTTGACCGGTTCCTGTTCCTGGAGCCGTCAACCCGGCTGCTGCTGACGCGCGGCGCCCATGCCGTCGGCGTCCTCGTGGCCGTCATCCTGTTCGGCGGATTTCTGCTCCGTCGTATTAGTGCTCGACGCCTGGCCTACGAACTCGAGGACCGCTTGCCTTTGGACGCCGTGGAACGGTACGTCACCTTGGCCGAACTGGCAGACGCCCCGGAGACGGCCCGCCTCTCCGAGGTCGGCAGTTCGCTGTTGGAGAGGCTCCGGGAAGAAACGGCCGATTACAGCAGCCGCTTTCGGGCCGGGCGACTCGTTCGCGACCGGCGTCTGAAGCCGGCCGCCGGGCTCGCCCTTGCGGTCGTTGCCGTTTACGGAGTGCTGCTGATTCCCGCGGGCTACCAGTTTCCACTCATGATCCAACGCTTCGTCGATCCCCGGGCGGACCTTTCGAAACCGAGCTTCGTGCGGATTGAAGTCACACCCACCGAGGCCGTGATCGGCAAGGGCGGCGAAATCGTGGTCCAGGCCCGGACGCACGGAGAAATGCCGGCCGTGGTGCGATGGCTCTATGACTTCTTCGATGCCGGGCCCGACCGCTGTTATCTGACGTTGGAGGAGGAACGTAGCCGAACTCGTACGAGTTCGGGGGGGCATCTGGAGGACCGAATTCTCACGAATTCGGCTACATCCGAAAAGCCGTCAAACCCCGCCGGCGAAGTGCACGAAATGAACCGGATCCAGAGGAACCTGTTCGTCTTTTCCAGAACCGACCTGCAGGACTCTTTTCAATTCCGCGTCCGTTGCGCCGACGGCGAAACCGCCGTCCATTCGGCCGACGTGGCAGCCCAGCCGAAGATCACCGATGCACAGATGACGATTACTCCTCCCGGTTACACGAACCTGCCGCAGCGGGCGGTCCAGGACACTCAGGGCACGGTCCAACTCTATCCCGGCAGTCACGTGTCGCTCGAGTTCAGCACCGATCAGCCGGTCGCCGAGCGTCGCATCCTGTTAAGCAGTGGGGAAACGGTCGAGCCCGAATGGGACGCCCCCGCCCGCACCGGCCGCTACGCGTTCGAATTCGAGGACGACCTGGAACTCGCCGTCGAGGTTGTCAACCAGCGCGGTTTCCGAAATGTCGATCCGGTACGGCTGGCCCTGCGCAGCCTGCAGGACCAGAAACCGGTCATTGTGCTGAACCATCCGACCGGCGACATGGTCAGTGTCCCCGGTGAACTCGTTCCCCTCGAATTCGAGGTCGAAGACGACCTGGGGGTTTGCGAAGTCGTCGTGCAATACGTCCTGAATCCCGATCAGTCCGCCGACAACCCGATCAAGGAGATCCCCGTTGAACTGCCGACGCAGAAAAGGGGGGCGCAGAAGGCTGCCGTCTCGACCATGCTCGATCTGGACGAGATAGGCGCCGTGCCCGCGGATACCGTCCGGGTTGTGATCCGGGCTCGCGACGCGGCGGGTAACGACGGAATGTCGCGTGCGATTGCCATTCGCGTCGAAGCCTTTGCCCGGGGCGAAAACGAGCGCCGCCGGCTCGAGATCCTCGACTTCCTGGCCGGCGCTTTGCGCTCGGCTGCCGCCGATACTGCCCCGGACGATCCGGCGGCGATCGCCCCGGCGGCTTACGACACGATCCTGGAATCCGCCGACCGGATCTCACTGGAGATCGGGTCGGCACCCTCTCTTACGTCGCTCCTGGAACGGCTCGAATTGGAGGTCCATTTCACCGACGAGCCGCAGTACAAAGAAGACGCCCGGATGATTGCGGGGATCGTCCGCGCGGCGGCCATGGCGGCGCCCGAGCAGCCGCATCGCGACATCTTGAGCAAACTGGGAGAACAGACGCTCCACGACCTAACCGTCTATCGCCGGTTGAAAAACCTCACCTGGCGGGTGTTCGGACTCGGCTACGAACTCGACTCCGTTCGCGAAAAGATCGAGGACATCCAGACCCATCGCCAGTCGGCCCTCCAGGCCCGTCGAGAACTTGCTGCCGACTATCTGGCCGGGATTACTCGCGCGGTCGAGAAGGACCCGTCCTACCAGGATCTCCTGAAACGCAAGGCCGACATCGGCAAGGAGGTCGTCCGGATCCAGCGGAAGATCCGAGAGGAAAGCCAGGGCGACGAACCGCCATTCTCGAACCCGGGCGGTCTTCCGCGGATCCAGCCGCCTCCGGGCCGCGGTCAGGAGTCGGCGGCGGTTCGCCAGCTGCGGGCGGAACTGAGCACCTTGGCGGCCGAAGCCTCCACACTCGATGAAGCGTTGGAGAACCGCCTGGCAGAGATCCGCGAACAGGCGGCCGCCGACGATCCCGATACGGCCGCGAGCCTGAACGAGCACATCGGGGCCGAGACGCTCGCCAGGGCCGCGTCGCGGGCCGTCTCTGAGGCAACCACAAAGCAGGTGCCCGCCGAAAAGGCCGCTGCGCAGGTCGCCGCCGGGCTCCTGGATTCAATCGAACGCGGAGCCGACCCCCTCGTAGAGACCCTCAACCGGCGAACCGCGTTGTACCTGGCGACCGTCGAATCGGTCGGCGCAAGCCTGCTGGCACTGGCCGAAACCGAAAAACCGCTTGACGAACAGGCGTGTCGTGACGCCCAAGGGGAACTGGTTTCTGCGGTCTACCGGATCGTCCGCAAGGATGATCCTCTCCCGAGGCGCGTCCTGGCCTGTAACCAGGTATTCAAGCATTTGCGCACTCTGCGCGAACTTCTCATTCCTCTGTTGCCGCAGTACGCCACATTCGAACAAGAGGCCCGCGGCAAACTGCGGGAAGAATTCGAAGGCGCCCGTAACCGAGTGATTACTCGCGTGGGGCAGGTTCCCGGCCCGCCTGCGCCGACGCCCAATGGCGACGTCCGTAGCCGGACTCGTGAAAGTTCGGGATCAGAAGTCTTCCGACTTCTGCTACAAGAAGACTGGTTCCGCTCGGACATGCGGATGATGGCCTTGAACCCCTACGCGCCTCTGTGGCCCTACGTCCGGAATCTGGATCTTCTCGAAGGCCGAGTGCGAGGCGTCGAGGATGCCGCCGCCGAAAATACAGAACAGGATACGGCCGAGGCGCCGGCGGCAGCGCGTCGGGAGGCGATGCAGTTGCAGTTGCTGGCCTTCGACCGCCGATTGGCTCGCGTCACAAGCATGGACCGTATTGGTGCTGCCGAAAAGGCCTTAGCGCGTGATCTGATCGGGCTGGAAACGAGCCTGGCTTTGGGCCCCGAGATCGCCGTGAACCCACCGTCGTTCTACGCGGAGAGGATACGGACGTTTGATTCCGCCGGCATGGGTAGCCGAAGTCGTGAGACGCCGGGCGAGTCTGAGGGCGACCGACTTCTCACGAATTCGGCTGCGAGCCAACATCTGCTGGAACTCTGCCCGATTCACACCGACGCTCTGTCCATGGACGATCCGGGCGTGGCCGCTTTGCCGCGGGCGCAGCGGTGGCTCGTCGCACGCGATCCCGTGGCCGCTCTGGTTGAGACGGCGAATGCCATGCAAGCAGAGGAATCGGCCTTCGATGATCTCCATACGTCGCTGGCAGCCGGCGAAGACCCGGCGAGCGACATTGCCCAATTGCTCAACCGTACTCGACGCGACCTCGACCGCATCGAGGTGTTGCTCATGCTGCTTCGTCTTCAACTCGCCTATGCGCCGCAGCATGTTCCCGAATTGGAGGCACGCGAAGTCTTGTTTCTTATACTCCGGCAGTCGCTCGGCCGTTACGCGGTACGCGGCGGCCGTGCCGTCCGTTCGCTCGACTTGATGAGCCGCAAGACGCTGTCGGCCGCGGACCTCACCACCGCCACGACCGATATCTCCGCATTGGGTCGCCGGCACCGAGCGCTGCGGGAAGGCATTCAGCAATCGGCCGCGCGGCTGCGCGAAGGTAAACTCGTGGACCAAGAGACCCGTGACAGATACCCGTTGCTTGACACGTTCCGAAGGACCGAAGCGTTCGCTGAAGCCGCTCGGCGATCGCCGGCGGCCGACGAGCCCAGGGCCGTTGCCGAACAGTTTCTGGCCGACTTCCCGGAAGCCGCGTCGATCTTCCTCGTCCGTCGCCGGGGCATACTGGAAGAGGTCCGCGAGCCGCTCGAACGTTGCCGCCGTGAGTTGAACGCAGACGCGCCCGATGCCTCGGCCTACCGGTCCGCCGTGGAACAAGCCCGGAAATCCTTGGCCGGTTTCCGCAACATATTGGGCCTGGTCACAGCCGCACAGCCTAAAGAACGCGAGGGAGAAAACGGAAACCCGAAGCGTGTGCGAGCGACACACCGTTTGCCGCCGCAACTGGCGGCAACCCTCGAGTCGCTTGACCGCCAGGTTCGCAACCTGGATATCGACCCGGGCACCGCCACGGCCACGGAAGTCCGGGTTTGCCTGTTCGCACTGGGCGACATCTTACAGGCCCTCCAGCGGGCGTTGGGCACACTCGATGCTGCCGCTGGACAAACGGAATTCGTGACCACCGCCTTTACCGGCGGCCCCGACAACACCTGGGCCGATGCCAACCGCAAGAGCGCCAATCGCACGCGCAGCCGAATCGCCGCTTTGGCTCGCCATGCCAACGAAGCGGTAGTGGGGGGCATCCTGGGCGGACTGGAGGGGCCGGACGATACGGCGGCGTCGGGCACCGCCGTCGCTTGGAGCCGCCTCCTCTACCGCCTCGTCCGGTCGCCACTGACCGGCCCCGTGGTCATCAAAACGAAGGGAGGCGGTCGGGATACCGCGGCGGAGCCGCTGGTGGCGTGGCTGCTCGAAGAACTCGACCAGGCTGAAAGCGAAGCAAGACGCAAGGGAAACCTGAAACACTACTCGGAGCGCACTCTCGAATGGATCCGATCCTTGAAAGACTTTCTCAGATATTGATGGGCACGATGATCGTGCTCCTGGCGGGGGCATCTCCGGCGCCCGCCGCCGGGCGGACCGCCGACGCCGCGACCGAAGCGGGCCTGGCCTGGCTGGCCGAGCATCAGATCAAAGAAGGCCCTGACGCCGGCGCCTGGCCGACCAGCCGGCCCCAGTATCAGCCAGCCATGGCGGGCTTCGCCGGTCTTGCCTTCCTGGCCAACGGTTATCAACCCGGCCAGGGCGAGTACGGCCCGGTGATCGACCGGGCAATGCAGTTCGTGATGGGGTCGATGGATGCCGAAGGATATCTCGGGCAAGGCGACCCATCGGGGATGTATATCCATGCCATCTGCACGCTGTTCGGTTTGTCTTATCTGGGCGCCTCGCCCGATCCGGCGCGGGAGGCCGAGTTGGCCGGGTGGTGCCGCCGCGGCTTACAGGTGATCATCGACGCGCAAGCCGTCCCCCGGTCCGCCATGGCGCAGGGCGGGTGGCGTTACACTCCCGATACGACGGAATCGGACCTTTCGGTCACGTCGTGGCAGATGCTCGTCCTGCACGCCGCCCGCCAGTGCGGCTACCGGATCGAACCTTCCGTGACCGACGCCGCTTTGGCCTACATCAACCGGGCATACACCGAGGTGGAGGTGAAAGAGTCGGCGACCAGGGACGGGGAGCCACGTAGCCGAAGTCGTGAGACTTCGGTTGACGCCCCCCCCGGGGAGGACGGCCGCCCCGATAAGTCGCCGGATCAGGATTCTCCGAACGCTCGCGAGTCCGGCTACGTCGTTGCGGGCTTCGTCTACCGTCCTGGCGTGAGCGTCAAACCCGAACCGAGTGCCACGGGCGTGGCGGTCTTCATCAAGAGCCTGTTCGAGAAAGAGGCGGACGACAAGGTGCGCCAGTCGCTGGCTTTTCTGCGAGAATTCCCGCCGTCCTGGGGCGGCCGGCAGTACGGCGGGTACTACTACTTCGCCCTCTTCTATATCAGCCAAGGGATGTTCCAGGTCGGAGGCCAAACCTGGGAGGACTACCGCGATAAGGTCGCCGACATCTTGATCGAGCAGCAGAACGGCGACGGCAGTTGGCCGTTCCCACCCGACAACCGTCCCCAGAGCCGCCTGACCGGCGACTGCTATCCTACGTCGCTGGCCGTCCTGGTCCTCTCGCTGGAGAAACAGTATCTTCCGATGTACCAACGCCAAAAGCGCTTCTTCTAGGACCTCTCAATGCGACGACTTTCAACGACAATGACCGTAGCGTTGACACTCCCGCTTCTGCTGCCGGCCGCGGCGCGCGCAGAGCCGCATCGCCGTCAACGCCGCGGGAACGGTGCTGGACGGCGAGGGCTGGAACGACAGCGCCCGCGGCCCGCGCGTGCTCTCGCTGGGCATGCCGGCGAACCATCGCGGCTGGGACCCGATGCGGAACGCCGAAGGGCGGCACGTGGACGGTTTTCTCCGCCTGGTGGTCATAGATCATCGCCAGCGTGCGGTCGGGGACGTTAATCTCCAGATGCACGACGTCGGTTTCCAGCCTGGCGGCAGCACGCACGCGGAATGTTTCTACGCCCTTGGGGACGTAGAAATACCAGTTGCGGGCGCCGCCGACTTCCAGCGTGAATCGGCGCCACGCCTCGCCCAGCGACGGGCAGGGCATCCACTGCGCCACGTCGGCCTTTGCCGCCGGTATGGACGGGAGGCCCGGCAGCGTCGCCACGAGCACGGCCGCAAGAACAGCCGCAGGAGTCCTCTGGTCACTGACCGTGCGGGGAAAGTGATTGCTCATATTGTTCCTCCAGCCGTCACTGGCGCGCCTGCAACTCCCAGGCCGTCACGGTTCCGGCGGGCAGATTCAGTGTCTCCTTAAGCGTCCGGCCGACCTGCTCGATCTCGCCGCGCCCCTCGGCGGTGACGACGGTCCGGCGCAGGCGATTGGCGTCGAGCCCGTAGTCGGCGGCGTCGAAGGCGATTTCGGCCTCGACGTCTTCCATGCCGACGTTGGCGAAGAGGAAGACGACCTTACCGTCTTCGGGGAGGCGCCAGGTCCCGGTCTGCACGGCCGACAGAGTGACCGGCCACTCGCCGCGCCATTGCCAGTCGGCCGTGACCCGGGGGATCTTGCCGCCGGGCTTCAGCGGCCGGGCCATCTCGCCGGCGTAGAAGTAGCGCCGCAGGTGGTGGCGCAGGCGGACGGCGCTGCGGAAGAGCGGGCCGTTGACTTTGTCGTTGGCGATGTTCGGGCCGAGCCACCCGATCTGCTCGCCGAAGACCAACTCCTGGCCGATCTTCATCCGGTTGGCCAGGTCCTTTGTCGGCCCGCCGCGGTAGGCGCGGCCGAACATCTGGATGGCCCCACCGTAAATGACCGGGAAGGCCGGCACCATGCCCTCATACTGCCAGTGCCAGGTGAGGTAGGCGTCGAACAGATCCACGAAGACCTCGCCGTTGCACTCGGTCGTGAGCACGCGGTCCTCTGGCATCTGCTGCCGGATGCCTTCGATCATCTCGCGATAGCCCTCGACCCACCAGTGCCCGCCGCCCAGCGGATGGCCGTGGTCGGCGTCGAAGCACAGCGGGGGTGCGGCGGCCGCCACCTGGTCCAAGTAGACGGCGTGGGTGCCGTAGTGCTTCAGAAGTCGCAGCACGATGCTTTTGACTTTCTGCTGCCACAACTCCCTGGTGGCGCACATGGGGGCCAGCCTGATCGGCGTGCCGTCCTCGTACTTGCCGCCGTATTGCTCGGTGTAGGGCTCGCCGTCGGGCCCCTTCGTGGCGGCCGGCAGGGCAACCTTCGTAAACTGCCAATCCTCCTGTTCCTTATCGAGAGTGTCCCACAAGCGGCCGTTCATGTAGGGCATGACGTGGACGGCGTTGTCCTGTAGCGTCTCGACGTTTTCGCGGAAGCCCTCCTCGGGCGGGAAGTAGTGCGGATAGTCGTTGTCGAACGGGATGCTGTGCCAGCCATACCAATGGTGCCCCACCGGCAGGCCGAGGGAGTCGGCCAGGTTCGCCGGCCCCATCCCGCCGCCGCCGATGGTCCAGGCGCAGAGTTCGCGGAGCCAGCGCGGGCTGTCGGCGCGGCCCTGGTGGGTGAGTTTCGGGAACCAGTCGGCCTCGGCGCGCACAAAGTCGCGGTAGAAGACGGCGGCGTCGTACCAGTCGCCGCGCATCAACTTCCACACCGCCTGGCCGGGCAGCTCGTAGTCGTTGCCCGCCCGGCTCATGTTCGGTACGGGAACGTCCCACGTGAGTATGACCCGCGGCCGGTCGGGTGTGCTGCTGGCAGCCAAGTCCTTGGTGGCCCCGTGCGGGTCGTGGATGGCGATGTAGAGGCCGCTACCGCCCTGCTCGTCGTAGGCAGCCATGAAGGGCATCGGTGCCATCCAGCCGCCCGGGTACGTCCCCCCGTATTGGAAATCGGTGCCCCACACGTTCCCTTGGACCTCGCCCGGGCCGCGGGGGATGAGCAGATTCGGAGCGTCGCCGGGCCGTCGCAGGGCAAACTGCGGGAAGCGTGCCCGCCAGAGCGTCCACTCCTCGGAGTCGTTCTCGGCCTTCATGTTCCAGCGGACTGCCGACGCCTCCTCATCAGCGAAGGCCTTCAATTCCACGCGCAGCCGCTCCGGTCCCCTCTCGCTGCGCCCCGCCCAGCGCACGAGGAACCCTGCCGGCGTCTTCCGCGCGGTCACCTCCTCCCAGCCGTCGGTCGCGGCAAGCCTGACATCTCCCTCCTTGCCGATCCGCCGCAGGGTGAGCCGGAAGAGCGGCAGTGGCGCCTCCGCCAGCAGGTCGTTGCCGTGTGCGAGATCCACCACCGCCAGCAGGTCCACCCCGTCGCCGGTTGTCTCCAGGGCCAGTCCCAGTTCCCCAACGGGTACCAGGAGCATGCTGCCGCGCACGTCGCCCTCGATCAGGGCCCGTACGTCCTCGTCCCGCCCGGTGCCCCGCAGCCGCTCGGCCGCGGCCAGGCGCAGCAGGGCCTGGGCACGCTTTTCGGGCGGCGCGCCGTTCGCGGCGGACCGTGCCTCGGCCATGCGGGCCCCGACGTCCTCCGGCGCAGCGAAAACCGGGGAGGCCGCCAAAAGCATGGGTAGAACCAGCGCCACGGTTTTCGCCAATATGAGGTTCATCCTGCTATCTCCTCTGGGCAGATATTGCGCTCAATGACCTTCTTCCGGCATGAGGTATTCCGCCAACAGCCGACCCACGACTTGCTTGCCGCGGCTGTTGGCGTGGATCGGATCGCGGAGGAACCAGTCCTGGGTTTGGCAGGAGTAGAGCATACACTCGTCCCACGCGGCACGTAGGTCAAAGAACTCGACCTCCTCCTCCTTCGCCATCCGGCCGATCTTGCGGGCGAATTCCGCGACGTCGTCCAGTCTTTCGCCAAGGGACTTCTGCGCGCTGCCGTGCAAGTAGCCTTGCTCCGGTAGATGTCTGGGCGTGATCGCTCCGGTGAGCACGAGGATCTCGCAATCCGATTTGGCCTTCACCTGCCGAATGACGCTGCGCACGGCTTGAACGTCGTAGCCGTGGCTGATCCCGGCGACGATCAGCAGGTCGGGACGGTAACGCAGCACATAGGCCTCGACGCGGTTGTCGTCTTGGTAGTACTGACATCCGGTGCCGCCACGAACAGACGTAATCACACGGAGCCTGGCTTGCGGGTAGCGGCGGCGTATCAGTGTTTCGTAGAGACTGTTCGAGGTATCGTTACAGATGCTGTCGCCCAGCATGACGATGCGCAGTCTCCCCCCGCGGCGAAGCGTGGCCATCGTATTCGGCAGCCGCTCGCCGCGTCGCTCCGGCGGCTGAAAACGGACGACCGGGGCCGTCGCCGCGACGCGGTCACACCATGCGGCTGCCTCGCGCCAGCCGATCCGTTGAATTGCGACATCGTCGATCGCCAGCGGCGACGGCCGCCCGTGAAAACGGACAACCATCGTGGCCGAATCCGCCGGCGAGCGGAGGCAGCCGTCTTGAATCGTCCATTCGGCGGCCTTATAGACGGTGTCGTAGTTGTCCGCCACGAGCGGCTCCCCTTCGCCATCGAAGAATTGGACGGACCAGTAGTTGCCGCCGTCTCCCTTCCTGGTGAAGCGCACGCGATAGTAGCGCAATGCCTGCACGGCGACCGGCGGCGACTGCCAGTAGCCCCGGCGAATGAGCAAGTAATGATTCCGTTCTCCCTCGTCGCTCTTTTCCCATGCCCCCTCGAAGCCCGCGTCGCCGACGGCCCCGAGCCTCCAACCGGCGACCGTGGGGGTCGTTTCCAGGTCGTTGTCCAGCAGAATGTCGCCGGCGAAGGCCGGCTGTTCGGGAGCATTCGAAATGCAGGCCAGGATCGCCGTAATCATCAGGATGAAGTAGCCGCGTCGTGGCCGGCGTCCCGCGTTTGTCGTCATCGCGCCGTCCTCTCAGGTAATAAACCGCCAAGGTTCAATGCCATTCGAACGCGGTCTCTTGGACCGTGCCGGCCGGCAGATCCCCTGCAGGATGGAAGACCGCTTTACCCCAGGTGGCTGCGCGGACGAACACCCATCGTCCCATTCCCTTTTCCGGCGCCGTTTCTTTCGCGTCGACGATTTCGATCAAGTGTCCTCGCCACGTCCGCCCGCCCGGGTCGCTCCAATGGACGGACCAAGCGGCCGCCAGTTCGTCGCCCGCGCGCGGTGGGTCTTCGGCGGCGGCCAACACGTCCCAATCAACGGCGTACTCGATCGTATAGCCCCGGCCGTCGTCGTCGCGGCGAAACGCCCCGCGATAGCCCGGCGGGTTGACGGCCCTCGGCTCGGAGTCCATTCCATATTCGACGTAGAGGCACGGCTGCTGTTCGGGCTCGAATCGCCACATCGTCAGGTGAACCAGTCGATCGTTTCGATCCTCCGGCCCCAACGGACGGTCTTCCAGACGGGCACCGTCGTCACTGACCGCGGCAAGCGGCCGCGCCAGGCGCCGATCCGTCGAGATCCGCACTTGCACGCCGCCGCCGCGCCAGCCTCTTTCCGGTTCGACGCGGGGATCGATCCTGTTACATAGAGGCGACGGATCGCCCACGTGGGCCGAAATGTAGAGCCGGCGGTCGTCGTACATCATCGCCGCTTCAACGTAGTAGTTGCCACCGTACGGCTCGTAACACGCGCTGCGGAACATGCCGCTTGCGTCCCAGTCGGACAGATCCCCGTCGATCGTCACATCCGGCGGTGCGGGCACGATGTGGACCGTATCGAAGCGGGGTTGATTGTAGGGGCGGTTCGGCGAGCCGCCGCGCTCGTCCGGTATGGGCAGCCGTCGCACGAACCGCTGCGGCACGAAATCCAGTTCTCGCGGCTGCGACCCGTTTTCGCTTGCGATCTTCCAGGCCCGGCCGGCCTTTAGGTGACGGTTCGTAGCCGAGCCGCCGGCCTTTGACTCATAGGTGGCGATCACCTCCCCATCGAATACCTGCACGACCGTCGCCCCCGATACCCCGACTTCGACGCCGAATTCCGTGCCCACATCGAGCACGCTGGCCCGCTTCGTCTCGACGACGAAGCCGGCTGCGTCACCACCGGCGCGGGCGACAAGCCGGCCCGCGCGCAGGAACGCCCGCTCCGGCCCCAACAACTCCAGCCGGGCAGGGCCTTCCAGCAGTACCACGGCGCCTCCGGACAGCTCGAATTCGACGAAGCCCTCCAACAAATGCAACTGACTGCTCGGCAGGGCATCTCCGACCTGCGGCGACGGGCCCGTGTCCGACCAGCGGGCAGCCGCCGTATCGGTCAAGCGTGCGATCCGGGATGCCATCGCGGAGTCCCGCCGATCCTGCCACGGCTTCCAGACTACCGCGGCGAGGACGCTCGCCACGATCATCGCCAACGCCGCTGCGGCCGCGACCCAGCGTCGGCTGTGCCGCCGGGCCCGCCGTTGCGGAGGTCTTACTGCCCGCGGCGCGGTCGACGTGTCCGGCAAGCCGCCTCGCAGCTCCCAATGCAACTGGGCGTGGACGTTGAGGTACGAAAGGTACACCCCTTGGGCTTGCGGGTTGTCCCGGAGCAGCGCGTCCAGCCGGTCCCGCTGTTCGCCGGTCATCGTGTCCGAGCAGAGGGCATCGAGCAGTTCGCGCAGTTCCGCCATCTCTTCATGGGACAATTGGGGGCCTTCGTTCATGTCTCGGCTCCCGTCGCTACGGTTCGGGTAACGCAATCGTGAAGGGCCTCACGTATCTTCCGCAGGGCCTTGTAAAGCACGTGGACGCTTCGCCCCTCGTCTTGAGCGACCGCCTTGATCGTCTGCTCGCCACTGTAACACCGCTCGATGAGCCTCCGCTGCCGGCCAGGCAGCCGACTCAGGCAATGGGCCAAGGCCTGCCGCTGCTCGTCGAGCAGGTCCTCCTTCTCCAGGTGCAACTGGGCCAGTTGGTCGAGGGTCTCTTCGCTGAGCCGGATCTGCTGATTCTGCTTCTTTCGCAAGAAGTTCCTGACATGGTTGTGGGCGATGCCGCACGCCCAGCGGACGAAATCCCGCTCAGGATCGAACCGGTCCCAGTTCTTCCATAGGGTGAGGCTCGTCTGCTGGAACAACTCCTCCGCGTCCGCCCGATTGGGGATCAGGGTGAGGATGAAACGGTAGACCCGGTTCTGGTTGGGGACAAACAACTCAGCAAAGTGATTGTGCCGTTCTCGATCCATAAGACTCCCAGTGTGGACGATGCGAGAGAGGCTCGTGAGCGCGGACCGGACACAAGCGTCTCCCTAATATTGTATTGTCGCGACAGGCGATATTTCGCCGGGCCGGCCATGCCATCCCGGGCCCGCAACGGGTAAGGGCCGGCTGAATCCTCGGCTGTGAGACAACACCATCATAGACTGACAGCGTCTGTCTGTCGCCGGATCTTCCTTCCGTCCGCCGCGCCCCGCCCGTATAGTCGTCCGGCTAGCACTACAACCCTAACTCGTGCGCGGCGGGTCTCCGCACCCGCCGCGCAGGCCTGGAAAGGGCCTTTCGAGCGCGGTGGTTCCGGAGACCCGCCGCCCTCACGTTAGCGTTATCGTGCCAGAAGGAGGACCCGTCCGATGCGTCATGCCCTCACTCTCTTGCCGACCGTTCTGGCCCTCGCCCTCGTCGCGGTCCTGCCGCTTCACGGGGCGCCGCGGCCGTCCGCGACGCTGAACGTGGCCCCCGACGGCTCGGACGCGGCGGACGGCTCGTCGGCGCGGCCGTTCGCCACCCCGGCCCGTGCCCGCGACGCCGTCCGGCGCCTGCGCCGGGACCGCCCCGAGGTCGGCGACGTCACGGTCCGCCTGCGCGGCGGGACGTACCGGCTGGCGGAGACGCTCGTCTTCGGCCTGTCGGACTCGGCCCCGGACGGGCACACGACGACGTTCGCCGCCGCGGCGGGCGAGCGGGCGATCCTCTCCGCCGGCGTGCCGATCACGGACTGGCGCCCGGCCGAGGACCTGCCGGCGTGCGTGCCGCCGAAGGCCGCCCGGCACATCCGCGTGGCGACGCTGCCGCCGGACCTCCCGCCGTTCCACACGCTGTACGACGCGGCGGGCCGCCTGCCGCGGGCCGTCGCGAAAGGTTTCACGCCGCGGGCGAAGGACAAGCAGGGCCGCCCCGGCGACCGGTCGCGGATGCCCGCCGGTCCGGACGTGCTCCGCCTGCTCCAGACGGGCGGCGACGCCGCCGTCACCATCGCCCCGCAGAACCCGTGGGTCCGCAACGTCCTGCCCGTCGATCGGGTGGACTCAGGCGCCGGCGCCGTCCACACGGCCGTGCCGGGCACGTACCCGCTCCGGCCGCTGCGGTGGGGGGCGTCGCATTTCACGGAAGGGACGCTGTGGGTGGAGAACGTCCTGGGGGCCCTGGACGCCCCCGGCGAGTGGGTCCTCGACCACGAGGCCCGGCGGCTGTACCTCTGGCCGAGGGACGGCCAGCCGAAGGGCGTCGAGGCGCCCGCCCTGACGGAGATGATCCGTATCGAGGGCGACATCGATTACGAGGGCCCGCGCGACGAGCCCGTCCGGGGCCTCGTGCTGTGCGGCCTGACGGTCACGCACACGGACCGGCGCCCCATGCCGGCGGACCACCGGGGCCGGGGCATCCAGCACGACTGGGAACTCTTCGACGCGCCGACCGCCGCCGTCCGCCTCCGCGGGGCCGAGCGGTGCGTCCTGGAGCACTGCCGCCTGGCCCACGTGGGCGGGACGGCCGTCCGCCTCGACCTCCACGCCCGCCGCAACCGCATCAGCCATTGCCTCGTCGAACACACCGGCCAGGTGGGCATCCTGCTCGCCGGCTACGGCCCCGGCACGAAGGACGTCAATCGCGAGAACGTCGTCCACAACAACCACATTCACGACGTGGGGGAGATCGTGGCCCACTGCCCCGCCCTGTTCCTGTGGCAGAGCGGCCACAACGCGGTCACCCACAACCGCATCCACAGGACGCCGTACTCGGCGGTGGTCCTGAGCGGGCGCATCGCCCTCGACCGCCGCGGGCGGGGCGAGTGTTCGAAGACCGTCCGCTGGCACGAGTTGCCCGACGGCATCCGCATGCGCGAGACGTACGATTCCTGGAAAGAGCGCGAGCCGTTCCTCCACGGCCGGGGGAACCGCCTCGTCCGCAACGACCTGAGCGACGTGATGCGCCAACTCGGCGACGGCAACTGCATCTACGTGTCCGGGGCGGGCGGGGGCAACGTCCTCCGCGAGAACTACTGCCACGACGTCCTCGACACCACCCGCCTCATCGCCGCCATCCGCTGCGACGACGACCAGCACGAGACCTTGATCCAGCGCAACGTCATTCATCGATGCGTCGGCGACGGCCTGGTGAGCAAGGGACGCAACACCATCCGCAACAACCTCTTCGCGGACCTGCGGGTCGAGACGCCCGACGGCCGGGCGGCCCTGCACCAGCGCGGCCACGTCGTCCTGGTGTGGGGCGAGGTGGCCGAGTCGCGCATCGAGCGGAACGTCGTCCTGGCCCTCGACCCGCGCCTGAAGGTGAACACGGACGGGTACTTCCCCAGGCGGGGCCTGGCGCTGCTGAAGGACTGCCGCGTGGACCACAACGTCTACTTCTGCCCGAAGGACGCGGGCTGGGCGGACGCGTACCTGGCGAAGCAGCGGGCCGAGGCCAACGAGCAGCACAGCATCCAGGCGGACCCGCGGTTCCGCGACCCGGCGGCGGGGGACTTCCGGTTCCGCGACGGGTCGCCGGCGGCGGCGATGGGCATCGAGGGCGTCCACATCGCGGAGGTGGCCGGACCGAAGGAACCGATCTTCGCGCCGGAGGCGGCGAGCGCCCGCTGAGCGCTATCTCGGGGGCGGCCCGGCTCTATCTATACGAGAGTGCCGGATGGGCGCCTTTCTATTCAGCGTGGCCGCGTCATGAGTGGGTCAGAGCCGTGGCCGATGCGGGGTATCCGTTTTACGTCGTCAGCGAAAAAGGCAATACCGGGGAGGTCGGTCTGGGCACCAGTTACGGAGAGGGGGCCTCGGGGTGACAGCCGGATGCAATGAGGCCGTTCCTGTGCCCTGAATCGGCAGCCTCACCTGCTCCGCCCGCGGCGGGTGGCCACGAGGAGCAGCGCCGCCGCGACGAGCAGCAGCAGGGCGGCGCCCGGCCAACCCGGCGGGCCGCCGGCCAGGTCCACGTCCAGGGGGTTTTCCCCCTCAGCGATCACGATCGGTACGGCGAGCAGGATGCCGAGCAGGGCCTCGCCCGTAATGAGTCCGGCGGCAAACAGGACGCCGCCCCCGACGCCGGTCTCGGCCGCCCCGTCGCCGTGGCGACGGCGTGCCGCGGCCCAGGCGATGAGGCCGCCCGCCAGGATCGCCACGCCCAGTTCCAGCGGCAGATACAGGCCGACCGCGACGGCCAGCACGGGCGTGCGGAACCGGCTCCGGCGCCGCTCGAGCACGAGGTCGAGCACGATGACCGCGACAGCCAGCGCCATCCCCACCGCCATCATGGGCCACGGCAGATCGCGGGCGAAGACGCCCTTGGCCACCGACGCCATCAGCGTCGCCTGCGGTGCGGGCAGGGGG
This sequence comes from uncultured Anaerolineales bacterium, assembly GCA_964577175.1. Classification (GTDB taxonomy): domain Bacteria; phylum Planctomycetota; class Phycisphaerae; order FEN-1346; family FEN-1346; genus BS750m-G62. Next base: position 37,899 of record CAZNYC010000008.1, read on the forward strand.
TCGGGGTGCGCCGCCGTCGCCTCCCCGATGCCGTAGGCGTGAAGCAGGAGCGAGAGGATCGGCGCGACCACGAACGCGGCCGCCAGCACCCCCACCGCCTGCATGACCTGCTGCTTCCACGGCGTGGCGCCGACGAGGTGGCCGGTCTTCAGGTCCTGGAGGTTGTCGCCCCCGATGGCCGCGCCGCAGCACACCACCGCCCCGATGAGGATGGCGGCCGCCGGCCCGGTTGCGCTGCCCGTGCCGAGTGCCAGCAGCAGGAGCGCCGAGACGAGGATGGTGGCAATCGTCACGCCGGAGACGGGGTTGTTCGACGAGCCCACCAGCCCCGCCATGTACGATGCCACCGCCGAGAACAGGAACCCCGCCACCAGCATCACGGCCGCCATGAAGGCCGAGACGGCCACGTCGCCCGTCACGTGCCGGAACACGAAGAAGAGCGGCACGACCGACGCCGCCAGCACGACGCCGACCCACTGCAGGGGGGCGTCGCGTTCGGTCCGCGGCACGGTGCTCGCGCCGTCGAGCCGCACCTGCCGGTACGCCTCCAGACCGGACCCGATACCGCGGAGGAGGCTGGGCCACAGGCGCACGATGGCCCACAGTCCGCCCACGACCATCGCTCCCACGCCGATGTACCGCGTCCGGGTGGACCAGAGGTCCCAGGCGGCCTCGGCGGCCGGGCCGTCGGCGTGCGCGGCTCCGCCGGAGACGGAGAGGATCGGGATGGCCACCCACCAGTTCAGCGCCCCGCCCAGGAACACCAGGACGGCGATGTTCAGGCCGACGATGTATCCGACGCCCACGAGTGCCGGCGCCAGGCTCGTGCCGGCGTAGGCGAGGCCGTTGCCGACGCGGCCGGCGACCTCGAACGTCCCCGCCCAGAGGCGGAGGCCCGTCTGTCCGAACTTGTACGCCGCGCCGAGCACGCCGCCCGCCACGAGCGGCCGGACGTCCGCCCCGCCGCGGTGGGCGACCTCCAGCACGCGGGCCGTGGCCACGCCCTCCGGGAACGCGAGTTTCGATTCCACGATGAGCGCCCGCCTGAGCGGCACGGTGAAGAGGACCCCCAGCAGCCCGCCCAGGCCGGCGATGATCGTGGTGGTCCAGTAGTCGAAGCCGGTCCAGGTCCTGAGGATCACGAGGGCGGGGAAGGTGAAGATGACGCCGGCGGCGAGCGACTCGCCCGCCGACGCCGCCGTCTGCACGATGTTGTTCTCCAGGATGTTCGACCGGCGGAAGAGGCGGAGGACGGCCATCGAGACGACGGCCGCCGGGATCGACGCCGATACGGTCATCCCCGCCAGCAGGCCCAGGTACGCGTTCGCCCCGGCCAGCAGGACCGAGAGCGCGACGCCGAGGATCACGGCCTTGACGGTGATCTCGGGCAGGCTCGCCCCGCCGTCGCGCTGCGCCACGCCGTTGGTCATGCGGGTTCCTCCGGCTGGACCGTGCAGGGGCATTGTAATCGGAGCGTGCGCGGCTGCAACGCCTGTGTGCGGCAAGAGGCGCCCGGGACGGGGCGGGGGGCCGGGTTGTCGGGCCCCACACTGGACTCTCGCCCCGTGGCCGCTAAGATGGTAAGAAGCGCGGGCCCCGGCCGGGCCCGCTTTCCGCGGAGGCCTCGAGGCATGGACATTCGACGACGCACGTTTCTTTCGGGTTCCGTCACCGCGGCCGCGGCGTCGGTCGCCGGTGCCGGCGGGTTGGCCGCCGGCGGCTGCGAGCCGACCGCCGATCGGTCCGTTGCAGGCGATGTCGGCCAGGCGGCCCGTCGGGGCAACCCGATTGCCGTCTCCACGTACTCCTTCTGGCGATTCCGGTCCGGCGAGCGACTGGCGATCGACGCCTGCATCCGGATGGCCGGCGAGATGGGCTTCGACGCCGTCGAGATCCTCGAGGTCCAGATGCGGCGGAAAGACCACGCGGCCCTGCAGGCGCTGAAGCGGGAATCGCTCCTGGCCGGGCTGGACCTGTGCGGCCTCTCCACGCACCAGGGGTTCGTGTCGCCGGACCCCGAGGTCCGTAAGAAAAACGTCCAGCGGACCATCGCCAGCGTCGAACTGGCCTACGCCCTGGGCATTCCCACCATGCGCGTCAACACCGGCACCTGGGGCACGAGCAAGAATTTCAATGCGCTGATGGCCAACCGCGGCATCGAGCCGCCCCTGCCCGGCTACACCGACGAGGACGCCTATCCCTGGGTCGTCGAGAGCCTGGAGCAGGTCCTGCCGGCCGCCGAGCGGTGCGGCGTGGTGCTGGGACTGGAGAACCACTGGGGCCTCGGCCGGACGCCCGAGGGCGTCATGCGCATCGTCGAGGCCGTCGATTCCCCCTGGCTCCAGGTGACCATGGACACGGGCAACTTCCTGGAGGACCCGTACGACCGCCTCGAGCAACTCGCCCCGAAGACCGTCTTCGTGCAGGCCAAGACGTACGACGGCGGGGGCATCTGGTACACGCTGGATTTGGACTACGACCGCATCGCCGGCATCCTGCGCCGGCACGGATACCGCGGATACGTCTCGCTGGAATTCGAAGGCCGCGAAGACCCCAGGACGGCCGTCCCGAAGAGCCTGGCTGTCCTGCGACGGGCGTTTGCGGCTTAGAGCCTATCCGAATACCCCCTCGTCGGCCCGAGGCCGAGCGAGCCGGCCGAAGCCAGAGGGTTATTCGGATAGGCTCTAAGCACGATGGCGCTGACTCAGGCGCGGCGCCTCTGGAGTACCCGCCGCGCAGCCGAGGAGAGGTTCTGATCGCGGTGGGGGCGGAGCCCCACCGCGCAAAACGGGGCCTAGGGATGCAGTAAGCGGCATGCATACAGCATAGACAGGATCCATACCATGCACACCGATTCACGGCGCGGACCGCGCCGGATTCTGCTGCTGGCGGCGCTGCTGACGACCGTCGTGGCGGCGGGCCACGCCTGCGCCGCCGACCCCGCCGCGGCCGCCGACATCGCCTTCACCGAGGAGACGCTGCCGAACGGCCTGCGCGTCATCGTCGCGCCGCTGCACCAGGCGCCGGTCGTCCACGTGCGGGTCCTGTACCACGTGGGCAGCCGCGACGAGCAGCCCGACCGCCAGGGCTTCGCCCACATGTTCGAACATATGATGTTCCGAGGCTCGGAGCACGTCGAGCCCGAGGAGCACATGAAACTCATCGGCATGGTGGGCGGGTACTCCAACGCCTTCACGAGTTTCGACCGGACCGTTTACGTCGACACGCTGCCCGCGAGCCAACTGGAACTCGCCCTGTACCTGGAGGCCGACCGCATGGCCTCGTTCCGCGTCTCCGACCACATCTACCGCACGGAGCGGAACGTCGTGACCGAGGAATGGCGGATGATGCTGAACCGCCCCTACGGCACGCTGTGGCAGGACCTGTGCGACCTCCTTTTCACGCAGCACCCGTACCGCTGGACGCCCATCGGCGACATGAACCACCTCCGGCGTGCGGGACCGGCCGAACTCCAGGACTTCTTCAACCGCTACTACGTGCCGCGCAACGCCGTCCTTGTCATCGCCGGCGACGTCGAGGTCGACCGCGCCCAGGCCCTGGCCCGGCGGTACTTCGGCTGGATTCCCGGGGGCACACCGGTGGACCGCGACCTCCCGCCCGTGGCCGAGCCCGACGGGCCCCGCCGCCGCGAGGTCCGTTACCGCGTGCCGCTCGCCAGGGTCATGGTGGCATGGCCGGCGGCGCGGTACGCCTCGGACGACGTGTACGGGCTGGACCTTCTGGCTACCATCCTGGGCGGGGGGCGGTCCGCACGCCTCCAGCGGAACCTCGTCTACGGCCCGGAGCCGTTATGCGTCGACGCCGGGGCCTCCAACTGGACCCTGGAGGACGCCGGCGTCTTCCTCCTGAGCGCCACGGTCCTCGGCGGCCGCGACCCCGCCAAGGTGGAGGCGGCGCTGAAGGAGGCGGCGGCCGAGGTCCGCCGAGAGGGCGTGAGCCCCGAGGAACTCGCCAAGGCCAAGACGCTGGCCCGCGTCGGCCTCATCCGCGGTCGGCAGACGGCCAGCGACATCGCCGGCGAACTCGGCAAGGAGGCCCTCATCGCCGGCGACCCGGCCCGGGCCAACCGCCGCCTCGAACGCATCGAGGCCGTCACGCGCGACGACGTCCAGGCCCTCGCGGAGACGTACCTGGCGCCGGACCGCGGGCGCGTGCTCCGCGTCACGCCCGATCCGGACGCGCGGCCGGAGGCGGAGGACCTCATCGAACCCACCGAGCGCACCGAACCCGTCGAGCCGCGCGACGTCACCTTCCCCGACGACCATCCCGCCGACCCGCCCGTGGCCGAGGCGGCCCCGAATCCCGAGTTCGCCAAGGGCACCGAGATCGAGGTCCACGGCGTCCGGGTCATCGTCATGCCGGATACGCGCCTGCCGCTCGTGAACTGGAACCTGACGATGCGGCGCGGGGCCCACGCCGAGCCGGCGGCGAAGGTGGGCCTCGCGGACCTGACGGCGGGCCTGGTCCGCCGCGGGGCGGGCGATCTGACGTTCGCCGACCTCAACGCCGACCTGGAGGCGCGCGGCATTCGCATCGAGGTCGCGAGCGGCGGCGACACGACGCGCCTGGCCGGTTCGGCGGCGACCGGCCAACTGGACCACGCCATCCACCTCAGCCGCCTCGTCCTGCGCGAGCCGGCGCTGCCCGCCGACGAGTTCGACCGCCTCAAGCAGCAGCGGCTGAACCAACTGCGCCTCGCCCGCGAGAACCCGGCGGTCGTCGCCGGCCACGAACTCGACGAGACGCTGTTCGGTTCCACGCCCCTCGGCCGGCACGCCACGCCCGAGACCGTCGCGGCCATCGCCCTGGATGACGTGAAGGCGTTCTACCGGCGCACGTACCGCCCGAACGACGCGGTCTTCGTCATCAGCGGCGACGTGACGGTGGCCCGCGGCCGGGCCCTGGCCGAGCGGCTGCTGGCCGACTGGCCGGCCCGCACCCTGTCACAGGTGGACTACGCGCTGCCCGCGGCGCCGGCGGAGCGGACCATCCTGCTCGTCGATCGGCCCGAGGGTAACCAGAGCACCGTCCGCCTGGGCGTCCGGGCCTATACCGTGCACAACGATGACAAGTTCGCCGGCGCGCTGGCCAACCGCATCCTCTCCTACGGCATCGACGCGCGCCTGGGCAAGTACGTCCGGGCGGAGAAGGGCCTGGCGTACCGTGTCCGGGGGACGTTCCGGCCGGGTCGGCACGCGGGGGTGTTCGTCGGCTCCGTCGACACCAAACTCGCCTCCACCGCCGAGGCCGTCGAGGCCATGTTCGAGGTCTTCACGCGCATGCGCCGGGACCTTGTCACGGACGACGAAATCGCCGAGGCCAAACTCGCCACCGCCGGCTCCGTGGTCATGGGCATGCAGACCATCGCCCAGCAGGCCGCCCGCCGCGTCGAGGGCATCCTGAACGGCTACCCCGCCGATTACTACGACCGGTACCCCGACCGCGTCAGCACGGTCACGAAGGAGGCCGTCCGCGAGGTGATGCGGACGTACGTGCAGCCCGACGAGATGGCCGTCGTCGTCGTCGCGCCGGCCGAGGCCGTCCGGGAACAACTCGAGCGGCTGGGAAAGGTCACGGTCGTGCCGATGCCCGCCCGGCGGGGGGAGAAGGAGTGATGGCGTTATGACATCTGCGATGTGTTGGACCGTTCTGCCGGCGGCGGCGATGGGTCTGGCGGTCTTTGCAGGCGCCGTCGGCCGGGCCGCTGCGCCGGAGCCGCGCGAGGACGCCGCACCCGCCGCCCGTTCGCGGGATGGACGAACATCCGCCCCGCCCCCGGCGTGGAGCCGTGGACCGACAACGTCAGCCACGGCGAACTCATCCGCGACGGCTGCGACCAGACCCTCACGGTCGATCCGACCCGCCTGCGGTTCGTCTTCCAGGGCATGCTCGAGAAGCACAAGGCCGGCAAAGGCTACGGCGACTTCCAGTGGCGGGTCGGCGTGCTCACCCCCACCGCACCAATGGCCGACTCTGCGTTGTCGTGTTGGCAGCGGGCGGCGTCCTGAATCCGGTTTCGTCTGCGATTTCTTGGAGGATCATCATGCGGAACGCGTTTCTTCTCGTCCCCCTGCTGCTGGTGGCAAGCGGGCCCGTGCAGAACGTGCCGGCGGCCGCTCCCGAAATTTGCCGAGTGCAAGGCGGAAACACGAAGACGGTGTGGGGCGTCGGGTTCGAGGCCGGCCGGACGGAAATCCGCGCCTGGGACGTGCCGTTCGACGAAGCGAAGGCCCTGGCGGCCCTGGAGGCCACGCCGTATCGGCCGCTCGATTTCCTCCCGGCCGCGCCGCCGAAGGGGGCGCGGAGGCGGGAGGTCCTCGAGGTTGATCCGCAGGGCCTCGTGATGGCGGTCAACTGGTACTCGCGCTACGGCGCCCAGGGATTTTACGACGCCCGGGCCGGCAAGCAGGTGTGCTGGGTCGGCAGCGGGGACGCCTGGTCCGCGCCGCGGCTGGTCACGTCGGCCCGGCCGTGGTGGGTGTCGCCGGAGCGGGTGGCGCCGGGCGAGGCCGTGCGTGTCTTCGGCCGTAACATCGACGCGCGCCTCGTGGCCCTGAAGGCCCGCGACGGCGGCGCGGTGACGCCCGTCGAGGTGTTCGCGCGCGGCCCGCACCCGCTGTACGAGGTGCGGGTGACGCTGCCGGCCGACCTCGCTCCCGGCGAATACGACCTGTATGTTCACAGCGGGTCCGGCGGCGAGGCGGGATGGGGCGGGCCCGTTGGCCTGACCGTCGCGCCGCCCGAACCGGTGCCGACGAAGGTGTTCAACGCCCGCGCGTTCGGGGCCGTCGGCAACGGCGTGGCGGACGAGACGGCCGCGATCCGCAAAGCGCTCGTGACGGCGGGCGAGGCGGGCGGCGGGACGGTCTTGCTCCCGCCGGGGGCCTACGCCATCCGGGCCACCCTTTGGGTCCCGCCGGACGTGACCCTGGCCGGCGCCGGGCCGCAGGCCAGCCGGCTCGTCGTGCGCGACGCGGCCCCGATGCGGTGGGACGTGCCGAAGGAGATCGCCCGCGCCATGCCGGGCCACTTCCGTCACCGCCAGTCGGACCATAACCTCGGGGCGATGGTCTGGCTGCGCGACCGCGCCGCGGTCCGCGACCTCGGGTTCGTCGACGGCCCCGGCACGCTTCAAATCGTTTTCGGCTCCCGCGACCGCTGCCGCATCGAGCGGTGCCACCTCCGCGCGACGCACTCCACGCACGCGGCGGTCATGGTGGAGTGGGGCTCGTACGGCTTCGTGCTGAAGGACACGGTCATCGAGGCGGCCCGGGGCGGCGTGTTCCTCGTCCACGGCCCGCACGAGCAGGCGCTGGTGAGCGGGAACACGATTCGCAACATCCGTCCGGGCCTGGCGAACAACCTCTTCATCCGGGCGCCCGTCCATTCCATCATCGAATACAACGTCGTCGAGAACGGCGAGCGGAACTGGGTCAGCCAGTGCGGCCGCACGAGCGGGTACCACTCCATCCTCCTCGGCAACCGCTGGACGAACACCGTGCCCCGGCGGCACAACGCCGGCGAGAACATGTACGAGGCCGGCGGGGCCACGTGGCACGGCCGGGTGGCGCGGGCGGACGGGACCTCCCTGACGGTCGCCGGTGAACCGTTCAAGGACAAGGACCTCGCCAACGAGTTCGTGCTGATTCTTGACGGCCGGGGCCTGGGCCAGTACCGGCGGGTGACCGGCAACACGGCCGACACGCTGACCGTCGCGCCGGCGTGGGAGGTGACGCCCGGCACCTCGACGTACGCGATGGTCGGACGCGCTTACGTCGAGACGCTCTGGATCGACAACGAGGAGGAGGGCACCGCCAACTGGACCGGGTTCTGGGGGAACAACTTCGGGCACGTCGTGGACGGCCACGCGCTGCGCCGCTCGGAAGGGTTCTACCTGTGGGCGTGGAAGCGCGACGCCCCCTCGCCGGTGGCGTTCTGCGACCTGGTTGGCGTCCGGATCATGGGCCGAGGCAACATCCGGATGATCGGGCCGCTCGTCTTCGGCAACACGGTCCGATTCTCGGAGGTCACGGGGTTCCGGTACGGGCCGAGTTTTCACATTCAGCCGTCGTGGCTCCAGGACATGGACCCGACGAAGCGGGCGGCCGTCGACCTCGGGCCCGCCGCGCACAAGATGCCCGGCCTGCCGGAGACGGCGCCGCTGAAGGACTGGACGGTGATCGAGGGCTCGCACCTGTACGACGGGCCGGTGGGCATCCGCCTGGCGCCGGAGTGCGCGCACACGCAGATCCGCAGGAACGCCATCCACGTGGACGGCGAGGCGGTGGAGGGCGGGTCCCGGCCGCAACCGGCCGGCGGGTGAGCGGACGGACCCGGCGGCGCCCGCGGAGCCGACCGGCACCGCCGGTCCAGCCGGCGGTTTAACGTTCCAGCCGGCGGTGCGGCTCGCGCGGCTCCAGGCCACTTGATCCGAGGACGGGAGCAACTATGGTGATTTCTCGAACGGCGGTGAACCCGTTCGTCCTGGCCCTGGCGGTGAGTGCGGCGGTGGGGGCGGGGGTGGCGTCCGCGGCGGCGGGCGGAGTGCGGGAGGCCGTCTACTCCTGGCAGAAGCCGCACGCCAAGGTCCTGCCCACCGGCGACCTGGCGTGGGCGCCGGAGCCGTTCGTCTTCGCGAAGGGCGAGGCCGTCCGCTACGTCGATTTCGTGTCCGGCGACGACGCGAATCCCGGCACGTCGAAGGCGAAACCGTGGAAACGCCATCCGTGGGACTCCGCGTTCGCGGGACCCAGGGACAGCGCGGCGGGCGTGGACACGTACGTCTTCAAGCGCGGCGTGGTGTACCGCGGGTCCCTGGAGGTGCCCGAGGGCACGAAAGGGACGCCGGAGCGGCCGATCCGCCTGACCCGCGACCCCGCGTGGGGCGACGGCGAGGCCGTCCTCTGCGGCTCGGAGCGCGTGGAGGGATGGAAGCAAGGCGCCGAGCATCCGGATATCCCGGAGCCCGCCAAGGTGTGGTGGACGGACCTGGCCTTCGCCCCGCGGTGCGTGTGGACGGTCCGGCCGGACGGCGGGGTTCGGCGCATGGCGCTCGCCCGCACGCCGAACTGGGAGATCAGCGACCCGGACGATATCAAGAGCGAATGGTGGACGTGGAAGAACCCGAAGAAACCGTTTGATAACTACATTGACGTCGCGGGCGGCCGGCGGCACCTGGCGTTCGACGACGAGCACATCAACGAGAGCCGGCCGGACGACTATTACAAGGGCGCCGTCCTCTGGACCACGAAGGGCTGGGTCATGGGCAGCCCGTTCCCGACGCGGGTGCTCATGGTGGACCGCGAGCGCGGGGCCCTGGCGTTCCGCGGCCAATGGGGCGGCATCTCATACAAGATCATCCGCGGCTGCCGGTACTACCTGGAGGACAAGCCCCATTACCTCGATGCGCCCGGCGAGTTCTGGTTCCACAAGCAGGGCGAGGGCGGGCGGCTGTACCTGCGCCTGCCCGGCGACGCCGACCCGAACGCGGCCCACGTCGAGGCCGCCAAACGCATCCGCGTCATCGAGAGCGCCGGCATGAGCCACGTCCACGTCTCCGGGCTGACGTTCCGGTTTACGAACGTCTTCTGGGACCTGACGGCCATCCCCGGGTGGCTGCGGGAGGCGAACACGGACGTCGACGCCGGGTGCGTGCGCGTCCTCGGTCCCGGCGAGGACATCCGCGTTTCGCACTGCCGGTTCGAGCACGTGCATCGCGGTGTGCGGATGAAGGCGGTCGGGAAGCAGGACGCCCTGGACGGCGTCGCCGTGTGCGATAATGTCTTCCGTCACACCGATTACGGGGCGGTCGAAATTGCCGACGGGGCGAACTACGGCGACGTGCATCCGCCCATCGGCCGGCTGTACGGCGTGCGGGTGATGCGGAACCGGTTCGAGCACGTCGGCCAGCGGCCAAGCCGGTTCGGCCAGGGGCAGTGTCTGACCCTGAGTTACCCCGAGACGGCCGAGGTGGCCGGCAACGTCCTCGACCGCGTCTACGCGGCGGGCATCAACGTGTTCGGCGGCAAGGCGAGCGGGGCCGTCACGGACCGGCCCCTGTGCCGCCTGCTCATCCATCACAACAGGGTGACGGACCCGCTGCTGAACGTGGACGACTTCGGCGGCATCGAGACGTGGCAGGGCGGGCCCGCGTACGTGTTCAGCAACGTCTCCGGCAACCCGGGCGGCTACCGCCACTGGGACCGCGTCCTGAACCCGGACCACGACAACCGCTTCGGCCACGCCTACTACCTGGACGGGGCGTTCAAGAACTACCACTTCAACAACATCGCGTGGGGCAAGTCGAAGGGGCCGTCCGGCCCGCTGGCGAACACGTCGGCGTTTCAGGAAATACACAGTTATCAGAACACGTTCTTCAACAACACGGTCTACAACTTCGTGAAGGGGTCGCGTCGGCAGGCGCCGCACGCCGGGCGGAACAAGTTCCTGGGCAACGTCTGGCAGGGCATCGGGGCGTGGGTGTTCCGGCACGCGCGGCCGGCGAAATCGAAGGAGGCGGGCAACGAGGCGCACGCCGGGCGGCAGAAGGAACAGTTCGCCCTCGAGACGAATGCCTACGCGCGGAACGTGTTCTACGACGTGTCCGACAGGTTCGCCGTCTTCGAGCCGTCCGGCCGGTGGCACGCCGGTCTCGCCGCGTTCCGGGAGGCGCTCGAGGGGCACGGCGCGCTGGCGTCCGGCGTGGGCGTGATGGCCGAGTCGCCGCCCCTTCGCGGCGCCGCCGGCCACGACTTCCGTCTCGCGGACGGCTCCGCGGCGGAGGACCGCGGCGTGCGAGTCTTCGTCCCGTGGGCGCTGTACGCGGTGGTGGGCGAGTGGCACTTCACGCGGTGCCCCGAGGACCCGGCCCGCGTCCTCGACGAGCACTGGATCATGACCCCGCACCACGTGAAGCGCGATACGTATTACAAGCGGCCGATGTATCCGCTGGAGGCCGTGGGCGTCGCTGCCGCCGATTACGTCCACGGGCCCCTGGAGGACTGGACGGACGGCGCGCTCGCGCTCGACGGCAAGGGCCAGTACGCCGTCCTGGCCCACGCGGACCTCGCCGAACCGTTCGCGTACGAGGCGAAGGCGAAACGGGCCGGCGGATGGGTCGAGGCCACGGTGCCGACGCACGCGGCCGTCGGACGGCGGTTCGAGGTGGCGCTCAAAGTGAACGAGGCGCCGGAGGGGCAGAAGATCGCCGCCCACCTCCACTGGATGAAAAAGGATCGCTTCGGCGGCTTCAACGCCTGGGGCGGCGAGGCGAAGGCCGCCGAGTCGGGCAAGACCGTCACGTTCGCCTTCACGCCCGGCGAGAAGCCGGGCCTCGACCGGTTCACGCTGACCGTCTTCCTTACGACGACGGGCGACTGGAAGGACCGGACGCGCGTCGCCCACGTCGAGATTGCGAAAGCGGACTCGGCCGACACCGCCGCCGCGGCGAAGACGAAGACCGTGAGCCTCGGCGGCGGCGAGGGGGCCGTCCGCAAGACCGTCGCCGCCGACGACCTGCCGACCGTCGACGTCGGCGACTCGAGTTTCCTCATCGAGGTCTACTTCAAGACCGCCCCCGGCCACACGGGCGGGGGCCTCGTCGCAAAGAGCGACGGCAAGACCGGCTACGAACTCTTCCTGGACGGTGGGGGACGGCTCACGTTCCGCGTCGGCGGGGACGAGGGGCCGACCGCGTGCACGCAGGCCAGGGTCAACGACGGCACGTGGCACCACGTCATCGCCGAGTGCGACCGCGAGACCGGCGCCCTGCGCGTGTACCTCGACGGCACGACGGCGGTGGACCTGCGGGGCGAGGCGAGCGAGGGGTCCCTTGCCAACCCGGCGGACTTCGTGGTCGGCCGGCGGCCGGACGGCACGTGCCTGGCGGGCACGCTGGAGTTCGTCCGCGTTGCCCTCGGTACGCTGGCCGACGCGAAGACGACCATCGAGGAACTCACCGCCTGGCAGTTCGACGGGCCGCAGTACCGCGATTTCTGCGGCCGGGCGCCCACCGGCCAACGCCGCGACGCCGGGGCCCTGGAACGGACCGGCGACCGCTGAGCCTCGGGCAAAGGGGACGATGACCATGGTGCGACTCATCGAAATAGCGATGTTCACTGCCGTGTGTCTCCTGGCGGGCGGCGTCGGCGCCGCGTCCGCCGGCGGAGTAAAGGAGGGCCGGATGTTCCGTGCGGGGGCGTTCGCCATCGACGTCACGCCGCGGAAACTCCCCGTCATCGTCAACGGCGGGATGACCGAGCGGACGGCCGACAAGGTGGTCGACCCGCTCCACGCCCGGTGCCTGGTGCTCGACGACGGGCGGACGCAGGTGGCGGTCGCCGTCGTCGACAACTGCCTTATCCCGCGGGCGCTGCTCGATGCGGCCAAGGCGGCCGCCTCTGAGCGGACGGGCATCCCCGTCGAGCGGATGTGCATCTCCGCCACGCACTGCCATTCGGCGCCGTCGGTGTGCCCGGTCCTCGGTAGCGGGGTGGAGGAGGGGTACGCCGACTACCTGGCGTCCCGCATCGCCGAGGGCGTCGCCGAGGCACACACGCGGCTGCGGCCCGCCCGTGTCGGCTGGGGCGTCGACCGCGACCCCGAGAACGTCTTCTGCCGCCGGTACCTCATGAAACCCGGCACCGCCCGCACGAGCCCGTTCACGGGCCACACGGACGATCGGTGCCAGATGAACCCGGGCTACCAGAATCCGAATGCCGTCGAGCGGACCGGTCCGGCCGACGACGCGGTCTCGGTCCTCTCGATCCAGACGCGCAAGGGCCGGCCGCTCGCCCTGCTCGCGAACTATTCCACGCATTATGCGGGGGCGCCGCCGCTGTCGGCGGACTACTTCGGCGTTTTCGCCCGCCGGATCGCCGAGAAGATCGACGCGCCGGACGGCTTCGTCGCGATGATGTCCAACGGGACGAGCGGCGACGCGAACTGCTGCGACTTCAACCGGCCCCGCCGCGAGTTCGACCGGTTCACCGTGGGCGAGGATACCGCGGAGGCCGCCCTCCGGGCGTATCGGCGCATCGAGTATCACGACTGGGTGCCGCTCGTCATGAAGGAGCGGCGTCTGACGCTCGGCGTCCGCATGCCCACCGCAGACGAGGTCGCCGAGGCGAAGGCCTACATCGACGCCCACTGCAAGGACCGCAAGCCGAAGGCCATCCCGGAGGTCTACGCCTGGGAGACCGTCCACCTCAGCCGCCTGCCGCCCACACGCGAACTTCGCCTCCAGGTATTGCGCATCGGCGACCTGGGCATCGCGGCGATTCCGTGCGAGGTGTACGGCTCCACGGGCCTTCGGCTGAAGAAGCAGAGCCCGCTTGCGCCGACGTTCGTCGTCAGCCTGGCCAACGGGTGCGAGGGGTACATCCCGCCGCCCGATCAGCACGCACGGGGCGGGTACACCACCTGGCGGGCCCGGAGTTCGTGCCTCGAAGTGCAGGCCGAGCCGAAGATCGTGGCGTGCCTGTTGGAGATGCTCGGCGAGGTGGGGCGGCCGGCCGAGTAGCACCTCGTGGCCCGCGACGCCCGCGACGGTCTGCGTCTATGGCGCCGGCCGTTCGGTCCGTGCTTTCCCCACGTTGTCAACTGGAGCCGGACGCCCGTGCACCTCCGGCGCCGGCTCAGCCTGACGCGGGGCGTCTTGGCCCCGGCAGGCCGTCTTGACAGGGGAGTCACGGGCGGGTACGGTGCATCATGCGGGCCGGGTTCTCATGATGCCGCCCCACATGAGCCGGAGAGCCGGGTATCGCCGGGCGTATGCCATCGGGCTTGGGCCATGTCTCAGGAAATGTCCGTGCAGGCTCAACTCTGAAACGCAGCGCGGGGATGAAGCGGCTGGAGCCTCCTCGCGTCGGCGTCGGCCTCGTCCGGAGGCCCGAAGGGCGCCGGGCCGACGCCGAGACGACGCGCCGAAAGGGGCGCCCTGGCAGACTCGGAGCCGAGGCAGAGGCCCTGAAACGCAGCAAGGCGTCGTTTGGTTTATGGCGTTTCAGCGCTGAATCCGCACCCCTTATGGCGGCGGTTGGGACGTTCTCCGGCTTGTCGTGCAGGCCTGTGGCCTGGAGCACGCGTATTCCAGCGATAGAGACGCGGGCCCTTAGCTCAGCGGTAGAGCAGGGGACTCATAATCCCTGGGTCGCAGGTTCGAATCCTGCAGGGCCCACTCTTGTCCGGTGACGACACATCGTGCCAAGTGGCGACGTGTGCGCGACTTACGCGCGTCCACCCCCTCCGTTGCCGCACGCTCCGTCCTGCCATGCGATGACGGGTATTGGCCTCCCGGGGCACCTGCGCGCTGCAATAGCGCTGAAAGAATGGGGTGTCAAATCAGGCCGACGAGGCGGCGCGGTTTGCGGGACGCACGGGATCGGCGGTCGCGTCGGTGCCTCGGGCCTCTTGCGGCTTGCGACCTTGCGTCCGTGCCCCCAGTTCCGGTAACCGCGCCAGCGCCGACCGCTCGTCCTCGATCAGCGTGTGGGTGTAGTGGTCCATCGTCAGCGTAATGGTGGAGTGGCGGGCGAGGCTCTTCGCCACGGCCGGGGCGACGCCCGAGCGGGCCAGCCGCGTGATGAACGTGTGCCGGAGGGCGTGAAAATCCACCACGCGATCCGAGGCGTCGCGCGCGGCCAGGAAGTCCGAGCGCCGGCGCTTCCGGCGCTCGTCGCGGTTCCGCGTTTCCCGGATCCACCAGGCCCTTGCGCGGCGGAGGTCGGTGCGGAGCATCGGGGCGCTTTCCCTCGGCACGGTAAAGAGTTGCCCGTTGTCTGGACGATCGGCGATGTAGGCGGCCATGGCGCGGGCGAGGTCGGGCCGGAGCGGCAGGACGTCCTCGCGCCGGTGCTTCGAGTACGCTGCTTCTACCGTGACCGTGGCGGCCTCGGGGTTCCTCAGGTCGAGACTGCCCCGCGTCAGGCTCCGGAGTTCGTTCGCCCGCAGGCCCGTTTCGACGGCCAGGCGGTAGAGCATCGCACGGTCCGGCCCCGCCAGGCGCAGGACGACGGGGCCGTGCTCGGCGGCGTAGATGAGCCGGGCCAGTTCCTCGTCCGAAAGGGCCCGCCGCTGGCGCCGGCGGTCGGTCCGGGCGTTGAGTTTGGCGACCTGTTTCATCGGGTCGGTCCGCAGCCGCTCGGTCCGCACGAGCCAGGCCGTCAGGCTCTTGAAGGCCGTCAGGCGGGCGTTGATGGACCGGGCGCCCATGCCCGTCCGCTTGAGGTGGCGGACGTGGGCCGACACTTTCGTCGCGTCGACGTCGGCGAGGTGCTCGAAGCCGCAGGCGTCGGCGAGGCCGCGGATGAAGGACAGCGTGCGGCGGACGTGTTCCTCGGTGTCGCCCTTGGCCCGGAGGGCCGTCTCGAACGCCTCGATGTGGGCCTCGAGCGGCATGGACCCGTTTCGGGCGAGTTTCTCCGCCTGCGGGTCGATGACGCCGTGGGCACGGAGCATGGCGTCGGACTCGAGTTTGCGGGCGAGGGCCTCCGTGGTCGCGCGGTCCCTTGCCCCCTTGACCGTCCGCCGCTTGCCCGGCCGCACGTGGTAGGTGATGTAGTAGTACCCGCCCTTTTTCCGCCGGTAGATGCTGGCCATAGGTTCAGTCCTCTCTTGGTTGAGTCTCCCACGCCCTTACCTCTTTTCTGGTCCAGGAGCAAGTCAGTTATGGCAGGGATTCAATGGGTTTTTCGGGGCCGACTCGCCCGCCACATGCGCCAGGTACGCCTCCACGTCCACCAGGCGCCAGCGGACGGTCTTGGGGCCGATGCGTAGCGGCCGCGGGAAGCGGCCCTCTCCCGCCTCCGCCTTGGCCGCAAGCCGCCAGCATGTGCGCTGGTGGACGCCGAGCGCCGATGCCAGTTCCTTCACCGTCAGGAGTTTGATCTGCTGAACCACGCGCTTCTCCTTTCGCACTTTCGCGTTCGTCACTGTGCTTCGTCGCGTCGTTGATCCGATCTTCCGGCCGTGCCCGTCCACGCTGGGGCAATCGAAGGGCCCGGGGACGGGCTGAAAGACCGGGCTTGTCCCGTCGGCGGTGTCCTCGCCGCTTCCGCGGGCGGCATCAGGGCGGATTGCCGGCGAAGGCGCAGCCGTCGGCGGTAG
>CAZNYC010000009.1:0-53087 GCA_964577175.1 uncultured Anaerolineales bacterium
AGCCCTGTGCGAGGACGTCGTCGGCCTCCTTCAGCACCAGGCCGGCGAGAAGGGCATCACGCTCGTCACCGCCTGTCACGTCGAGGAGGCCTGCGTCGACGAAGCCGCCATCCGCCGGTGCCTCATCAACCTCGTCGGCAACGCCATCGACGCCTGCGAGCCAGGCGGGCTCGTGCGGCTCGAGGCCCACCCCGACACCGATCCCACCCGCTTCCTCCTGCGCGTCCGCGACACCGGGTGCGGCATTGCGCCCGAGGACCGCGAGACGATCTTCGACCCGTTCTACTCGACCAAGGGCGGCAAAGGAACGGGCCTCGGCCTGGCGGTCACACGCAAGACCGTCGAGGAACACCAGGGCGAAGTGCACGTGGAATCCATGCCCGGCGAGGGCACCACGTTCTCGCTGGTCCTGCCGTTCGAACCCCCCGCGGATGCGGACGAGTGAGGCGGGCCCTGCGCACTGCATCCCTCTGCCCGGCCACCGCGGCGGACACCAAGGCACTGGACATCCGTCTGCGTCTGTGGTATGAGCCGAACGGTCGGCGTGCGGGCGGCCACGGCCGGGAAACCGGGTTCAGACGAAAGGACACCCCATGAGACAGGTGCTTGTCGTCGACGACGAAGCGGACGCCCGCGAGTTCGTGCGCGCCATCCTGGAACCCGAGGGCTGGGAAGTCCACACCGCCGAGGACGGGCAATCGGGGATCGAAACGGCCAAGACCCTTCAGCCCGACCTCGTCGTGCTGGACGTCGAGATGCCCAACAAGAGCGGGTTCGAGGTCTTCAGCGAACTCATCCGGATGCCCGAAACCCGCGACGTCAAGACCGTCATGCTGACCGGCGTAGCCGACAAGGTCGGCATGCGCTTCTCGGCCGACGACATGGGCAACTTCCTCGGCCGGGAACCCCACGCCTACGTTGAGAAACCGATCGACCCGGACACCTTCCTCCGCATCGTCAAAGACGTGACCTCGGGCGGGTGACGGCGAAGGCCGTTTCAATCGCGGTGGGTGCACAGACCCACCGCGCAAATGGCAGACTTAGAGCCTATCCGAATAACCCCTCGTCGGCCCGAGCCCGAACGAGGCGGCCGCAGGCAAGGAGGGCGAAGCAGGCAGCCCGTCTCCGGGTTGGCGATGCAGCCCGACGCCGGCTACGGTCGCCGCAGCCGGCCGAAGCCAGAGGGTGATTCGGATAGGCTCTTAGCGTTGTAGGGCTAACCCATGACGCCCAATCCCCGTCGCTAAAGCCTGACATCGAGCGCCGGGGCGGCGAGGGCGTCGGCGGGGTCGAGGAGGGGCTCATCCGCCTCGGTCGTCGCGCCGGCGAGGCCGTCGGAGTCGGCCAGCACCGCCGCTTCGTCCGAGACCGTCACCTTGACCCACGTGTCGGTCGCATGGATATGCGAGTCGATGATCGTGACGGCCATCGTGTGGGTGCCGGAGCCGTCGACCGTCACCTCGCCCGCGGTGAAGGTGTAATCGACCACGTCGACGCCGGCGTCGACGTGGACCGTCTGGACGGTGACGGCGTCGGCGGTGAAGGTGACCGCTTCGCTGAAGGTAATCTCGACCGTCTCGACGCCGAGGCCGGAGGGCTCGATGCCGCTCACGGTGCGGAGCGTGCGGCCGGCGTCGGGGTTCAGGGCGACGGTCGTGACGCGCGGCGGGATGGCCTCGTTGGGCGCGCCCGGGGTGCCGCCGGGATCATCGCTCGCCTCCCAGTGGGCGGGGTCGTTGGCGTAGAGGTCCGGGGCGATGCGCTCGAGCGACGGGCCGTCGCCGTCCGGCTCGGTGGGCCAGGGCGGGTCGTCGTCGTAAGTGATCTTCTCGATCTCGATGTACGGGACGTACGGGGCGGTCTGGCCGGGCGGGGGCTCGTTGATCTCCGGCTTGCCCGGCCGCGACAGCGCCACCCGCTCGCCCCCGTTGGAGAGACGCGTGTCGTTCTCGAACGGGCCGTAGATTTTCACGCTGTCGGGGATGAGGTAGGTCGAGCGGAAGGTGGCCGGTTCGATCGGGACCACGAGGGCGTACCCGCCCGCGGGGACGTAGGCGCCATCGACGGAACCGGCCGGGAACGTGAAGTCGACGCCGTCGGTCAGGGCCCAGCCGACGTCCATGTCCGGGTAGCCGTCGAGGTCGAAGTGCTGCCACAGGGGGACGGGGGCGTCGGTGCGGTTGTAGAGTTCGACGTATTCGTGGAGCGGTTCGGTAGGAGGATGGTACATGAGTTCGTTGAGGACGACGTCCGGGATGAACGGGCCGTCGTTGGCGGCCCCGGAGGTGGGGGCGCTGGTGAGGACGAAGTCCTTGCCGCCGGAGGGTTTGGCGAAGCGGCCGAGGGACTGGTCGCCGGGCGTGGCGCCGAAGTGTTCGTCCTCGCGGTACCCGCCGAGGTTCCAGTGGGCGGGCCAGTCGGCGGGCCCGCCGGCCAGGTGGATGTCGGCCTGCTCGACGGCGGCGGTCAGGTACACGTCCTCGCCGAACTCGCTGAAGGCGAAGGCGGTGTGCCGGCCGGGGTCGGGGGCCTCGGGACCGAAGTGGTCCCGCTCGTTCAGGACGAGGTACTCGCCGGGCGAGAGGACGGTGCCGCCGACGTAACCGGTGATTTCGTATTTGGCGAGGTCGGCCGGGTTGTCCGAGAGGAACCAGCCGGCCAGGTCGACCGGGTCGGCGGAGGCGTTGTAGAGTTCGACCCAGTCGCCGTCCGTCCCGTTGCTGTGGGCGAGGAGTTCGTTGACGACGACGGCGGCGGGGTCGATGCCGGTGTCGGCGGCGCCCGGGCTGCCGGCCACCTGCCAACTCGTCCGCCAGCCGTCGGCGGCGCTCCAGAGGGCGGGGTCCTGGGCGGGGTCGCGCGGCACCAGGGAGAAGCCGTCGCCGTCGGTCAGGCCGAACCAGCCGTCCTTGAAGTCCACCGTCTGCACGACCTCGCCGAGAAGCGTCGAGAGGGTGACGGTCTCGCCGGCGTTGTTCAAGGCGGTCTGCCAGCGGAACTCGCCGAGGATGCGGTCGCTCGCCGCGGTGCCGTAACGCATCTCGAAGGCGTCGCGGTTGCGGACGACGAGGCCGAACTCACCCGGATCGAGCGCGAAGGTGGAGAACTCGAAGCGGAGGCCGTCGGCGAATCGGAGGCCGGCCAGGTTGACGGACTCGGCGGAGACGTTCTGGAGTTCGAGGAACTCGAAGTCGCCCGCACTGCCGAAGCCGGCGAGCCACTCGTCGGCGGTGGGCGGAGCGGGGTTGTACATGAGTTCGGTCACGCGGACGCCGGGAGGCGTGTCGGGCACGAAGGTGGCCTCGACGAGGGCGGACCAGACGCCCTCCCCCGCATGGTACACGCGGGCCTTGACGTGGGTGGCGCCGTCCAGGGCGATGGGGCCGCTGTAGGGCGTTCCGACGATGCTGCCCGTGCCGTAGGCGCGCGGGTCCGTGCCGTCGAGCGTGTAGAAGACGGTGCCGGAGGCGTTCGGGTTGGTGATGGTGAGGTCGGCGCCGGTGTCGGGAATCTCACCGCCGAACTGGCTGAACTCGGGCCCGTAGAACGCCGAGCCGCTCACCTTGGGATACAGGTTGTACCCGAGGTACTGGTTGAGCACGTTGCCGGTGCGGTAGGGGAAGTGGGTGGTCAGGAGGCGCTGCTGTTCGGGAATCCAGTGATCGTTGCGTGTATAGAGTTCGTAGGGACCGTTGCTGGAGGAATGGACGTCGCGTCGGTAATCGCCCCAGCGTGCGGACTCGCCGATGACGGCGAGGTCGAGGAGGTTACCGTAGTCCATCCACCGCTGCTCGGCGGCGTCGGGGGTGAGGGCGCCGCCGTTGAAGAGGTGCTTCTGGAGGCGGTCGGCGAAGAGGATGCGGAACTCCTCGCTCTGGCGCAGGTTGTGGAAGAGACGGCTGGGCCGGTCGTCGTTGTTGGTGCCGAGGACACTGGTGCCGACGTCCTCGAGGACGCGTTCGGCGTCCCAACTGTAGATGCGCCAGGGGGCGTCGTCGGGCCCGCCGCCGGCGGCCCGCCAGTTGTGGTGGTCCCAGTCCCGGTTGGCGCCGTAATGGTTGGCGATCATGTAGTCGGCGAGGCTGGTGACGTCAAGGCGCTGGCGAATCTGGTCGTACTCGGCCAGGGTGATCACGCCGTCGGCGGCGCTGTCGACCATGTTGTGCAGGTTGTTCCAGGACGTGCCGGTGCCGTCGATGACGCTGCCGGCGTTGATGGCGTCGAGTTGGTCGTCGTCGCCGCCGTGGTACTCGGCGTAATGGCTGGCCTCCTGGCGTTCGTGGAGGTTGTAGACGCCCCAGTAGAGGCCGTCGAGGTAGAGGTGGACGTAGATGCCGTTGCCGGCGTCGAGGTGGCCCATGTCGATGAGGGTGTCGCGCATCCACTGGTCGCGGATGAGGGAGCCGCGGCTGCGCTGGCCGGAGTCCCAGTGGATCCAGGAGTTATTGAACATGGCCCTGAGTTGCAGGCTGTTGAACCGGTCGATGGGCCAGTCCTCGAACAGCGAGGTCTCCAGGCGCCCCGGCCCGTACAGGTTGCGGAACCGCAGGCTCATCGAGTGCTTGGGGGCCTTGTAGGGGAGGCGGCTGGCGCCGCCCTGCATCTTCAGGCCGCAGTCCACCTGCCAGCCGCCGCTGCCGTCCGCGTAGAAGAGTTCGGCCGAGGCGGCCTTCTCCAGCGTCGTGCTGCCCGGGTTGGCGTACAGGCCGCTGCTGCCGAAGATGTCCTCCACCGGCAGGCCGATCGAGAGTGCCGGCAGTGCGGTCAGGGCCTCGATCATGTCGGCCTGGTAGGCGGGGTCGGTCGTGATCTCGGGGTCCATCTCGTAGTCGGTCCGGCCGCCATACCCCCACGTGCCGTCGGGGAACCCCGCGCCGTCCTGGGCGATCACGTCGGCGAGGAACAGGTACGTCTGCGTGTCCACGTTGCTGGGGATGTAGCCGGGCTTGTGGGCGACGGCCCGGAGGACGGTGGTGGTGTCGATGGTGATCGGCCCGGTGTACCGCTGGTCGGCGTCGCCCGGGTTGGGCTCGGAGCCGTCGACCGTCCAGTAGATGTCGGCGCCCGGCGTGTCGCAGGTGATCTCGACGGCGATGGGGTCGGTGTAGAAGCCGCGGTCGATGCTGAAGGCGGTGTCGTCGACGAGTCCGAGGGCGCCCTCGGCGTTCTCGGCGCCGGGGGTGGGGGTCGTCATGTACTGGTTCGGCGGGAGGCTGCTGCGGGCGACCATCTCGGGCACCAGGAGGAAGTCGGCGTCGGCGGCGGCCAGGTTCAGGCCGTGAATCGCCAGGACGTTGCTGCCGTCGTTCAGCACGTCGAGGATGAAGGGGCTGAGGTCGATCTCCTCGTACACGACGGCCTGGGCGTTCGGATGTTCGGCGGTGGCGGTGGAATCCCAGGCGGGCGTGGCCGGCGCGTTCCGCGACGCCACCTCCGCGCCGTTCAGGTAGGCGATGAACCCGTCGTCGTACTTCATCCGCAGGATCAGGGTGTCGACGGGAGGCAGGTCGTCGCCGGCGAAGGTCATGCGGCACCAGAGGGAGGCGTTGGTGCCCTGCATGGCCTCGCCCACGTCGGTCTCGATGAGGGCGTCGAAGGCCGGGTCGCCGGCGCTGAACCCGACGCCCGTGAAGGCGGTGAGGATTTCGCCGAACGGGACGGTCAGGCCGGGGTTCTGGACGCCCTGGCTGCCGGCCTCGTCGCGGGCGAAGTCGTCGGCGCCGTCGGTGTCCGTGTCGCCGCTGCGCTTGAGCCAGTAGGTGGGCCCGGAGGGGGCGATCTCCGTCAGGCGGACGCCCGACAGTCCGTAGCCCTTCGACCCGTCGGCCATGCCCGACGGCTCGACCGCCGTCGGAATCGGGCCGGTGTACTGGGCGGAGACGACGTCGAAGACGCCGTCGGCGCCGGGGTCGATGCCGGTCCAGGCGGCGACGAAGCCCTGGTCGGCAAGGTTGTTCTCGCCGGCCCAGAAGGCGACCTGGTTCGGCGCCAGGCCGTCGGTCACGACGCCGATGCCCGTGGAATGGGCCGGCGTGAAGGCTTCCGCCCCGTCCAGGGTGACGAGCGTCCAGCGGTCGTGATACCCGCCGCCCCGGACGGCCGTGCCCGTGAAGTCGTAGGTCACGACGTCGCCGGTGTCGAGGCCGGAGAAGGTGTGCGTCAGGCTCTGACTGTAACTCGCACGGATTTCGATACTGGAATTCGTAGCGGAACCCAGGTCGACGTACCCGTTGAAGACGTCGTAGGCGTCGGTGCCCGGGGCGGGGTTCGACTGCGACCCCGCGTAGTTCAGCCCGCCGCTGTCCGAGACGGTCAGCGTGACGGCCGTGTCGGCGCCGGTGTCGATGTCGCTCAGGTACCCCGACGCCGTTCCGATGGCGGCATACGTGGTCGTATTCGCGTGCGTGCCGGCACCGGCAATGTGATCGTTGTACGCGGTGAAACCGGCGTCCGGCACGCCGGTGTCCGAGCCGACTGGGGCCCCGTCTCCGCTCCAGGCATCGTCCACGGTGACGCCGGCGAAGGCGCCGTAGTCAAACGCGACGGCGTCAATCTCGGCCGCGGTGTAGCCCCAGGCGACGTAATCCATCACCCCGCCGGCGTCGTCGAGGACGGCGACCCAGCCGGGGCCCTCGGCGTCCCACGGGATCGCCTCGCCCCAGTAGTGGCCGGCGTCGCCAGCGTCGTCGGTGCGGTAGAGGACCTCGCCGGCGGCGACGGAGCCGGGCAGGGGCCAGCCGGTGGCGAGAACATCGCTCGCGCCCGCGTCGGGGTCGTTGACGACGACGGTCCAGCCGGCGGTGTCGATGGCGGCGTCGGAGACGTTCTGGAGTTCGACGAACGACGTGCCGCCGCCGGTGCGGACCTCCGTGACGAGCAGGCCGGCCAGCCCCTCGCTGACCGTCGTCGCCCAGCCGCTGTCGTCGTAAAGCGGATCGGTCCAGGCCGTGGCGTCCTCGCCGGGCGTCGGCACGTGCCAGGTCACCGCGTGGCCGGGTGACACCAGGTCGTACCACTCGACCTCGGTGTCCGGCAAGCCGTACGACACGTCCTCCACCTGCTCGGGGAATTCGGGGGCGAACTCGTGCAGGATGTCGCCCGCGTCGGGATTCGGGTCCGGCCCGAGCAGGGCCAGGTACTCGCCGTCGCCGTCGAGTTTGAAGTTGCAGTGGAAGTCGTCCGGGTGCTCGGGGTCCGGGTGATGCGGGTCGCCGGTCAACTTCGAGGCGTAGACGAGGAGGTACCCGCCGGCGGGGAGGGTGGTCAGCGCGGCTTCGTCGTCCGGGAAGGTCCACTGGGCCAGGTCGCCGTCGTCGTCGGTCAGGTGGTAGCCGGCGAGGTCGATGGCACTGCCGGTGGGGTTGTGGATTTCGATCCAGTCCCAGTCGGTCTCGGTGAGGGTGGGGTGGTCGGGGTAGACGTCCTGGCCGTTGACGGCCAGGAACTCGCTGATGACTGGGTGGGACTCCAGGAGGAGCCTGGGCTCCATGCTTTCAAAAAAGGGCCCTTGGCGGGCCGCTGAGGGGTGGCCGGGCGGTGTCACGCGTTCCGTCCTTTCGAGGGGGCGCAGGGGAAACAGACCGGGGACAGCGTTTCTTCCGACGTATATTTCACCTTAATAGTATACCCCAAAATCCTCGAGAGGTCAAACCGGAGCGGCCGTCTAACACGACAACGCCCAGTCGGCATTTGGGGCGGTGGGTCGGAGCCTGTCCCGACCGGAGCGGAGGGGGAACCCCCGGCGCTCGAAACGGCCTTTTCAGGGCTGCGGGGCGGGTGCGCCAGACCCGCCGCGCGCAAGAGGGGCCTGCGTGAAGCGGGGTGGTTACGGAGACCCGCCGCGCGGGGAACACGCGACCAGCCAAGGCCGAACAGCCCTACACCCAGCCCATGTCGTCGCGGGGCGCGAGGCGGCGCATGAAGAGGCTCTGGTTGGCCGCCTCGTCGTTCGTGATCTCCATCTTTTCGGCGTCCCACTCGAGCGTCCGGCCGGGGTGCAGCAGGGCCACGTCGCCGAGAACGATGATCTCCGACAGCGGCCCGGCGTAGGAGAACGGACTCATGGCCGTATCCTCGCCTTTGCACGCGAGGGTCCAGTTCTGGAAGTGGCTCCGACCCTTGCATCGGAACGCCTTCTTGGGCGGCCGAGGCGTTTCCTTCATGACCGATTCGGGGATGATCCGCCCGCCCTGGCTGTGGCTGCCCGCCAGGATGGACGCGTGCTCGCCCACGAGGACCGACCCGCTCGTGACCGGCTTGCGGTCCTTCTCGAGGTGCTTCGGCCAGGGGAACTCGATACCGGGGCCGAGGTAGTATTTCATGGTGACGGGCGGCGCCTCGCCCCGGGCACCGAACTCCCACGTGATGACGCCGGCACGCGGCAGGGAACCCGGGTAGGCAGGCTTCGGCACGTCGGCCCGGACGCTGAGCGGCACCCGCAGGTCCAGGGCGTAGTAGCCGGGATCGAGGATGTGGGCGCCCATGTCGCCCACCGCCCCGCTGAAGTGGCTGTACCGGATCCACTCCCGGTTCATGTAACTCGTGCTGAACGGGATCTTCGCGGCACGGTTCAGGTACAGGTTCCAGTCGAGCGTCGGGGGCGGGTCGGTGGGTTCGGCCAGGGGCTTGTCGGTCCAGTAGTTCTTGCGGGAGTAGGCGACGACCTCCCGGATGGGGCCGACCGAGCCGGCCAGTCCCCAATCCCGGATGTTCGCCGAACTGCTGCTCGAGTGCCCCTGGTGCCCCATCTGCGTGACCACGTCGTGCTTCTTCGATTCCGCCGTCAGCAGCCGCACCTCGTTCACCGTATGGCACAGGGGTTTCTGGCAATAAACGTGTTTGCCCCTCCGGATGAAGTACGTGGCGATGGCGTAGTGGGCGTGCTCGGGCGTGGCGATGTGGACCGCGTCGATGTCCTTGCCGATCTTATCGAACATGACGCGGTAGTCGGTCCAGAGTTTGACGCCCTTCAGGCGATCGAACCGCGCGACGTGCTTCGTGTGCCACGCCTCGTCCACGTCGCACAGGGCGACGACGTTTTCGAGCCGGGCGATGGTGTAGGCGTCGGCTGAACCCATTCGCCCGACGCCCACGCAGGCGACGTTCAGCCGGTTACTGGGCGCCGGGCCCGCCCGGACGACGGTCGGGGCCACGGCCGCAGCGGCCAGGGCGCTCTTCAGGAAGGTGCGGCGTTTGAGGGATCGCATCGGTCTGACCTCGCTTGACAAGACAACCGTGAGTGCGCATGTGGCGCGGTGGGTCTCCGCACCCACCGCGATCGAGTCCGTGTGGTGCGAATGCGTCCCACCGCGGGATGGCACGACGAGTCTACCGCGCTCCTCAACGCCCGCAAGGCTTTGCTCGGGCCCAGCGGGCGGCGGCGTCACTTCCCTTCCAGGCAGACCACCTTGCCGTTGACCTGCGACAGGTAAAGCCGTCCGCCGGCGGCGGCCATGCCGTCCCAGACGGGCAGCGCGTCCAGGACGACCTCGCCCTGCGTCGCCCCGTCCTCCGTCGAGACGATGCGGACGCGGGCGCCGTCCTTGCCCTGAAGCGCCGCCATCTGCGCGGCGATGGCCTTCTGGACGTCCTTTTCGAACCGCCGGGCCACGGCCGCCTCTTCGTCGAGCATGTCGCGGGGTCCGGCCACGACGAGCCGGTCGCCCGCCAGGACCATCGCGCGGACGAGGAGGTCCGGTTCGCCGTCCGACCACGCCAGGTTCATCGCCGAGAGGAGACGGTCCGGCAGTTCGCCCGTCACCTCGCGGTTGAAGATCCACCGTTTGTGCTTGCTGAGTTGCCGGACCCCTTCTTCGGCGCGCTCGATGTCCTCCGGGGTCAGCGTTCTCGCGGCCGCGAAGAGGTGGTACTCCAGCGCCGGCGTCCAGACCCAGTACTTCGGCCGGCGGCCGAACCCGTAGATGCGCTCGTCGTCGAAGACCATGATGCGGCCCGAAGGGGCGTAATGCCCCGCCCGGAACCAGTAGTTGCACCCGGACTGGATCGTGTGGCCGTACAGCCAGTACGCCCGGTGGAACCAGGAATCGTCGAGGAACCCGCCGGTGGCGAAGAGGTGGGCCAGCGGCCCGAGTTGGTCGTCCGGCTTGAACGACGAATCCAGCGGCGGCCGCTTGCCGTCCAAACCGAACTCCTGCGAACGCATGTACACGTGCTTCCCGTCGCTCGACAGGATGTCCGGCAGGGCGGTCGGCATGGTCAGATTCCATCCGCCTCCCATGGCCGTCTGGAGGTCCTTTTCCGTGCCGGGGATGCGGTCGCCGATGCGCGTCTCGCCGAGTAGTTCGCCCGTTTCGGCGTCCAGGCGAACCAGCCGCATCCCGCCGTCCAGGAACGCGGACCGACCCGCCACGCAGTACAGCGTTCCGTCGACGACCAGGACGCTTCCGTGCACCGGCCAGGCGCTCTCCAACTGATTGTCCGCGGCGACCTTGCGCCGGCCCCAGGCGGCCAGGTACCGCCAGGCGGGACGTCCGTCCGATGCCCGCACGCTGTAGACATATCCGTCGGCGCAGCCGAACAGCGCCTGCCCTTTGTAGATGGTGGGCGGGGAATCGATGCGACCGCCCGCCGTGAACGTCCAGACCGTTTCGCCGGTCCGGGCGTCGAGGGCGTGGAGGGTGTGGGCGTCGACGTCGGCGACGAAGCACCGTCCGCCCGCCACCGTCACGGTGCTCGGCTTACCGCCGACGTCCGCGGTCCAGGCCACCTCGAGATCCGCCGGGACACCGGCGCCGGCGCGGCCGCTCCGGGCGGCATCGTGCCGGTAGGTGGGCCAGTCGGCCTTGCCGGGGGCGGCGTCGCCGGTCTTTCCGTAGGCGGGCCCCTTCAGCAGGCGGTCCTCGGCCTGCGGCACCTCGACCGTGCCGCCGGCGAGGGCGTTCAGGCCTTTCAGTTTTGCCTCGATGTAACACGCGCACGGATCCTGGGGCGCGTAGGTCAGCCCGTTGGCCGGCATGAACCCGTACAGGCACGCGCCGCGGACCCAGTGATTCGGGTCCCAGTGCTCCTTCCGCCAGTCGACGAACTCGATGCCCGTCCGGGACGCAAGCAGGTACCGGGTGGTGGCGCGGCAGTTATGGCAGCGATGGTGGAACCAGCCGTAGCCCTCGACGTCCGGGCGGAAGTCGCGCTTCGTTTCGCCGGTACGCAGGTCGAGGCCGGTGAAGCGGCCCTTCCCCTGCTCGAGCGACCAGACCAGGTCGTCGATAACCAGGAGGTCCATCGGCGACCGGTGCCCGCCCCGTCCCCGCTTGCCGCGCCACAGCCCCTTGCCGGAGGCGGCGTCCAGGGCCGCCAGGTTCGCCTGGTACGCCACCAGGACGACGCCGTCGTGGAGCACCAGCGAGAACCCGCTGAACGTAGGGACCCTGCCTTTGCGAGGCGCCTCGTCCGACACCCACAGCCGTTTGCCCGTGTCGCGGTCCAGGCACACGACCGCCTCGCCGTTGTGGAAGACGACGTGCTCGGCGTCGGCGGCGAGGCTCAGCGGCGCCACGGCCGCGGCCTGCTTCCACCGGACGGTGCCCGTCCCGGCGTCGACCGCGAGGAGGTGCTCGTCCGCCCCCTCGGGCGTCCACGCCCGGTCGTTGTTGGCCTGGTTGCTCACGTTCCAGCAGACGGGATCGTTCCACGTGAACCGGTCGGGCCGCTCGCGGGCCGGGCCGGTCTTCACGAACAGGACCCCATCGGAGAGGATCAGTTCCTCGGCGCGCTCCGTCCCCGCGAGCGTCCGCACGGTCTTACCCGTCGCGGCGTCCAGCACGGAGACCGGCGCGTCGATGCCGAGCGTGGCGTAGACGCGGTCGCCGACGGCCACGAGCCGGCGCGGCAGCGTGGCCGGACCGGCCTTCAGCGGATACAGATGCGTATACCACTGTGGAATCGCGCGCTTCCACAACCGCGTGCCGTTGAAGGCGTCGCGGGCGACGAGTTGCCAGTCCGCAGGGAGTTGGATCGAGAGGCGCGGCCCTTCGTCCATGATGTAGAACACGCGGCCGCCGGCCGAGACCATCGCGTCCACGCTGCTGGTGTGCTCGTGATGCCGGGCCCAGCGGGGGCCGGCGGTCCACTGCATTCGCGTGCACGGCGCGACGAGTTCGTCGCGGGAGACGGCGTTGCCGCTCGCGTCGTGGTAGTAGTGGGTCCACTCGTCCATCACCTCGGGCCGGGGCTTGCGGTGGCTCGTCTCCCAGGCGTCGCCGGTCCTGCGGCAGACGGCGCCCCCGGGCGCAAGGACCCGGCGCATCTCCGCCGCCGACACCTCGCTCTCCTCGTTGACCACCACGAGGTTCACCAAATTGTCGACGTACGGCAGGCGGCGACCGTCGAACCGCTCAACCGACACCGGACCGTAAAGGCCGCGCTGCCGGAGGTGCCGCCGGGCCGCGGTCACGTCGTCGGTGTCGGTGTCGAGCCCGTGCACGATCCAGGCGTCGGCGGCGCGGAGGGCGGCGGTCAGCCGGCCGTCCCCGCAGCCCAGGTGCACCGCCAGGCCGCCGCGGACACCGGTCGCCTCCATGATCTGCCGGACCGCGCGGGACGGTTCTTCGCCTCCCCGGACCCCCGCGGTCCCTAGCAGGACGATCCCAAGGGCGCAAACGGACACGGCCCGCCGGACACAAGCCCGCATCGACATACGCATCTCCTTTCGCCGGTTCCGCCGGAGCGAACGACCTCCAGGTGAAACCCGCGTGCCGGAGGCCCGTCTCGGCGAAAGCCGCGCGGCCGTTGATTGCCCTTGCCAACCGGCCCCACGTGCCGTACAAGGCCTTCATGCAACCGCGTGCGACATACCCCGAGCCACTCAGCCATCGGCACACCGGCGCCATAGCACTACAACGCTAACTCGTGCGCGGCGGGTCTCCGCACCCGCCTCGCAGCCCTGAAAAGGGCATTTTGAGCGCGGTGGGTACTCCAGACCCACCGCGCAAAACGCCGACTTGGCGTTGTAGTGACAGGAGCCCCCACCGAATCACCCGGAGACAGACAGCCTCCAGGCGTCTGACCGGGAAGCGCAGGGGGGACCGTGTCCAGGAGGCGCGTTATGAAATCATCGACTCCGATGGCGGCAGTCCTGTTGGTCGTGGTGGCCGGCGGCGTGGGCGTTCGCATCGCGCCGGCCGCGGCAAGGGGCGGTGCGGGGGCGGAGAATACCCCGTTCGAGGCGTCCGTCCTGGACGTCCGTCCCCGCATCTTCCTTCGGGCGGACGGTTTCGACGGCCTGACGGTGGCCAAACTCCGCGCCGCCGCCGGCGGCGGGGCGTTCAAGCCCGTCGGCGGCAAGTGGCGGTCCAAGCCCATGGGCCGGGCCCTCCTCTGGATGATCGACGGCAAGCCCGACGACCTCCAGGCCGCCATTGCGGGCCTGAAGAAGATGGGCGTGGGCGGCGGCTCGTGGAGCGGGCGCGGCCACGGCCTCATCAACCTCGCCACCCTCTACGACTGGCTGTACGAGGAACTCGACGCGCCCACGCGACGCGACGTGGCCGACCGCATCGTCCAGGCCGCCGACGACGCCGTCCGGCACATCGAGGACGGGCGGGCGCCGTTCTTCTACTCGCGGACGCCGGGCGCCCTGGCGGGTATGACGCTGGCGGGCATCGCCTTGACGGGCGTTCATCCCAAGGCCGACGAGTACCTCGCCCTCTTCCGCACCTGGGCCGTGAACGACTACTTCCGCGCCTACGCGTGGGTGGACGGGGCCGCCACCGGGGCGAGCTACACGATGTATTACACCTATGTGGACCTTCCGGCCGTCTGCGCGGCATGGTGGTCGGCCACCGGGCGCAACCCCGCCCCGTGGATCAGCGAGCATCAGGGCGACTGGCTCGGCGGGATCGTGCGGTTCTACCTGTGGTCGATGCGGCCGGGGTTCGCCTTCACGGACATCAACGACCTGTATCGTCCGATCTGGAACTCGCACGACCAGTTCTGCCGAGGACTCGACATCGCCACCTACGTCACGCGCCACGGTCACGGCCGGGCGTGGGCCGAGCGATGGCTGGGGCGGTTCGGCTCGAGCCTCTACCACACCGAGTACGCCCCCTACTTCCTGTTCCGGACCGCGCCGCCTCAGGCGGAACCGCTGACGGACCTGCCGCGGGCGGCCCTCTTCGGCCGGGAGAGTTGCGGCTACGGCTTTTTCCGCAGCGGCTGGCCCGCCCCCGGCCGGCCGGACGAGGCCACCCACGTCTTCTTCCGGATGGGCGACCCGATGAACGTGCACGGCGGCGTGTCGGCCGGCGAGTTCCAGATGTTCCGCCGTACGCCCCTGGCCGGCCGCAGCGGCACGTACTCCTCCTACGATTCCCCGCCCGACCAGTATCATCGCAACTGCATCTCGACCAACGTCGTGCTCTTCACCGAGAAGGGCAACACCTCGGACCGCGGCGACCAGCGCACCCGCCGCGGACTGAAGTCCGACCACAAGACCTGGCAGCAGTGGCTGGACATCCGCGAGCGCGCCGGCCACGACGTGGCACGCATCACCGACTGGCACATCGCCGCAGACGAGGCGCGGTGCCGGGCCGACCTCACGAAGACGAACCCGCCGGAGAAGTGCAAACGATGGATCCGCGAGTTCGTCTGGCTCGGCCACCGTCACCTGATCGTGCTGGACATCGTGGAGACCGCCGGGCCGGCGATCGCGCGGCAGTGGCAACTGCACTGCCCCGCCCCGCCGGAGGTCGGCAACCGCCTGCTCTCCGTGACCGCCGAGGCGCCGGACCACTCCTGGGCCGACCCGAGCCTGAAGCCGAAGCAGCGCTCGGCAACGCTCGTCTGCCGGACGCTCGCCCCAAAGAACTACACCGCGGTCGTCAACACACAAGAAGGTGGCCGCGCCTATGCACCGGACGGCCAAAGCCGCGGCGAGGTGCCGGGCAATCCGTTCCACCGCAAGTACGGCAAACACGTGGTCCAGATCGCACCCGCCGGGGCGGACACGCGGACGGTCTTCCTGCACGTGCTGACCGCCGTCGACGCCGGCGCCGCCCCGCCGGAGGCGTCCTGCCGACTCCTCGAGCCGGGACGGGTGGAAGTGAACGTCGCCGGCCGGACGACCACGCTGTCCGTGCCGGAGTGGTTCGGGCACTGAACGGTACCTCGCGAAGTGGGCCTCGCCCCCGCACCAAGAATTATACTTGACCGCTGCGCTCGGGATTGTATCATAGAAGCAACCGGGTATCGCGAGCGCCTGGCGGGCGACCGGGGGCGGGCGATGCCGCGCATCCTGCGAAGCGAAACGCGGGCGCCACCCCAGGCAACACTCGACCCTGCGGAGACAGGGCCATGCTGATCAACCAGAAATGCCAGTACGGCCTCCGGGCGCTGTTCGAACTGGCCCGCCGGGAGGGGGCCGACCCGGTAAGCGTGGCGGAGATCGCCCGCGTGCAGGCGATTCCGCCGCGGTTTCTCGAGATCATCCTCGGCCAGTTGAAGCAGGCCGGGTACGTTGTCTCGCGGCGAGGCCCACAGGGCGGGTATCTGCTGGCCCGGGACCCGTCCGAGATTTCCGTCGGCGACGTCATCCGGACGATCCAGGGCGAGATCGGGCCCGTCCACTGCCAGGTCGAGCGCAGCGGCTGGGACTGCCCGCTCTCGGGCGACTGCGTCTTCTTCCCGATGTGGGAACGCGCCCGCACCGCCCTCTCCGGCGTCTTCGACGATACGACGTTTGCAGACCTGGTGCGAGAGGACCGGAAACGGACGGCCGCGGGCTCCGCCTGATGCCCGAAGCCCCACCGGCCGGTTCTTTTTTTGGCACCGTACCCGACCGCGATGGTCGGGATACTCGGCCATGGGCTGCCGTGCGGCCGGGCCGACCATGTGGAACCGCCACCGGAGGCGTTTCCGCTTACGAACTGGAAGGAAGACACCGTAAACGGGTATGCTGAGTGAAAGGATCGTCATGGCAGAGCCGGCAACGCAGGTGTTTCAGTCCACGAGCGAGAAGGACGTCACGCGGGCCATCGCGCGATCGTTCGCCGAGACGTTCGACGCCGCCGTCGAGAGCGACGTGCTCATCGTCGGCGCCGGGCCGAGCGGCCTGATGTGCGCCAAGCGCCTGGCCGAGCAAGGCGTGCGGGTGGTGCTCGTCGAACGCAACAACTACCTCGGCGGAGGATTCTGGCTCGGCGGGTACCTGATGAACAAGGTCACCGTCCGGGCGCCCGCCCACGCGGTGCTGGACGAACTGGGCGTTCCGCACGAGCCGGCCGCCGAGGGGCTCCACGTGGCGGACGCGCCCCACGCGTGCAGCCGCCTCATCGCCGCCGCCTGCGACGCCGGCATCACCGTGGCCAACATGACGAGCGTGGAGGACGTGGTCCTGCGCGACGGCCCGCGTGTCGGCGGCGCGGTGATCAACTGGACGCCCGTCCAGTCGCTGCCCCGGCAGATCACCTGCGTGGACCCGGTGGCCCTGGAGGCCCAGGTCGTCGTGGACGCCACCGGCCACGAGGCCCACGTGACGCGGGCGCTGGCCAGGCGGGGCCTGGCGGAGGTGCCCGGCGAGGGCGCCATGTGGGTCGCCCGCAGCGAGGACGCCGTCGTCCAACACACCGGCGAGGTGTATCCCGGCCTGGTGGCCATCGGGATGGCCGTGGCCGCCGTCCATGGGCTGCCGCGCATGGGGCCGACGTTCGGCGCAATGCTGCTTTCGGGCGAGAAGGGCGCCGAGGCGGTCCTCGGTCTCCTCGGCCGCGAGCGGGCCGAGCCCCGCACACAGGAACATCCCGTCGGCGTCTAGCCCGCGCCGGCGGCAACATGGAGGCACGACCATGGCGCGCATTTACGACGACATCACGCAGACGATCGGCCGGACGCCGCTCGTGCGCCTGAGGCGCGTGACCGACGGGGCGGGCGGCGAGGTGCTGGCGAAACTCGAATCGTTCAACCCGTGCGCCAGCCTCAAGGACCGCATCGCCGTGGCGATGATCGACGCCGCCGAAAAGGAGGGCCGCCTCCGGGAAGGCGGCGTGATCATCGAGCCGACGAGCGGCAA
This sequence comes from uncultured Anaerolineales bacterium, assembly GCA_964577175.1. GTDB lineage: Bacteria > Planctomycetota > Phycisphaerae > FEN-1346 > FEN-1346 > BS750m-G62. Next base: position 17,024 of record CAZNYC010000009.1, read on the forward strand.
TACGGGCGTGGGGCTGGCGTTCGTCTGCGCCGCCCGCGGGTACCGCCTCGTCCTGACGATGCCCGACACGATGAGCATGGAACGGCGGCACCTGCTGCGCATCTTCGGGGCCGAACTCATCCTCACGCCCGGCGGCGAAGGGATGGCCGGCGCCATCCGCAAGGCCCAGGAGATCCTCGACGCCACGCCCGGCGCCTTCATGCCCCAGCAGTTCCGCAACCCCGCCAACCCGCAGATTCATCGGGAGACCACGGCCGAGGAAATCTGGGCCGATACCGACGGCGGGGTGGACGTCTTCGTGGCCGGCGTCGGCACCGGCGGCACCATCACGGGGGTGGGCGGAGCGCTGAAGGACCTCAAGCCCGAGGTCCGCATCGTCGCGGTCGAGCCGGAGGGGTCGCCGATCCTCTCGGGCGGCCGGGCCGGGCCGCACAAGATCCAGGGCATCGGCGCGGGGTTCGTGCCGGAGGTCTTGAAGCCCGACCTTTTGGACGAGGTCGTCCAGGTGACAAGCGACGACGCCCGGACGACGGCCCGGCGCCTCGTGCGCGAGGAAGGCATTCTGGCGGGCATCTCCTCCGGCGCCGCCGTCTGCGCCGCCGTCGAGGTCGCCCGCCGGCCGGAGAATCGCGGCAAGCAGATCGTCACCGTCCTGCCCGACACCGGCGAACGGTACCTGACGAGTTGGCTCTTCGAGGATTGACCCCGGACCCGAGGCGACCATGCACCGCGCGACCCGACTCATTCACCATCCCGGCGCCGTCTGCCCGCATACCGGGGCGGCCAGCCCGCCGATCTACCAGGTCTCCACGTTCGCGCAGGCGGCCGTCGGCGAGAACCAGGGGTACGATTATTCCCGCACGGGCAACCCGACGCGCCAGGTGCTGGAGCGGACCATCGCCGACCTCGAAGGCGCGGACGAAGCGCACGGCCTGGCGTTCGCGTCCGGCATGGCGGCCATCAGTGCCTGCTTCACCCTCCTCGACACCGGCGACCACGTCGTCGCGACCGAGGGGCTCTACGGCGGGACGTACCGCCTGCTGACTCGCGTCTACGAGCGCCTCGGCATCCCGGCGACGTTCGTCGACACGGGCGACGCGGCGGCGATGGAAGCGGCCGTCACCGACCGCACGCGGCTGATCTTCGTCGAGACGCCGTCGAACCCGACGATGCGGATCACGGACCTGGCGGCGGTGGCGGACCTCGCCCACCGTCACGACGCCCTGCTCGTCGTCGACAACACGTTCATGTCGCCGTGGCTGCAGCGGCCGCTGGAGGCGGGGGCGGACGCGGTCGTCCACAGCGCCACGAAATTCCTGGGCGGGCACAGCGACGTCATCGTCGGCCTGGCCGTCTGCCGCGAGGGCGATCTCGCCCGGCGCCTCGGCCGCATCCAAAACGCGGCCGGCGGCGTCCCGTCGCCGATGGACTGCTGGCTGGTGGTGCGCGGCATGAAGACGCTGGGGGTGCGGATGGAGCGCGGGCAGGCGACCGCCCGCCGCCTGGCCGAGTGGCTCGCCGGGCGGGACGAGGTCGAGGCGGTGCTCTGGCCGGGGGGGGAGGGGTTCCCCGGCGGCGACGTCCACGCCCGCCAGGCCGACGGGCCGGGCGCGGTCCTTTCGTTCCGGCTGCGGGAGGGACTCTCGGGCGAGGTCGTCTGCAACCACACCCGCGTCTGGACGCTGGCGGTCAGCCTCGGGGCCGTCGAGAGCATCATCACCCTGCCGGCCGGGATGACCCACCTGCCCTACCGGCCGGCGGCGCGTGCGGCGCTGGGCATCGACGACCGTCTCGTCCGCCTGTCGGTGGGTCTGGAGCACGCCGACGACCTGATAGCCGATCTCGCCGGCGCCCTTGATACCGCGCGGAAGGAGCAGTAAGTCCCATGACCGGACACCGTCTCACCAACACCCACTGCGTCCACGGTGGCACCGGCCCGTGCGACGTTCGCCACGCCGTGACGACCGCCATCGTCCACTCGGCCCCGTTCACGTTTGCATCCACGCGCGAGGTGCTCGATTTCGTGGAGGGCCGGTCCGAGCGCACCCAGCCGGAATACGGCCGCATGGGCAACCCTACCGTCAGCCGGGTGCAGGAGCGGCTGGCGGCGATCGAAGGGGCCGAGCGGGCCCAACTCTTCGCCAGCGGCATGGCCGCCGTTACGACGACCATGCTCGCATATCTCCGGCCGGGCGATCACCTCGTCCTGACGAGCGACTGTTACAAACGGACCCGCGAGTTCGGCGGCACGTTCATCGGCCGCTTCGGCGTCGAGGCGAGCGTCGTCCCACCCACGACCGACGCCGTCGCCGAGGCGCTGCGGCCCGAGACGCGCATGGTGCTGGTCGAGGTGCCCAGCAATCCGTATCAATACGTGGTGGACGTGGGGCGGCTCGCCGACCTCGGCCGGGAGCGCGGCATCCTGACGGTCGTCGACAGCACGTTCGCCACCCCGGTGAACCTGCGGCCGCTGGAATGGGGCGCGGACCTCGTGATCCACTCGGCCACCAAGTACCTGGGCGGGCACAACGATCTCGTGGCCGGCGTCCTGGCGGGCCCGGCCGCACGCGTCGAACCCGTCGCGGAACTCCTGAGCACGCTGGGCGGTATCTGCGACCCGACGACGGCGTTCCTGTTGGACCGAGGACTGAAGACGCTCTCGGCCCGCGTCCACCTGCAGAACGCGGCCGGCCTGGCGGTGGCGCAGCACGTGGAGGACCGTCCCGGCATCCGGCAGGTCTTCTACCCGGGCCTGGCGTCGCACCCGCATCACGGCGTGGCGGCGCGGCTGATGAACGGCTACGGCGGGGTGGTGACATTCCTCGTGGACGCGGATTTCGAGGGGACGGCCCGGTTCGTGGACGGCCTGTCGATCCCGAAGATCGCCCCGAGCCTGGGCGGCGTGGAGGCGCTCGTGGAGCAGCCCGCCCTGATGAGTTTCTGGGACCTCGCGCGCGACGAGCGGGAGCGCCTGGGCATGTACGACAACCTCGTCCGCCTCGCGGTCGGCCTGGAGGACCCCGAGGACCTCATCCATGACCTGGAGCAGGCGCTGTCGGCGGCGGGCCTGGCGCAGACCCGACCGATGGAAACAAAGCATGCCTGAACGAGCGCACCACACACCCGCCGAACGCCGCAAGGCCTGCTGCCGCATCCTGCGCGACCTGCAGCGCGTCGTCGTGGCCTTCTCGGCAGGCGTGGACAGCACGCTGCTCGCGGCGCTGGCGGCCGAGACGTTGGGGCCCGCGAACGTGGTGGCGGCAATGGGCCTCTCGCCGAGCCTTCCGGCGCGCGAACGCCACGAGGGCCGGCGCTTGGCCCGGGCCATCGGCGTGGAACTCGTGGAAGTCGACACGCACGAACTTGCCGACGCGCACTACGCGGCCAATCCCGCGAACCGGTGCTTCTACTGCAAGCGGGAACTGTTCCGACGGCTGAAGGCGCTGGCGTCGGAGCGGGCCTTCCCGGCGGTGGTCTGCGGTGCCAACGCCGACGATCTCGGCGACTTCCGGCCGGGCCTGCGGGCGGGTGAGGCACTCGGCGTCCGGGCCCCGCTGATGGAGGCCGGCCTGACGAAGCAGGACGTGCGTGCCCTCTCCCGCGCGATGGGTTTGCCGACCGCCGAGAAACCCGCCTCCGCCTGCCTCGCCAGCCGCGTGCCCTACAACGAACCGATCACCGCGGAGCGCCTCGGCCGCATCGAACGGGCCGAGAATGCACTGAAGGACCTGGGCTTTGCCGCGTGCCGCGTCCGCGACCACACCCCTGTGGCGCGGATTGAGGTCCCCGCGGACGAGATCGGCCGGCTCGTGCAAACGGGCCCGGCGGTCGTCGACGCCCTCACGGCGGCCGGCTACGCCTACGTGACCGTCGACCTGGCAGGCCTGAGGAGCGGTTCAATGAACGAGGTGCTCGGCGAAGCCGCCCGCCGGCGCTGACGCCACCCGACAAAGGCGGAAACCGCCAGCGCGGGAAATGCGAACCGGCCGAGCGTCGCGTCTGCCTGCATGCGTTCCGATTCGCAGTGACGGGGTACGGTCACACGGTGTCGGGCGTCGGGTGTTTCCGGGCGCCGGCGTGCAAGCCGCCACTGGCACCCCGCCATTTCATTCTGACAGGCGATTTTACTTGATCAGCCGGGCCTCGATAGCGGCGATCTCGCGGTTGGCGAACTCGTCCGTCAGGAGCCAATCCTGATAGAGGCGTTCAATCCGCCGCAAGTACCCGTCGACCGACCGCTGCCGCAAATTGCGGTTGGCCTTCTTGGGCCGCTGGTCGTCGCGGATCGGCGGGCGGATGCGGTCCTCCGGCGGCCTGCGCCCCGGATGGTAAACCAGGGCCGGCAGGTTTTCCGCCGGCAGCAGATGCCGCCAGAGAAACGCCTGCATCCGGTCTTCGGCGGGCACGGCCTCGCGGACGATCTCGCGGTCGCCGATCTTCGCCCGGCCGACAAGGGCGAGGTTGACCGGCTTGTCCATGTGCGTCAGGCTGGTTTTCACCGCCACCCTGGCCGTGTCCTTCTTGGCCGGCACCGTGGCGCCGGGCGATTCGAGCCCCTTCGGCAGGCCTTTGAATTCGAGCCGGATCGGCCCGTCGAATCCGTCGCGGCGGACGGCGAAGATGGTTACCGCGGTGCCCTTTTTGCTGCGCATCACGACGCGCGACGGGACGACGCGCAACTCGAAATCGGGGCGCGGCCGGCTGATACGGAGACGGTACGCATATGCCGCGCCGGCGTGCCGCCGCGTATCGCCGAGGTGAACGAAGTACTTCCCGTCGGCGGGCAGTTTCGCCATGAGGTAGGAGTCGGCGTGGTCGGTGTTCAACCCGGAGGCGGCATCGTAATGGTCGTCGTTCAGCGCGATGACCTTGCCGGCTGCATCGGTAACCTTGACGAAGGAATCATAGGGCGACCCGATCCGTCGGGCCTCGACTTCCACGACGATCGTCTCGCCGGCCTTGCCCTGGACCTCGAAGACGTCCCAGTCGCCGGGGCGGTCCGCGCGTCCGTTGACGATGATCGGCAGTTTCACTTTCTGCGCGTTCGCCGGCTCGTTGTTGGGTTCGGCGTCGCGGCATTCGGGCAGGGTATTGAGCGCGAACGTCACGTAGTTGGAGACGCGTTTTCCGTCGGTAGCGGCAATGAGATGGTGGCCGGGCCCGGCGTCTTCGGCCGGGGGCGCCAGGGTAGCCTTGTCCAGATTCCAGCCGTTCATCTCGATCTTGCCCGGCTCGCCTGCGCGGCCGCCCAGCGGGAAGATGCTGGTCACAAACGGCAGTTCGCCGACGGTAATGCGATAGGTGAAACTCTCGCGGCCCCGGTAGAGCGCCTCGTTGATGCGGAGGACGTACTCGTCGTCCGCAGGCACCTCGAACAGGATGACCGGGTCCGGGTTGAAGCGGAAATCGTCGTTGTACGCCACCTCCTTGCCGGCCGAGTTGTAGAGTTTCAGCACGGCCTGGAACCATCCGGGGACGCCGTCGGCGACGTAGGGGACCAGGTCGCGCGCCTTGACGGTGATGACGAGGCGCTGCCCCTTGGTCGCGCGGAACCGGTAACGGTTGACCTCGCCCGGGGCGATCTGGCCGTTCATGGTGCACGGCACGATGATGCGTACTTCCTCTTCGTTGGGCGGCCGGTTGCGCTGGGCCCGCGACTCCTTTCCGAGGACGGGCTTGCGGCAGGTCTTCATCGGCTCGCGGGCGACCTCGGGCACCTGGCCCACGTAGAACGGGAGGGCGTTGGAGATGCCGCGGTCGGTGACCACGCGGATTTCGCGGCGGCCGGGTTTGGCGTCCGGGGCCACGGTGACCTCGGCGAAGACGAGTTCGCGATGGGCCTGCACGGCCGGATTGCGTTCGTCTTCCGCGAAGATCCGCTGGATGCGTTCGATCAGTTTCTGCTTCGCCAGGGCTTTCACGGACGTGGGGGCCGCCTTCTTGGCTCCCTTCCCGCCCTGCTTTGTGGCTTGCGATTCCGGCAGTTTCGCATTGCAGAACGTGCATACTTTGGTGCCGACCGGATTCAGGCGACTGCATGCCGGGCACATCACCCCTTCGGCCTCAGGGGGTTCCACGCGCTCGGGGAACTCGTAGGAGACCATCTTGGCGACCATTGCGTCGCCGACGGTCGTGTCCTTCTTCTTCAACTCCTTCAGTTGCTCTCTCAGGAGCCTCAGTTCCTGGTTGTTCATGACCCGGTCGTACTCGATCAGGCGGGCGGAGACACCCTCGCCGGTCACGATGACATCGTTGGCGCCGGTGAGCCGTTGCCCACCCAACCGGATGGAGACGGTCGTGCCCTGCTGCCCGCCGGCGGGATACACGTAACCGATGTACTGGTTCTGCGCCAGGACCGAGGATGCACAGGCCGCCAGGACGGCCAGTCCCAGGATCGGCAGCCTTACGAATCGACTCATCGGACTCCTCCGTTTTCTCCCCTATCGGCTCGGCGGCGATCCGGTCTCCGAACGCGGCCAGCCCCTGCGGCCGAACGCCCACCGCGTCGCGAACGACAAGGCCCCGGGCCGGCCGAGAAGGGATTATTCAGATAGGCTCTTACAGGATTTCCTCCAGCATGCCGGTGGACCTCATGCCTTCGTTTTTCGCGTCCAGGACGAACGCATCGAAGCCCAGGGGGTGCGGCAGTTTGGCGGTGGCGTCGATGCCGGCCAGGAGGTAGAAGGTGCCCAGCAGATCCGCCGGATAAACGGGGCGTTCCTTGACCTTCTCGCCCTTTTCGTCGGACGCGCCGACCACGCGGCCGCCTTGGAAGCCGCCGCCGGCGACCAGCACGGTGAAGACGGCCCCGTGGTGGTGGCGGCCACCGTTCCAGGGCGGCTCCCACGAGATCTTCGGCGTTCGGCCGAACTCGCCGGTACACCAGACGAGCGTGCTGTCCAGCAGGCCGCGGTTGTCCAAGTCCCCGAGCAGCGCCGCCAGGCCCTGATCCAGATCCGGACACTGCCGCTTCATGGTCGGGAAGTGATTGGCGTGGGTGTCCCAACCGCCGGGGAAACTGATGGTGACGTACGGGACACCGGCCTCGACCATGCGTCGTGCGGCCAGGCATTCCTGCCCGAAGGTTGTGCGGCCATAGCGGTTTCGGAGGTTGGCGGGTTCGTTCGCGAGATTGAAGACTTCCCTCCCCTGCCCCAGGATCAGGCCGAAGGCTTTCTGCTTGGCCTTCTCGGCTTCCTCGATGCGGGAGACGTCCGACAGGCCGTAGCCAAGGAGGTTCACCTTGTCGAGGAGTTCCCGGCGGCCTTTCTGGCGCGGGTCGTTAATTCCCCGGTTGACGATGCCCTGCACCTCGAAGCGGTCCGCGTTCGGGTCACCTCCCGTGGCGAAGGGTTTGTAGGCAGGGCCCAGGAAGCCTTCCTCGGAAAAGCGGCCGGCGCCCCTGAGCATCACGATGTACGGCGGAAGCAACCCTTTGTACTGCTCCTTCTTGAAGTAGGTGAATATCGCGCCGACGCTGGGATACGCCAGGCGTCCGCCGGGCTTGTGGCCGGTCTGCATCAGGTAGGCCGCCGTCTCATGGCCGTTGATGCCATGGGTCGCGCTGCGAATCAAGGAGTACTTGTCGGCCTGCTGGGCCAGTTTGGGAAACAGCGAACTGAGCTGGACGCCCTTGACGTTGGTGGGGATGAACTTGTCAAACTCGCCCAGGTAATCGTAACCGGTGCCGGGCTTCGGGTCCCAGGCATCGTTGTGGGACATGCCGCCCCACAGGAAGATCTGGATGACGGACCGGACCTTGCCTTTCTTCTCGACCTTGGCCCTGGCGGCCGCGTCGCGCTCGGCCTTCTTCTTGGCCGGATCCTCTTCGGGCTTCTTCTTGGCCGGGGCCGCAAACACGCGGCCCCCCATGCCGCCGGCCGCAATCACGCCGGCCGCCCCGAACATGCCTCGCCGCATCGCCTCGCGGCGGGACATGCGCTCCCGCCCGCCATTAGGTTTGCTGGTATCCATGATTGAACCCTCGCCTGAGGTCCCCTGATTGCCGCGGCCGGCAGGCGACCGTGTTGCGCCGCCGCCCCGCGCGTCGGCACCCGTCAATGCCGCATGAGAAATTCCGGACTGTTCATCAACGCCCAGGCCAGGTCGATCCAGACGTCGCGGCCCTTGGCCACGCCGGCCTTGGCGTATTGCTCCACGGCCTTCACGTCGGCCTCGGTCGGAAACCGCGAGAGGATGGCCAGGTAAAGCCTCTCGGCGATGTCCTTCGTGCCGCCTCCGGCGGAGATCAGCGCCTTGAGTTTCGGACCGCCCCGGAGTTTCTCCTGTATCGTAGCCGAATTCAGCATGTGCAGCCACTGCGGGGAGGCCAGTTCGCTGACGCGCTCGTTTTCCATCCCCGTGGCCCGCGCGGAACGCCCGAACAATGTCAGGAACGAACTCGTGACGCTGCCGTCCGCCAGCGCCACGGCCGACATGTCGTCGGGGATATACGTAAACGGCTCGGGCACGGCGCTGGTGTACAGATCCGAACTGCCGGTGATCTGGTTAACGGCGTCGATGAGGACCTCGGCCTCCACCCGCCGCAGCCTGTAACTGGCGAAATTGGCCGCCGCTTCCGGGCGGTCGGACTTCGGTATCGGCGAACACTGATACGTTGTCGAGGTAAGAATCACCCGTTTCAGGTGTTTCAGGTCGTACCCGCTCGAGACCAGTTCTTTCTCCAGGAACGCCAGGAGTTCCGGGTTGCCGGGCGGGTTGTCTTTGCGGATATCGTCCGGCTCGTGGACAATACCGCGCCCCATGATCCACGCCCACATGCGGTTTACGATGGCCTTCGCAAACCAGGGGTTCTCCGGCCGGATCAGCCAATCGGCGAAAACCTCGCGCGGGTCGCGGTCCGGCGGAATCGTCGTCTTCGTGCCGTCCGGGAAGACGGCCTGCAGCGGTCCGTTCGGCTGCAGCGGCTTCTCCAATTCCCGCGGAACCTGGTTGGTGGCGGTCACACCCTTGGCGACGGCGTCGAGGCCCGGCGCGGTGCTGCCGGCCACGGCGGTCGAGTTCAGGGGATCCCAGAAGACGATTTCCTCTTTCCACTCGCTGGTGGGCTTGAACCCGACCTGCGAGAAGAAGGCCGCCATGCCCGCCCGGCGGTCTTCCGGCCAGAAATCGATCCGCGCACCCATCAGGGCCAATCCGACGGCGGCGGCGATGCCCTCCGGCGTCTTGTTCTGGATCGCGCGGTAAAAGTTGACCGGCCCGACACGGAAGTTGCTGCCGCTCGAGGTAAGCAGTTCGCGGGCGAACTGGTCGTACGGCTTGTTCCGTGCGATCGATTCCCACACCCAGCGGTGGTAGGCCTGCGCCGCGTTGGGCCAGACCTTCACGGGGAACTCCGCCTTGATGCGGAGGATGTCGCCCCATTGCATCGCCCAGTAATCGAAATGCGCCGTATCGTCGAGCAGGCGGTCGATCAGGGCGACCCGCTTGTTCTTGTCCGAACTCTCTATGAACGCCCTGGCTTCCTTCGCCGACGGCAGTGTGCCCGTCAGGTCCAGGTAGGCGCGGCGGATGAACACCCCGTCGGCGCATAGGGCCGGCTCGATACCCAGCGCCTTCAACTTCGCGAAGACGGCCTTATCCACTCCGTTGGCCGGTTTCGGCGGCTTGGGGCTCTCCATCACCTTCGGCACCTGCCGGGCGGCGACCAGACGGTACAACCGCGTCTTGGCCTGCTCGGCCAGGGCGCGCTTCTCGGCGACGACCTTCACGGCAGCCCTGTAGGCCGCCCGCGCCTTGTCCGCGGCCGCCTTCAAGGGCACGGCGGCGGCCTCCGCCTCCTTTGCAGCCTTTTCGTCGGCGGCGTGCGTCTTCTTGGCCGAGGCGATCCGCTTCTTGAGGTTGGCCAGCGCCTCTTCGGCCGATTTCTTCCGCTGCTCGGCCCGGGTCACGTTCTGGGCGGCACTGTTGGCCTGAATCACCGCCGTCTCCAACTTCCGCTGCTTGGGGGCGAGTGCCGCTTTGGCCTTGTTCGCTTCCCTGCGTTTGGCGGCAGCCTCGGCGGCCGCCTGCCGGTTCGCCGCATCGAGGTCGACAAGTTCCCTGGCAGCCTTCCGGGCCGCCTGGTCGGCGGCCGTGGCCGCGGCCACCTGCTCCTTGGCCTTCGCAAGGGCCGCATCCGCGGACTTCTTCTTCGCCTGCGCGTCGTCGAGTGTCTTTGCGGCGGCCTCGGCCTGCGCCTGGGCCGTTTTGCGACCCTCCTGTGCTTTCGCGAGGGCCGCCTTGGCCGCGTCGACGGCCTTACGTTTGGCCGTCGCGTCGGCGGCCGCCTGTTTCTTCTCCTCATCGCTCTTTGAGGAGTCGGCGGAAACGGCCTTGGTCTTCGCCTCCGCCGACTTGGCAGCCTTCTCGGCCGTCTCCACTGCCTTGGTGGCCGTGGTCACCTCGTTGCCGGCTTTCGCCAGCGCCTCGTCGGCGGTCTTCTTCTTCGCCTGCGCCTCGCTCAGGCGCTTGCCGGCGGCCTGGGCCCGGGCCTTGGCTTGCTTCTCGGCCTGCTGCGCTCGCGCCAGGGCAGCCGCCGCTTCCGCGACCGCTTTGCGTTTGGCGGCCGCTGCGACGGCGGCCTGCTTCTTCTGTTCCGCAACCTTGGCGGCTTCCCGTGCAACCTTTTCGGCCGTCTCCGACGCCGCGGCCGCTGCGGCCACTTCCTTCTTGATGCCAGCCAGGGCCGCGTCGGCCTTCTTCTTCCGGGCCCCCGCCTGCGCCAGGGCCTGGGCAGCAGCCTTGGCCCGTTTCTCGGCGTCCTGCTGGGCGGCCTGTGCCTTGGCCACGGCCGCCTTGGCTGCCTCGGCCGCCTTGCGTTTGGCGTCGGCCTCGGCGGCCGCCTGCTTTTTCTGCTCCGCGGACTTGCCGGCGCGTTCGGCCATGGCCTTGGCCGTCGCCTCCGCCTTCCGGGCTGCCTGTTCCGCATCCTGGAACGCCTTCGTGGCCGCGGCCACCTGCTTTTTGGCGGCGGCCAACGCCTGGTCGGCGGCCTTCTTTCGGTCCGGCGCTTCGGCCAGGGTCTTCTCGGCCGCTTTGACCTGGGCCTGCGCCTCCTTTTCGGCCTGCTGCGTTTGGGCGAGGGCGGCCTTGGCGGCCTCAGCCGCTTTGCGCCAGGCGGCGGCTTCCTCGGCGGCCCGCTTCTTCTCCGCGTCCGGCTTGCCGGCGGCCGCCGCGACCTGCTTCGCCATAGCCTCGGACTTCTGTGCGGCCTTCTCGGCCGCCTCATACGCCGCAGCAGCGGCAGCGACTCGCTGCTTCGCGGCGGCCAGGGCCGCGTCGGCCGCTTTCTTCCTGGCGGGGGCATCGGCCAGTTGGCGGGCGGCCGCCTCGGCCTGCGCCTGCGCCTTCTTCTCCCGTTCCTGCGCCTTGGCCAGGGCCGCCTTGGCCGCCTCGGCCGCTTTCCGTTTCGCATCGGCTTGAGCGAGGGCCTGTTTCTTCTGGGCCTCGGAAACGCCCTTGGCCTCGGCTTCTGCCGCCGACGCCGCCCTCTCGGCTGCCTGATAAGCCTTCGTGGCGGCGGCGACCTGCTCCTTGGCTTTGGCCAACGCCTCGTCTGCGGCCTTCTTCTGCGTCTGGGCCTCGGCGAGTTGCTTGGCCGCGGCGTCAGCCTGATTCTGAAGCCGCTGCTCCCGCTGCCGTGCCTGGGCCAGCGCGGCCTTGGCGGCGTCGGCCGCTCTGTGTTTTGCGGCCGCCTGGGCGGCGGCGATTTTGGCTTCGGTGTCGACCCGGTTGGCGGCATCGCGGGCGGCCTTGGCGGCGAGTTCCGCCTGCTGCGCCGCCTTCTCCGCCGCCTCGTACGCCTGCTGAAGCGGACGCGCGGCGGCCCGGGCTTCCGCCAACGCCTTGTCCAGGGCGGGCTTGGCCTTGGTGGCATCGGCCAGGCTCTTGATGGCGTTCTCGAGGGTGGCCTCGGCCCGCTTCAAGGCTTCCACGCCGCCTTCGCCCGCGAGGTCTTTCGTGGTATCGGCGTGCCGCCGCTTCGCATTGGCCGCCCGCCTCGCCTCGGCGTATGCTTTGTCGGCCTTCTGCAAGGCAGCCCTCAAAGGGGCCACCGCCGCTTCTGCTTCCTTGGCGGTCTTGACGGCCGCCTCGTACTCGGCCCTTGCCTTGGCCACCGGATTTGCCTCGGCTTTGGCGGCTGCCTTGGCCTCCGCCCCGGCCGCCGGCGAGCCGGGCAATGCAAGCATGAACGCGAGGAGTGCGATCGCCTCTGTCTTCATTACAAGTCACCTCAAACCTGGACCGAGTGCGACGTAGACCTGCCCGCTTACCCGGAGGATCTGCGCTTAGCCTTGATAACCGTCAGAACGGTAAACCAACGTCCGGAGCCGTTCCCCTACGTTTTAGTTCCGCGGGACCGCGAAGGTTTCGGTCTGATTGCCATTATAGGCAGGAACGGGGCACGCCGTGAAGGGGGGCCGGTTGAGGCAAAGCAAGCGTGCACCCTGCGGCCCGTGGCGTCGGGGAACCGACACCGGAGGTCCTTCGCAAAAGCGCCGGCCGGGACGCTCCCTCATGCCACCCCGAAAGCCCGCCGGAAGAGAAGCATTGCGACGATGTACGCCGCCAGGTACGGCACGAGCCATCCCGTGTCCCAGGCTATGCCGACGGCGGCCAGGGGCGTCCAGAAGACGCGCTTCCGGTCGCTCCGCGGGGCGACAACCTCCAGGGCCATCAAGGACGAGCCCTCGCCGCCGGTCGCGCGCGAGGGCGCGGGCGGCTGGGCATCGTCCAGGACCACGTCCACGGCCAGCGGCGGGGCGTCGCCTGCGTGCAGCGCCACACGGAACCGCCCGCCCTCCTCCGGCGAGCGGACCTGCCACGCGATGCGCTGCGGTGGAAGACCACCGGCCAGATAATCCGCCAGGGATCCATTCGCACGAGCCCTCTCCACCGCACGCTGTACGGACTCCGGCAGCAACGCCAAGCGCTCGGCGTCCGTCAGGACGTCGGCGTGTGCTTCGAGCACCTTTCGCAAGGGCGGCAGACGGCGCGTCGCCGGCGAGGACGCGTCCAGCGCCAGGCCGCCCTCCACGTCCAGGGTGAGCGGCTCGCGGAAGTCACCGTCCACGGTCGCCACGACGTTCAGCGGGCTGCCGGGGTCGGGGTTCCACGCGGCCGGGTCCATCCGGTCGGTCAGCCACATGATGCTCATGACGAGCGGCCCGAGCAGGACAGCGAGCGGCACGAAGGAGGCCAGGGTGGTCCGCATCTGAACGGGCGCCGTCAATTGCGTAATCGCCTCGCGCCGCGGGGAGTCCTTGGGGAGGCCGGCCGCTTCTTGCGTCAGCAAACCGGCCCGGTGTTTGGCCTCGCGGAGGAGGCGGTTGTCCGTCAGCAGCCGCTGGCCCACCATGGTGGCGGCGGCCAGCGCGACCGCCAGCAGCGCCACCGTGGCGGGACGGCCGAGCGACGCCACCGCCGGCCACAGGGCCGCATCCAGCACCCGCAGCGACGGGTCGTACAGCCACGCCGCCGGCAGGGCGAACGCGGCCACGAGGTACGCCACCCATGCCAGGAAGAAGACGTTCCGCAGCCGGGCGGCGGCGCGTTCGCGGCGGCCGGGGGGCGGCGGCACGCGCGAACGGTCGATGCGCGTGTCCTGGGGATCCGGCGCCGCCTCGGCGGTCGCCTCCGCCTCGCGCTTCGCGTCCCCGGCGGCCTCGGCCGACTCCTCACGAACCACCGCCCCGTGATGGCCGTCGACCGTCAGCGCCTCGCCGTCGCGGAACACCGACGTGGCGCTCGGGAACACGACGGCCGGGATGCCCATCTCGCGGGCGACGATCGCCCCGTGCGACAGCGTGCCCCCCTGCTCCAGCACGAGGCCGGCCGCCCCGACGAACAGCGGCGTCCACGCCGGGTCCGTCGACGGGCAGACGAGCACATAGCCCGAACCGAGATCCCCCGCCTCGTCCGGCGCCCGGACGATCCGCGCCGGCCCCGTGGCCAGGCCGTGCGAGACCGGCTGGGCATCGCATCGCCCTTCGCACGCGACCGTCGGTGGCGCGCCGAGCGTCTCGACCGTTCCGGCGTCGATGAAGTGCGGCGGCGAGAGGCGGGCCTCCGTCTGCCGCTCCGTGCAACGGGCGGCGAGGAGGTCCGCGTCAGTCGAGCCGGCGGCGAGGGCCCCGCGCACCTCGTCGAACGTCAAGAGGAACACGTCGTCGCCGACGTCGAGCCGGCGGCCGGCCTCCAGCGCGAGGTCGCGCAGCAGGTCGCAGCCGAGGATGAGATAGTACTTGCCGTCCTCACGGAACGGCAGGTACCGGCGGACGAGGCCCGCGCGCCGGCGAAGGCGGCGGGCATCCTTGCGCATCAGCCGCGCGGTGAGACGCTCAAGGCACGCCTCCGCCTCGCGGAACCGCTCGCGGTGCCGCTCGCGCGGGTCCGGCCCGTCGCGGAGCCGGTCGGCCATGGCCCGGACCTCGTCCGGCCGCTCGCGCCACCGCGGTGCCGCCAGGTCGAACTCGCTCGGCCCGCGGTGGCCGTGGGCGGCCAACCAGTCCTCCACGGTCCGCCGGCCGTGGGCCACGTCGACCAGGCCGGCCGTCAGGTCCAGCGTCTTGTCGGGCTCGGGGACGGCGGCGAGCGCGTCGAGCAGGTCGTCGGGGTCCTCGTCCCAGAAACACTCCTCCAGGACGGCCCGCAGGTCCGCCATCGCCATGCCGCAGACCAGACTCGGCAGCAGGGCCCGCGGCGCGAACTCGTCCAGGACGCGCCGCTCGCGCTCGCGCCACAGGTCCGCCCACCCCTCGACCGAGAGCGACGTAAGGTCCCGGCTGCGCTCTTCGCGGCACCAGGCGACGAAGGCCGGGATCCTTTCCTCGCGGAGCGTCCGGTCGAGGTTCTCGGCCAAATCGTGGAGATGTTCGTTGGCCTTCGCGACGAGGCGTGCCGCCCGCCGCCGGGCCCACAGCGATCCCCCCGGGACGGTCGGCGGCGACTGGGAGGCGTCCGGCTCGGTCCGCAGCCGCTCGGGGTCGTACGCGAACGGGAAATCCGCGCCGAACATCTCCGGCGCCAGCGCCGCGTCCATGTAGGGCCGGCCGGCGATGCGCTCGAGGAACCCCTCGCGCCGGGCCCGCTCCGACGGCCGGTACCCCGCCAGCCGGTACATCTCGCCGAAACCCCCCTCACCCGACATGAAGCGGCCGATGACGCTCCAGGTCAGCGGGGTGGGATGCGGCAAGGTCTCGGCGATGTTGTGGAGGACCCACGGCCCGCGGCCGGCGTCGGCGAGGGCCCGCAGATGCGACCGCGTCCGCTCGAGGAGCGCTTCGTACGCCTCGGCCCGGCCGAGGGTCGTAATCGGGCGCGACTGGAGCACGAACACCTCGCCTCCCGCCACGGCCCATTCCACGTCCTGCGGGGCGTCGAAGTGCGCTTCCGCCCGGCGGCCGAGGGTCACCAGGGTCGCCACGGCCTCCGGCGACAGGCAGGGCTCGCGGCGGCGATCCGCCGGGACCGGCTCCGGTTCGCCGGCACCGGGCGGGAGCCACATCTGCTTGTCCGCGATACGGCTCTCGGCGATCTCGCCGGTCGCACGGTCCACGCGGACGAGGTCCGGCTGGACCCGCCCCGAGACGATCGCTTCGCCGAGACCCCAGGCGGCCTCGATGAGCATCTCCGCCTCCCCGCCGCGCGGGTTAACCGTGAAGAGCACGCCGGCCGCCTCGGCCGGGACGAGCCGCTGGACCACGACCGCCATGGCGACGTCGGCCGGGTCGATGCCGCGCTCCCGGAAATAGGCGCGGGTCCGCGGGCTGTCCAGGGCGGCCCAGCACCGTCGGACGGCGTCCCCAAGCGCCTCGCCGCCCGCCACGTTCAGGATCGTGTCGAACTGCCCCGCCATGGAGGCCCCGGGCAGGTCTTCGGCTGTGGCGGAGGAGCGGACGGCGACCGTCGGCGAACCCAGGCGGGCGTAGGCTTCGCGAATCGCTTCTTCCAGATCGCCAGGCACGTCGGGTGCCTCGCCGCCCCCTTCGTGCGCCGACCGATACGCCGCCGTCGTCACGACGAAGCCGTCCGGCACGGGCAGGCCGGCGGCGATGAGGCGATGGAGGTTGACGGCCTTGCCGCCGACGAGCGCCGGGTCGCGGGCGGAGGCCAAGTCCAGCAGGATGGGTGCTTGTTCACTCATTCGGCCGCCTTTCCGGCAAAGCACCACAGGCCGCCCGTCTCGCTGCCGACGAAGACGCGTCCGCCGGCGACGGTGGGCGAGGAGAGCGAGAGGCCCATCTCGCCGGGCCGGCCCTCGGCGTTGATGTAGTGTTTCTCGACGAGCGTGCCGTCGCCCGCCCGGAGGATCGCCAGGTACCCGTCGCGGCTGACGAGATACGCCAGGTTTCCCGCCAAGGCCGGTGCGGCGAGCAGCGCCTCGCGGCCGCTGACGGCCCGCGACTCGGGCCAGAGCGGTTCGCCGTCCTCCAGGGCGAGGGCCATCGCCTGCCCGTTGCGGACGGCGCAGAGAAGCGTTCCCTCGCGGGCGGCCACGGCGCCGAGGACGGCGTCGGGCATCTCGCGCGTCCAGCGGACGCGGCCGGTGGTGCGATCGAGAGCCAGGACGATGCCCGCCGGGTTCGGGTCGGCGTACACGTAGTTGCCGTTGCCGCCGCCGATGATGACGAGGTCGCCGACGAGCGTCACGGCTCCCGTGGCGGGGTACGGCGTGGGGGTGGACCAGAGGACCCGGTCGAGGCCGCGCGAGGCCAGTTCGTCGTCCGGTTCGCTCCGCAGGGCGACGACCGCCTTGCCGTTGAAGCCACTGCCGACGTAGACCGTGCCGTCGTCGGCGAAGACGGGCGAACTCTCCGGGTCGATCACCGGGTGCCGCCACAGGACCTCGCCGGTGGAGATGCGGACGGCCAGCACGAACCCCGGGTCGCTGACCGGCTGCAGGTTCTCGTCCTCGATGGCGCCGGCGCCGACGACGACCACGTCGCCGCGGATGGCGGGCGAGGACTCGATGTGCAGCGGCGTCTCGACCTTCCAGTGCAGGGCGCCCGTGGCGGCGTCGAAGCACAGGAGCGCACAGTTCTTGTCGTAATGCAGGCCCTGGCCGATGACGAGGTACCGGCCGTCGGCGGTCACGGCCGGCGAACTGAAGAAACCCTTCAGTTCCTCGTCGCCGGCCGTCTCGGCAAGCCAGATCTTCTTGCCGGTCTCGGCATCGAGGCAGAAGACGGTGCCGTAGTTGGCCCCGAGGTCGAGGGCGCAGGTGGCGGCATAGACGCGGGAGCCGACGACCACCGGCGAGGAGAGGACCATCTCGTCCGGGTACTCCTGGAACCGCCAGACGGGGGTGAGGTCCCGCGGCGCCGGCCCGCCGTCGTAGCCGTCGCGGGTGGCGTCGGTCCGGAACATGGCGGGCGCCTCGCCCGTCGCCTCGGCCGGCGCGAAGGCCGCGGCGCCGGCGGCGGCCTTGTGGCGGAGGATCTCGCGGGCCACGTCCGCCCAGTCGACCGAAGCGACCTCCCGCTTCTCCGGCGGCGCCGCCGTCGCCAGGCCGTACAGCCACGACCCGCCGAACCACAGCCCGGCGATACCACCGGCCAGCAGAAGCGGGACATAGGGCTTCCGGCGGAACAGGCGGAGCAATTCGCGCGGCCTGAGCAGCGGCGCCACGACGCTCGCCAGCCACGCCGCCACGGCCGGCAGCACCGCCGCCCCGACGTTGACGAAGATCGGCACCACCGCCGGGGCGGTCAGCATGTCGGTCATGGGGAGCGGCTCATCCATACTCGGCCTCTTCGTCCATTCGGATCATCCGTCGCCGCGCGCCGCCTCGACCACGGTACGCGGCTCTTCAGAGAGGTCCAGGTTCCATGCCCTCGTGTGGCCGTCCGCGTAGCGCACCGTCAGGCGGCACGGACCGGGGGCGCGGACGGCAAGGTTGACGGTATCCGGTCCGCGGCAGCCGGTCAGCACCCGTGTGCCCACCCGCCGGCGGGCGAGGGTCCGTCCCTTGGCGTCGGTAAGCGTGATGACGGCTCCGAGGACGCCGGTGCGCCCCGTGACGCGGACGGTCAGGATGCGGGTCCGGCTGAGCACCGCCTCGTGCCACGTGGGATGGGCCTCGGGCTCGCGGTGGGCGAGGGTGTCGCTGACGGCGAGGCGCAGCCGGCCGTCGGCACCGCCGAGGAGCAGATCGTTCGCGCCGTCGCCGTCGGCGTCGCCGGCCGCGGCGCCGCCCGCGCCCGTCCCGTACCACGTGCCGGGAAACGGGTCGTGGTCGGCATAGAGCGCGGGAAGCATGTATGATCCGTACCCGCGGTTGGTGTGAAACGCGTTCCGGGCACGGGCCGTCCGGCCGATGGTGAGCAGGTCGGGCCGGCCGTCCATGTTGAAATCCTCGGCCAAGGTGGCGAGTTGGCTGACCTGGCACACCCGCGTTTCGTTGCCGAAGCCGGTGACGTTGCGGACGCCGCCGGCGGCGTTCGTGACGAGCGTGAGATGCGAATCGCCGGCGACGACGAGGTCGCAGCGATCGGCCTTCCACAGGGGCGCGAAACACGCACCGCCCGTCAGCCCGGGACGGTCGGCGCCCGGCACCCGGTATCCGAAATCGATGGAATGTTCGACGGGTGCGAAGCGGGCGGCGGCGTCCTGGACGAGGATCAGCCCCTTGCCGACACCGTAGTACAGGTCCGTCCGATGGTCGCCGTTCCAGTCGCCGGGGGCGAAGAAGCCCGTGCCGCCCGCCCCGCACTCGGGCCGGCCCAGGCCGCAGGCTTTCGTGGCGTCGGCGAAGGGCGCGTCGGCGGCCGCATCGGCACCGGGGTTCAGGTAGACGGCCAGGCCGCCCGCCTCGCGCGAGACGACGACGTCCGGGTACCCGTCGCCGTTGACCTCGACGAAAGCGGCACACTTCAAGTCGCGGCCGGCGCCGGGCGGGAGGGCGGCCGTCCGCTCGAAGCCGTCGTCGGTTCCACGAAAGATGACGGCGCCGGCGAGGAGGTCGGGTCGGCCGTCGGCGTCGCCGTCGGCGAAACTGCAACTCGGGCTCGCCACGCCCGCCAGGCCGAGCCGCTCGGTGGCATCCTGGAACTCGAGCGGCCCCGTCTGGAGGTACAGGCGGTCACCCTCCTCGGCGCAGGCGTAGAGGTCGGGCCGGCCGTCGCGGTTCACATCGTAGAGCGCGACGCCGCGGACGCCGCCCTCGAGCGTCCCCACGATGCGTTCCTTCCTGAACCGGACGAACGGGCGCGGTGGGAAGAACGCCCGGCCTGCGGCGATGTCGCCCATCAGGACGACCAACTGCCCGGCCGCCCCGTTGAACGTGCCGACCATATCGTCGCCGACGGCCTCGGTCCACCGCCAGGCGGACGGGTCACCGGCATCGAGGATCTCGGCCCGGTGCCAACTCCGGGCGGCGTAGAGGAGCACATCCCGCTCGTGACGCCGGCGCTTGCGGCCGATGCAGGCCACGACCGCAGCGCCGTCCTCCACGTCGTCGAAGAGTGACGGCTCGGTCACGTCCACCCGCGGTACGGCGATCGTGACGTCCTTCGGCTCGAACGTGCCGGCACAGAGCGCCGTAACGCGCAGGGCGACGGTTCCCTTCTCGTAATCGGCGGACGTGACCTCCGCGCCGACGGTGGCGCGGTAACGCTGGACGAGGTGCATCGGCTGGAGTTGGGGGTCCACGAGGCCGGAGGCCGGCGCCGCAAGGAGCAGGCAGACGCCCGTCGCGAAAAGGCTGCTCATGGCGGGAATTAGAATCTGTCGCATCAACATCGCTCCAACCTGATGCACGAACGAACACCACCGCGCCGCGTCGGCCATTCGCGCCGTGGGTCTCCGCACACGCCGCGCAGCCCCAAAAACGCCCTTTCGAGCGCGCTGGGTGCACAGACCCACCGCGGAAAATGCGGACTTAGCGTTGTCGTGCTAATACCTGCCGTTCCTGTCGACGCCGTCAAGTTGCGTGAACAGGTCGTCGCCGGTCGCGGCACAGTTCGGGCCGAAGGTCACGTCCTTCCACGCGGCCCGCGCCGCCGCCCGATCGGGGCACAGGACACCGCCCTTGCGCAGGTGGTCAAACCGCACTCGCTCGACGACGACGCCCTTGCCGAGGAAGACGTCGAGGCCGCGCGGCAGCGTGTCGAACCACGCGAAGCGTTCGGCGGCGTCGGGGTACCGCTTCAGCATCTTCGCTTCGCGCCGGGAGCCGGAAATAGGACGGAGATTGAACGACGAGCGGTCGCCCACGCCGTCCGGCGCGACCGTGAAGACGAGGCGGGCGTCGCTCCCTTCGGCGGGGATGCTCCGCAGCGTGCTGCCCTCCTTGACGAGGAGGGAGGGCACCCGGCGCGACTCGCGGTGCTCCTCCTCGCTCAGGCCCTCCCAGGTGGCATTGGTGAAGTTCTTGAATGCGAGGCCGAACCGGCCGTCGCGCGTGAGCGGCCGGTCGGGCAGGCCGCCCTGGATCGTTCCGCCCTCGACCGTCATGTCCGGGATGCCGAAGTCGTTGCACCACTTGCCGAAGTAGGCGCCGTCGAGCAGGGCCAGCACGCCGCCTTCGTAAATCGTGGGGGCGGCGTGGCGGCCGGGCTGGAGAATGCTGTCGCGTCCCACGATGACCAGGCACCGGTGCACCCGGAACTCGTCGGAGACCGTCACGTGGCCGAGGAACTCGACGGACCCCTCACTCCCCTTCTCGAACGTGAAGTACTGCGAGCACCGGTGCCGTTCATTCCGTTCGTCCTTTTCGGCGCCGGCGACGTTGTCGTTGCGGAAGAACGTGTGGCGCGTGCCGACGAACTTCGTGGCGCCCTGGGCGTACATGGTGCCGCCCGCCTTGACCCACACGTTGCCGTAGATCTGCCGGCCGCGCCCGTCGCCGCCGCCCACGAAACCGGCACCGGACTCGATGGTGACGTGCCGACAGACCTCCAGCACGTCCGTGCCGCGGAAGCCCACGCGGTACGGCGTCTCGGACGCCGGGAACAGGAGGTCGGTGCGCTCGTCCAGGACGAGTTCGTCGGCGGGCTTGCCGTCGAGGAGCCAGTTCTTGGGGTCGACCGCCTTCATCGCGCCGCGGAACCGTTTGCCGCCGCTCTTGCCCGGCTGGGCCCAGACGTAGAGGCGGCCTTCCGGCCACGTCTGGCGGGTGTAGGCCGCCCGCTTGGCGTCGTATCCGTCCCACAGGGAGGCATCGTCGAAATGCGGATCGTGGGCCGTGGCGCCGCGGTAGTCGGGCGCCGGCGGCGGGGCCTCCGCCCGCGCCGCGCCGGCGGTCGCAACCGCCACGCCCATAAGCAGCACCAGGCCGGCGCGATGAAGACGGCGACGCGCGATATGGTGAAGACTGCGCATGTCTACTCCCCCATGTACAACGGCCGTTGCCGCCGCGGGATGCCTTCGGTTAGCGGTGCGAACACGACAACGCTAACTCGTGCGCGGCGGGTCTCCGCACCCGGCGCGCAAGCCTGGAAAGGGCCTTTCGAGTGCGATGGGTACTCCAGACCCACCGCGCAAAACACCGACTTAGCGTTGTAGTGCTAACATGCCGTGGGCGACAAAGTTCCGGGGCCTCTCGGCCGCCCCCGCCGCACCACGCCGACGCCCGTCGCAGCCGCCGCGTGGGCCCGGTCCCGTTCACGTACGACCCGACGGTGCGTCCGCCCCGTCATCGGCTGCGCTCCGGCCGTTCGGCGCGGAGCCGGACCCGTCGGGGGCCGTCGAGGTCGAGCGGGTAGCGGCGGGTCGCGCCGTCGGACCACGTGACCGTCAGCATGTACCGGCCGCTTTCCCGCACGGCGATATTGATCGTGCGCGGACCGCCGCTGCCCACGTTGACGTTCGTGCCGATGTCGCGGCGAGCCACCACCTCCTTCGCAGCATCTTCCAGGATGAGCCGCGCCCCCGTGACGCCGGCGGGCCCCTCGACCGTCACGGAGACAATGCGCGTGTGGTACCGTTTGCGATCGTGATAGCGCGTGGCCTTCGTGGGCGGTTTGCGGAGGGCAAGCGCCTCGTTCACCAGGAGGACCAGCCTTCCGTCGATGCCGCCGATGAGGACGTCGTTGGCGCCGTCGCCGTTGACGTCGCCGGCCGCAAGGCCCCAGGCCCCCGTGCGGAAGGCGTCGGGGAACGCGCCGGGCGCATACTTGCCCGGCCGCATGAACGACCCGTATCCGCGGTTCGCGTGGAAGTTGCACGGTCCCCGGCGGGTGCCGGTGAACACGTCGACGTTGCCGTCGGCGTCAAGGTCCTCGCACAGGAGGCTGACCTGGTGCTCGGCGGGTTCGTTCTGCAGCTCGTTGGTCGCTGTAATGACGTCGCTGACGCGCCCCCTGCTGCGGGCGATGAGGCTGTAGCCGGCGTCGGTCGGGATGACGAGGCTCAGACGGCCTGGGTCCCACACGGCGGCGAAGCCTCCGGCGCCGGTCAAGCCGGAGGGCGCCTCCATGGTGGCGAGGTCAAGCCCCATCTGGCCGCCGCCCAGCGGCGCGAAGACGCCGTCCGGCCCCTGTGCCAGCAGCAGGCCGGTGCCGGCGGCGTAGAAGAGGTCGCACCGGCCGTCGGCGTTCCAGTCGCCGGGGGCGAAGAAGCCGGTCCCCGCGGCGCCGCACTCGGACCGGGCCAGGCCGACGGCCCCGGTCGCGTCCTCGAAGGCGCACCCGCCCTCGCCCGGGTTGAGGTACGCGTGCAGGCCGCCGCCGACTTTGGAAACGAGGACGTCCGGGGTGCCGTCGGCGTTCAGGTCCACGAAGGAGGCACTCTTGACGTTCTCGTCGGCGGCGGGCGGCAGCCAGGCGGTCGGCTTGAAGCGGCCGTTCGGCTGCTGGACGTAGAGGCGGCCGTCGGCGAGCAGGTCGGCGCGCCCGTCGGCGTCGACGTCGGCGAACGACACGCTGACGCCCGCCACGCCGTCCAGACCCAGCCGGGTGGTGGCGTCGATGAACTCCATCGGCCCGTCCTGAAGGTACAGGCGGTTGCCGGCGGGGCTGCACCCGTAGGCGTCGAGGTCGCCGTCGCCGTCCACGTCGTGCAGGGCGACGCCCCGCAGCGACTTCTCGAACCGGCCGAGCGTTACCTGCGCAAACCGGTGGAACGGGCGAGGGGGGAAGTAGTACGCGCCGTCGCGGAGGTCGGCCATCATGCGGACGAACTGCGCCGGGCCGCCGTTGTAGCAGCCGAAGAACGAGCCGACGGTCTGTTCGTCGTGGACGACGGTCCATTGCCATCTGGCGGGATCGGCGTCGACGGTGCGGCCCTCCTGCCAGACGCCGCCGCCCGTGTAGAAGAGCACCTGCTCGGGTTTGCGGCGGGTGGAGACGAAGGCGACGATGGGCTGACCGTCGGCGAGGAAAACGGGTTCGTCGCGCGTCGCCTCGACGGTGGTGATGCGGATGGTCTTCGGGGCGAACTCGCCGGCGAACACGTCGGTCATCTCAAGGGTGACGGTGCCCTTGTCCTCGTCGCGCGCGGCAACGGTCGTGCCGATGACGGCCTTGTACTTCCGGGCCAGTTGCATCGGCTGGAGATTCGGGTTGATCAGCGCCGCCGCCGGCGCCGCAACGGCCAGCAGGACGGCGAGCGTGATGGCAAAGGTATTCTTCATTCTTTGTCCCATGAATGACTCAGCACCTCGGCGGGGATCGGCTGCTTCTCGATGCCCGGCCCTTCGTATGAAACCCGGAACACCTCGTCTTCCTGCGGGCGCCACCAGGCAAAGCCGTAGGCCCGGGCGTATTCGACGCGGATGGCGTGCCGGCCCGGCTCCAGCCGCAGCGAACCCCACGACGCCAGCGGCGCCTTGGCCACGTCCTGGTAATCCTTGCGGTAGCGGCGATGGTTGTCGACCACGAGGCGGTCGCCGATGAAGAGGCGACTGGCGCCCTCGGTCTGAGCATAGAAGCGGTAGACGCCCGGCTCTCGGACATGGACATAGCCCGAGTAGACGTACCCGGCGGCTTTCCGCTTCTCGGCGTCGGCAATGTCGAGGCGAAACCGCTCGACGGTGGCGGTCCGCACCGGCTCGCCGCGCTCGTCCGGCTTCGTCTCCAGGGGGTTGTCCTCGTACACGCGGAGGCGGAGGCCCGGCTTGGTCCGGCCGGGCGCATCAGGCGGACGGGCGGCCTCGGCGAAGGTGAACGTGTCGGCCACTTCCTCCCACCTCCGGCGGAAATGCGGCCCGGGATAATGGAACAGCCCGGCCTTGACCGTCGTGGTCTCCGTCACGGTGAACGGGCCGGCGTAAGGCTTGCCCTGCTCGGAGTCGGTGCCGTCGGTGGTGTAGCGCATCTCGGGGTCGCCGAGGGCGTGGAGCCGGACCTCGACGGGCCGGCCCGCGGCGAAGGTGCCGCCCGAGGGCAGGATACGGGGGTTCAGGCTGCCCTTGGTGCTCCGGGCGGTGGGCGGAACCTCGTCGCCCCGGCGCGTTTCGCGTTCCTCCCGCCAGCGCGCGATCTCCTCTTTCAGATCTTCGTCCGGTTGGAGCCGAACGGCGACCTGCCCCTGCGACGCGGTGTGCTCGCCGAAACGGACGCGGCGCCATTCCTCCTGAACGGCGGGGTCCTCCAGACGGAGGTCGCCCGGGCCGAGATACTCGAAGACGACGTCGCTCAAAACGGGCCGTCCGAGGAGATTCACATTGATGGTCCGCTCGGCCTCGGGCAGTTTGTCGCAGCCCACGTTGCTGGACCCGTCGTCGCCGCCGGGTTCCGTGCCGTGCCAGGTGACGACCAGGCGGGCGCAGTTCGGGTTCGCGGTGTGGACGCGAATGCCTCCGCCCGGGGCGACCGTCAGGCCGCGAGCGCCGTAGCGGGCGGGCCGTGCGGGGCTGGTGGCCCGGCCGCGCGTGTCCTTGATACTGATGCCCAGGTAGCAGTTGCCGGTGAGGGGCTCGTCGGGCGTGCCGGCCCACAGCCGGCCTTTGACGCGCATGTCATTCTTGTAGAGTTGGTTCCGGCGTTTGCCGAGCACCGAGCCGGACTTCATGACAAGGGTCGCCTCCCAGCCGACGGTCTGGACGCAGCGCGGGCCGATGGCGATGACGCTGTCCTCTTCCAGAATCGTCACGCCGCGGAGCCAGTGGGTCTCGTCGCCGGAACCGAAGGTGCCCGTGAGAGACATCGACGCCTCCGGGTCCGTCTTGCGGACCACCCACTTGCGGGCGAACGGCTTGGCGGCGTCCATGACGGCGGCGAACGTCTCGGGCGAGGTGGGCGGCGCGCCGCGGTAGGGCCGGCCATTGACGAAGAATGTGTGCTTGTCGCCGGCGAGGTGGGCCCCGCCGCCGCCGTTGAACGCGCCGCCGGCGCTGACCCAGAGGTTGCCGACGCACTCGTTCAACGAGAGTTCGGCGTCCGCGCCGGCTTCCACGGTGATGTGGCGGGCCCGGACGTTACTGCGCCGCGGGCGGACCTTGTACGGCTTCTCGGCGGCCGGGAAAAGAAAGTCCACCTGGCTACTCTTGAAGAAGATGAGCCCGTAATGGTGGCCGACCGGCGCCGGCCACTCCTCCATCGGGCGGCCGTTGACGAGCCAGTTCCCCGGCGCCTCGATCCGGCCGCTCTTGCCCGGCCGGGCCCAGACGAGCAACTGCCGGGGCTTGGTCCACGTTTCGCTGGTGTGGGCGGGTTTGGGCCCTTCCTTCGGCGGTTCGTCCGGCCAGGCGACCCCGCCGAGGAGTTCCGCGTCGTCGTCCGTGAGGGTCCGCTTTGGGTTCAGTTCCCGCCGCTCTCCGTCGACCGTCAGGGCGTGGACGTGCGTCTTCAGGAACGAGCGGACCGTGGCGAGACGCGGCGAGTAGACGACGAGGTGGTCCGGCAGGTCGAATCGGACGGCGAGTCGTCCTTCGACCTTGCGGCCGTCGACGAGTTCGACCGTGCAGGACTCGAGGTGCAGTGAGGTGGATTCTTCACCCGCACGAACGCGGGCAGCGTTCAAGCAGACCGCTGCCGCCGTTGCGGCTATCCACAGAACGCTCTTTTTACTTACGAATCGCATAGAAGCCGACTCCTTGTCCACGGCGCATGCGGGCCGTCGGATCGTACCGGCTGTACCGCCTGTTTCGACCGTCGCCGGCGTGGCGCGTGGCATCGCCGTTCCAACCGACGTACATGCCCATGCTGCAATTGCCGGCGGGGACCTCGAGGTACTTCGTTATGTCCCCCCGGATCTCAATGGCCTGAAGGCGGCGGGCCTTCCCCGGCGCCCACGCGTACTGGTAGTAACTGGCCAACGTCGAGGCGTTGCGGGTAATCCAGTACGGCACGCCTCGCGACATGTCCACGCCCTGCAAAGGAGGGTCCCCCTGCCAACCGTACTGATCGGGCCCGACGTGGTCTCGGAAGAACCCGCCGAGAACCTCGGTCAGTCCGCCTCGCGTGGTCACCGCGTGGACGGCGGGCGACTCGGTCTTCATACCCAGGGCGATCAAGCGGGCGCCCCTGTTACGGAAGTAGGTCCGCGGCAGACTGTCGGAGCCCTTGAACGGGTTGTTCTCCGCGTTGCATTGACGCACGAGGAAGGTGCCCGGGCCCTCGAGCACCGTATCCCCGATCCCCTCGTCGACGATCACCGTGCCGGTCGCCCGGGGCGTCGTGTGAAAGGAGGCGTAGCCGACGGCGTCGAAATAGACATCCTGAGGGGTATCGATCTCGACGGCGACGATCCTGTTGTTCCACGGCCAGGCGCTGACGCCGAGCCCCCACACGGTGATCGGATGTCGGCCTTTCCCGTCGAATTTCACCAGCGGCCTGCCCGTGCCGACGAAGGCGTCCCTGGCGTTACGCCCGTCAATCTGCGACTGGAACCCCACGATACGGCGTACGTTGCCCCGGATGTGAATCGTGTCGCTGATGCGGTAGGTCTTGCCGAACCGGAAGTAGAGTGTCCGTGCACCCGAATCGACGGCCCGCTGCACGGTCCGCGTATCGTCGCCGCCGGTCGGCTCAACGACCCTCCACCGGCCGGGCGGTTCCTCGAACGGCTCCGGGGGCGTCGGCAGGGCCAGGTCCCGTCTACCCCCTTTTGCCGGAAACACCTTCCGGACCTCCCCGGCGACCTTTTCTCTCACACGGGAACCGGTGACGGGACGGCTTCCCTCGCCTACCGCCCCGCGGTAGCCCGACGACGTGATGTTTCGCACATAGGCCGCCCCGCCCCGGTATTCGATGCCGCAGTACCGACGACTGCCGCCGGCCAACTCGGCGTCTACGAGCACCAGGTGCGCCATCGTCCCCTCGTTGCGGATCGCCGGCACGTGGTTCCGGCTCGTCAGGCCCTGCACCGAGATCGGGAACCGATTACGGATCCCAACCACACGCTGGTTCATGAGCGTGACGCCGACCAGGGTCGCGTGCGAAACGTTGCCCGGGGTATCGATGCCGATCTCGAACCCTTCGATGCGGACGTCGCGAATCATGCCGGGGCCGAACTCCGTGGCCGAAAGGTCCACGCCGATCTTCCCTCGGCCGTCGCCGGACCGGACGGTCACATCGCTGACCATCCCCTGGTTGTGCGTGGTGTAGCGAATGCCGATCGCCGCCGCATTGCCCTTGCCGGTGTCGACGGTCAGGTTCATGATGTAATTGGCAAACGCGGCGTTGGCGCGGTTCTCCCGTCCGTAATACGGCCCGGGGACGCCCGTAAAGAGGACGGGCTTGCCCTCGCCGTTCGTAAAGCCGCTGCACGCATCCTTGAGTTTGATGATCGTCTTCTCTCGATGCTCGCCGATCAGGTAACATCGGCGGGGCCAGCCAATCGTATCGCTGACCAGGTAGGTTCCAGCAGGCACGTATACGACAGCCCAGTCGCCCGGGGGGTCCTTCCGCACGGCAAAGCCTTCCCGGAATGCCTCGGTATCGTCATGCACACCGTCACCCCTGGCGCTGAGGTGCCGTACGCTGCGGAACTCGAGGTACTGGGTGCTGGTGGCGATGTCCCCCGGAAACACGATCCGTCCGGCCTGCGCGGACGCCGCCACCAGCGTCAGGGCGAGAACACACCCGGCCGTCGCCTCATGTCTCATCATCAGACTGCCACCCGTAGATCAGTCGTCAACGGCTTCGCACGGCTGCGGTCCGACTTCCACGGCTACCGGACGGCCACACCGTCGCGCGGCGCGGCGCCCGGCGGTCTCGCCGCCCTCCGGGATTTCACGGTTCTTCGGACGGTTCCGCTTCCGGCGGATCGGCCTCATGCTGTGGCTCCATCCGGTCCGGGAAGCGGCCGACGGCGATGGCCCAGTCGCTTGTGCGCGGGGCCTTCCACGTGTGCTTGCGGGGCGCCAGGGGACCGATATCGATCTCGCGGTACGCCTTGGTCGTGTCGACGGCAATCGCCGGCAGCGGCCCGGCCGCCTCCGAGAGGTCCATCTCCATGTGGCCGGTCGCTTCCCTGTAAAAGACAAAGTGCTTTCCGCCGGGCGTCGCGAGGCCGCAGCCGTCCGTCAGGCCTTTAGCGCGGTGCATTTGCAGGAGAAAGCGGCCCTGCCAGAACTCTCGATGACACCGAAACTGCTGCGGCTCGGGGTACGGCCCGCGATACTTGCTCCCGGGGTAATGGCCCCAGAACCCCATCATGCCGCCCGCCAACGTCTGGTGCCACATGAACCGCCGCGTCCCCTCCTGGCTGAGCTGCTCGTTGCGGAGATAGGTATGGCGCTCCTCGTACAGGTGCGGGCGCGAGGTGTCGGAACTCATGTCCTCGACGATCTCCTCGTACGACCGGACGCTGTAACCGGGGTACGACTTGGCGTCGAGTTCGTCGTTGTACCGGTCCCGACCCCAGAGCATGTGCGGCCAGCCGATGCGGGCGTGCAGGTAACCGGCCCATTGCTTCAAGTCTTGCTCGCTCGTCCACTCCGTCAGGTCGAAGCCGTAGCCCATCACCCAGCCGGGAAGCGGCCCGAGGCGAGCAGCGATGTAGCGCTGGATGCGCCGGTCGACTTCTCCGTTGATGCCACCGGGCAGCCCGTCGGGCGTCCACTTTCTCCCGCTGTCGCCCCACGCCCAGAGGTGGACGTAGAGGCCCCGCCGATGGGCGGCGGTGATCAGGGTGTCGAGCGCCGCGAATGTTTCGAGGTCCGGATTGACGCGGTCGTGATCGTCGTGGCCCAGGGCATGCGCCTTCAACCACTGGTGGATGACGTGAAAGAAGACGCCGTTGCAGCCGTGCGCTTCGACTTCCTCGAGGTACGCCTTGAGCCGTTGCGGATCCGTCAACGTCGGGCGGATGTCCGTCCAGCCCTTGCCTTCGGGGTTGCCGAAACGGTGCTCGTTCATGTACGTGTCAGGCAGGAATCCCTCCAGGTCGTCCGGCCCACTCACCTGCCGGGCAAACCGATTGCCTTGGTGGGTGATGAAACCGCGGATGCGCGGGTGCGGGTTGGGCCCCACCTCGACCACACCCTCGCGGCCGTGGAGGTCGGGGACGCTGCTCGTACCATCCTTGCCGTCGGCCTGCGTTCGGAACGTCCACGTGCCGACGCGCGTGCCGGTGAAGCGGAACTTCCACGCGTCGTCGCCGGCGTAGAACATCTCCGTCGTGCGCGTTTCTTTGCCGCGCTCATGGCGGAAGGCCACCTTCGCGACGAGGTCGAACGGGTTGCCGTCGAAGGAATCGTTTTCGAGCGTCCACTCCAGCGTCGGCGACCACATCGTGGCCGTGTTCTCACCGAAGCGGGCCGGGACGATAGACGCCTGTTCCGGCGCCTCCCCGGCGGCGCGGGCAAAGGCCGGGCCGACCGCCGCCCACACGACGAGCGCAGTCAAAGGGACGATGATGCGTTTCACGGCATGCTCCTTATCCATGCTCACGGCTTGTGACTGAAGGCCGAGGCGGGCACCCGCCCCCTCTCGATGCCGGGGCCCTGCCAGGCGAGGCCCAACTCGCCATCGTCGACGCCTTCGCCGAAGAAGAACGCCGCCCGGAAGCGGTGCTTCCCCGGCCCCAGGACCACCAGTTCATGTTTGTGGCGGCGGGGATCCAGCGGGTTGGGGTCCCACACGATGCGGTCGCCGATGGAAATCCGTCCGCTGTTGGTCGGGGACGGGTGGAAGCGGTAGATGCCGGCGCGGGGCGCGTCGAGGTACCCCGTGAAGAGCACGACGGTATCGCGGCCGTCCGGCCGGGCGTCCGGTCCGACGGTGCGGGCCACGCCGCCCGGGCGGGGCGTGTCCTTCTGGAAGTCCGGCCGCTGCCGCCACGAACCGCGGTAGTACTCGTAGCGGAGCCCCGGGGCCGTGGCGGCCGGGGCGTCCGGCTCGCGGGGGGCGACGAACTCGAACGTCGCCTCGGCCGGGTCGCCCCGCAGCACCTCGCCGTCGCGGAAGCACCGCGCCTTGACGGTGGCCCCCTCGGTGAGACTGAACGGGCCGGTGTAGCGGGTCGCCTCGGCGGTCGGATCCGTCCCGTCGACCGTGTAACGGACCTCGACGCCCTCGAGGTTCTCCTGGTTCGTGGCAACCCGCATGGTCACCGTCACATCCTCGCCGGCGGGGAACTGCCCGCCCACGGGCTGGATGCGCGCTTCCCAGGTCGGCTTGTCGTCGCGGACGAAGAGGGGGACGCCGAAGAAGCGGTCCACGGAGCCGTCGGGGCCGCTGCTCTCGGCCACCTCCTTTCGCTGCTCGTCGGAGGGAGTGTAGCGGGCGATGAGAACCTCGGGCGGCCCGGCGTTTCGTTCGCCGTAGAAGACGTGCTTCCAGGCGTCCCTCATGTCGGGGTCCATGAGGCGAAGCCCGCCCTTGCGGACGTCGTCGAACAGAACGCCGTCCAACTGCACGTCCGCGCCGTCCCAGACGGTGATGTCGATCTGCCGGGGGATGGCCTGGTAGGCCTCGTAGCCCGGTTCGCCTTTCTTGGGCGGCGCGCCGGTGTCGCCGAACCCGTCCTTCCCGTGATAGCGGAAGACGAGCCGGGCCTCGGCCGGGTCGTCGCTGTGAACGCGGACGGCGGCGCCGGGCCAGATTTCCAGCCCCCGGTACTCGCCGCGCTTCTGCCACTGGTCACCGGCAAAAAGGCGTTCGTGGTCCTTGAACGAGAGCCCCACGTAACAGTCCTCGGTGATGGGCCGCTCGGGCGAGCCGGCCTGCAAGCGGCCGCGGACCAGCATGTCCTGTTTGTGGGGCTGGTTGACGTTCTTGGCGAAGACCGCGCCCGACTGGAGTTGGAGGACGGCGGCGGGCCCCACGGTCTGGCAGCAGCGGGGTCCGATGAGCACGGTGCTGCCCTCGCCGACGACGAGGCGTCCCACGTGGACGTGCGTCTCGTCGCCGGACCCCGCGCCGCCGATGATCTCCATCGAGGCGCCCGGGTCCTCCTTGCGAAGGACCCATTTGCGGGCAAGGGCCTTGGCATCGAGCGAGGCCCAGTCAATCGGCTCGCCGACGGGGCGCGGGTCGCCGTTGCGGATGAACGTGTGCTGCGTGCCGCGGAAGTACGCGCACCCGCCGCCGTGGAAATCGGAATCGGCCGAGATCCAGAGGTTGCCGAACAGGCCCTTCACGTTCGCCTTGAACGACCCGCCGGACTCGACCGTCAGGTGCCGGACAAGGAATCCTTTGCTCTGGTGCCAATGGGCGCCGCCCCGGACGGAGTACGGGCGCTCGGCGGCGGGGAGCAGGATGTCGGTGTGCTCGTCGAACTCGGCCAGGCGGCGGCTCCGGTTCCAGGTGGGACCGCCCCAGATGACGGTCTTCGGCAGGTCCGCCATCGGTTTGCCGTTGGCGAGCCATCCGGCGGCCTCGCGGAGCCGTCCGCTCTTGCCGGGCCGCGCCCAGACGAGCAGCCGCTTCGGCGGGGTCCACGTCTCGGTCGTGTAAGGCGGCTTGTGGCCCTCAGCGGGCGGTTCGTCCGGCCACTGGAGGGGGCCGAGGAGTTTCTTCTCTTCCTCCGTGAGCGCGCGCTTCGGGTTGAATTGTTCGCGTTTACCGTCCACGGTCACGGCATGGACGTGCTTCTTCAGCAGCGACCGCACCGTGGCCAGGCGCGGCGAATAGACGACGAGGTGGTCGTCCATGTCGAACTGGACGGCCAGTTGCCCCCCGACCGTGCGGCCGTCGACGAGTTCGATTGTGCAGGGCACAAGTTCCAGCGCCGGCACCTCCTCGGCGGCGCGGGCGGGGGACATCCCGGCCGCCACCGCGCACAGCGCCAGTCCGACCGCTCCAGCAATCACATGCCGCATGGATTATTCCTCCACGGGAAGGGATACGAAAAGGTCGTCCGGCCGGCTCTCGTTGCGCTCGCCGAACGAAACGTGCTTCCAGCGCTGCCGCACCTCCGGCTGGCGCAGCCGGAGACCGCCGCGGTGGACGTCGTCGAAGTGCACGCCGTCCAGGACGAGCGGCCCCTGGATGTCGATCCCGATCGTACGAGGAAAGGCCATGTAGTCCTTGCCGCTCTCGCCCTTCATGCGGGACCGCTGCCACGTGTTTTCCCGCCCGTGCCAGCGGATGACGAGCCGGGCCTTCGACGGATCGACCGTGTGCACCGCGACGCGCGCCGCCTGAGTGAAAACCAGGCCCGGTGCCGCCCGACCGACGGACGGCCCGTCCTTGCCGTAGGCCGAGCGGTCCTTGAAACTGACACCCAGCAGGCAGTCCCTGGTGATGGGATGCTCTGGCGTGCCGGCCTCGATGCGCCCCTCGACGACCAGGTCATGGTTGTAATAGGTGGCGTTCTCCATCTTGCAGAACTGGCTGCCCGAGTGCAGACGGAGGACGGCGTCCTTGCCGATGTTCTGGGTGGAACGCTTTCCGGGCATGAGTTGGGCGTCCGGCGCCACGACGGCGACGCCCGACGGTATCTGGAAATCGTCACTGGTTTGCGTGGTGCCGCGGAACTCCACCGACGCCACGCCGGCCTTGTTGACCCGGAAGTACTGGGCCACGCTGTAGCCGATGCCGTTGACGTAGTTGGCCGCCGGGTATCCCCCCTGCAGGGCGTTGTTCTGCTCGGCCGTGAACGGCGGCTTGTCGTTGATGAAGAACGTATGACGAGCGCCCTTGACGGCGATGGTGTACCGCACGCGGAGCCGGCCGTGCGGCGGCAGCCAGAGGTTGCCGACGGCGGTCAGGACGCTCGGGTTCAGTCTGGCCAGGTGACCGACCGTGATGTGTCGGACCCGCAGCCCGCCGCGCCCCCGGTCCTTGTAGCCGACGGTGTAGGCGCGCCCGGCGGCCGGCAGGAGGATGTCGGTTTCGACGTCGAACGCCCCGCCGTCTGCGGCGCGGGCGGGTTTGTCGAACGACATGTCGGGCAGCGGCCGGCCGTTGCAGAGCCAGTTCGCCGGCGCGCTGAGGAGGCCGCTCTTGCCCGGCCGCGCCCAGACGAGCAATCGCTTGGGCTTGTCCCACGTTTCGGTCGTGTAGGCCGGCTTGTGACCCTTGGCGGGCGGTTCGTCCGGCCACTGGAGGGGGCCGAGGAGTTTTCTGTCTTCCTCCGTGAGCGCGCGCTTCGGGTTGAATTGCTCGCGCTTACCGTCCACGGTGACGGCATGGACGTGCTTCTTCAGCAGCGACCGCACCGTTGCCCGGTGCGGCGAGTAGACGACGAGGTGGGCGTCCATCTCGAACTGCACGGCGAGGCGCCCCTCGACCGTGCGGCCGTCGACGAGTTCGATCGTGCAGGGCGCCAGTTCCAACGCCGGCACGTCCTCGGCGGCGTGGGCGGGAAGCCACACCGCCAAGCAGACACAGACCGCCATAACGCGTCGTCGCAGATGCATGTCCGGGCGTTACTCCTCTTGCGACCGTCCGAGCGTGATGCGCACATCGGCCAGGTCCACGGCGATGTCTCGGTCCCTGTGCCGCTCGCGACCGTAGAAGGCGACGTGATTCGTATCGGAGGTATCCTTGATGACGGTGGCCGTGACCGTCACGCGGTTGGCGGGATTGCCCACCTCGCTCAGCGTCGCCGACAGGCGGAGACCGTCGTCGATGATCTCGAACCGATAGGCCGCGTCGTGCTGCACCTCGAAGTCCCCGGTCACGACCCGCCGGCTGATGCGGAAGTCGCTTCCGGCCTCCATGATTTCCGCGTACGGGTGTTTGGTGCTCAGCCGGTAGACGATGCCGCTCGCCGCGCTGTGGTAGGCCCAGCCGGGCACGTCCCCCCCGCGGCGCATGTGCCCGTCGCTTCGCGTGACGACGTTCATCTCGTGCCAGGTGACGTGCGGCCCGAACGTGGGGAAACGGATGGTGCCCGTCACGCGCAGCCGGCCGGAGACGAGCGAATCGAACTCTTCCGCCGTCACGAGGTACGCGGCGTTGACCAGTCGGACGGCCCCCGGGAGGAGTTCCACCTGCGAGTCCGGGTACGGGAGGCGCGTTTGCCAGACCTGCGGATCGAGCGCACCGCGGGCGAAATCGTCGGCCAGCGCGATGCGGGGAGGCACCGTCGTCGTCCCCGCGAACCGGGCCCCGTCCGGCGCGATGGCCGAGACCGCGCCGGCCTCCACGCGCACGGCCTGGTCCGCGTCGAGCCGCCGCTGCATGCCGTCCTGCGGCGTCACGTCGACGCGGCCGCGGAAGACGTGCACCTCGGTCGCGCCGGCGGGTTCGGCCAGCACGCCGAATTCCGTCCCGTTGTCCACGACCTCGGCGCCCGGCGTGCGGACGGTGAACCCCTTCGCCTCTTCCGGCACGCCGGCCCAGAGGGTCCCCTCGCGCAGATCGATGGCGGCGGCCGACGCCAACCGCACGCGGGCCCGCCGGTGGAGCGTGACGGTGGCGCCGCTCGTCAGGGCGATCTCCGCCACGCCGCCCTTCAGCCGCAGGTCCTGGCCCGGATACAGCGGCTGCCCCGGCGCCGGGCCCGAGTCGGATTCCCACCGGCAGTCCACGGCACCCGCGAGATGGCCGATCGGTGCCGGGCCCGTGCCGCGCAGCACGGCGAAGGCCGCCGCGGCCAGTCCCACGAACACCGCCGCCGCCATCGCCGCCAGGCCGTACCAACGGACGCGAAACGTGCGCGCCCCTCCGGCCGGCTGCGGCAGCGTCGCCGCCCGGTCCCGTCCCTGCCACAGCAGGACGCCGTGCAGATCCATGTAGGCGACGTAGAAGAGCCTCGCCGCTTCGCTCTCTCGCAGCATCGCTTCCAGCCGCGCCCTCTCCTCGGCCGTGATCGTGCCGTCGCACACGGCGGCCGCCAGCGACCACAGGGCCTCGTCGGGCGGGTGGATGTCGAGGGCATCGTTCATGGCACTATCTCCCCGACGATCTTCCGGTTGATGCACTCGAAAAGGGTTCGGCGGATCCGCTGGAGCCGCTTGTAGAGTGTCTGCGGCGCCATCTTCAGGGTTTCGGCCACGGCATTGAACGTGTCGCCGCTCCAGTAGCAGCGCCTCACGAGGTCGCGGGCCTCGGGCGGGAGGTCGGCCACGCACGTCGAGAGCGCCTGCCGGCGGAGTTGGAGCAGTTCCTCCGTCCTGTGGCGCGTCTCGGCGACGGCGGCGAGGACGTCGTCGCTGAACGCCGTCGGCGACCGCCGCCGCTTCTTCCGGCGGTTGCGCACCACGTTGAACGCGAACGCGCACGCCCAGGGGACGAACTCGCGCTCGGGGTCGAACTCGTCCCACCGCTCCCAGAGGAGCAGACTGGTCTCCTGGAAGGCCTCCTCGGCCTCGTCGCGGTCGGGCAGCAGCGTGACGATGAAGGCGAACACGCGGTGCTGGTTCCGGACGAAGCGCTGCGTGAACTGCCGCTTGCGGTCGGATTCCATGCGGCCTCCGCTTCGGGCCTCCCATCAGTATGGTCCGGCGGAGGGAAAATTGGACAGGAATTTCGACGGCCTCGGCCGTTTCGGGCGCGGCGCACCCTTCATGGCACATGCTTCTTGGTCTACAACCGCGTTCATCGTACCGGGCCGGTCACGGAACGGGCCGTGGGGAGCCCAAGGCCATTCAGCGTGCGCAAGAGAAAGGACGTGACCATGTCAGATAGAACCGCGTTCCTGATGACGCCGCACGGGCCAGGGCCACGATCGCTGGTATCCGTACGACGAACCCGGCCCGGACCTCGGCGGCAAGGCGGCCCTGGAGCAGGCACTGCCCGCCCAGACGGAGACGAAGTCGCGCTCGTCCCGGTCCAGGTACAGG